>NZ_NMWU01000001.1 GCF_002860355.1 Bifidobacterium margollesii
GTAGCGGAGGATTGACGGTGATGGTGAGAATGCCGTGCTTTTGCGCGTCGGTAAGCATTCGGGAGATGGAAGTGCGCGATACACCGAGCCTACGGGCGATCTCATTCTGATTGAGGTGATCCTCGTAGTACATTTTCGCCACGGAATACAGACGATTCAGTTGTGCGCTCTTCATTCGAGCAAGTATATCAGTGGCGGGTTGTCTGTTTGGTATGAATGCGTTGGTTTTCGCGGGTTTTGGCCGTGCTGTTCGGGGTTTGCCCTCGATGGTGACGGGCATGGTGTCCTCCTTCTCGTCGGGCGGTCAATACTCGCCCCCCCCCCTGATACTTGGATTCCAAGGCGGTGTGATTGCCTTGCGGCGAGTCGGGCGGAATTAGGCGGATTGCCGATTGTCTTGCACATCTGTGCATCAATAAATTGACATATAACCATATCGGCGATACTCTTCTTATAGCACAAATGTGCAGAGTAGAATTCACATATTCACAAAGGAGTAGTACATGGGACGCGTACAAACAGTGCTGGGAAACATTGACGTCAAAGACATGGGGTATACCATGCCGCACGAGCATATCCTTACCTGTCCGCAGGGGCATGGTTCCAAGGTGGAGGAGGATCACCTACTGAATTCCTACTCCAAGGCCGTAGCGATGCTTCGCGAATACAAGGCAGATGGTGGTGGCACTCTGGTCGAGGCCACTCCGAAGACTTGGGGTCGCGATGCGGTCGGCATGAAGTATGCCTCCGAGGCCACCGGCGTAAACGTGGTGGCCTGCACGGGCTATATCTGTCAGGAACATGGCATGCCCGATGATCTTGGCGACTGGGACATCGAGCGTGTGATCGATGAAATGGTGAAGGACATCACCGTCGGAATGGACGGCACCGACATCAAGGCCGGATGGATCAAGGTCGGCACAGCGTATCTGCATATCACACCCGGTGAGGAGAAGGTGATTCGGGCGGCCTGCCGTGCGGCCAAGAAGACCGGTGTTTCGGTTCACGCCCATACCACCATCGGCACGATGGGTCTGGAGATCCTCAAAATTGTGCAGGAGGAGGACTTCGACACCTCCCGATTTGCCGTGGCCCACGTCGATCGCAATCCCGATCTGTGGTACCACCGCAAAATGCTGGAGACCGGCTGCTCGCTGATCTATGACGGCCCCGGCAAGGCCAAATACTATCCGGACTCGATGCGAGTCGATCTGCTGAAGCACCTTGTCGATGAGGGTTATGCCTCCAAACTGATGATGTGCAACGACATGGGGCGCCGCTCCCACCACAAGGTGTACGGCTTCGGTCCCGGTTTCAACTACATCAAGGATGTTTTCCTGCCGCGTCTGATCGACGAAGGTCTTGACGAGCAGGTGGTGCATGACTTCATGTATGCCAATCCGCAGAAGTTCTACGAGATGCGAGACCCGGAATGAGCGGGAAGCTACTGCAGCTGGCACTTGACATTGACGATACCGCTGTCGCCCTGAAGGCGGCGGCAGCGGCTGCCGATGTGGTGGATATCATCGAAGACGGCACGGTGCTGTGCCTGGCGAAAGGTCTGGAATCGGCACGCGAGTTGCGAGCCGTTTTCCCGGACAAGGATCTACTGACCGATATCCGCATCGCGCGAGCCGGTGGCAAATTCGCCCGGATGTGCTTCGAAGCCGGTGCTGATAGGGTGTCGGTGGTCGGTGAAAGCGGTCTTGGCGTGGTCCTATCCGCATGCAATGTGGCCGATGAGTTCGGTGGCGGCGTGGAAGTGGAACTCTACGAGGGTTGGGCCGACGAAGACATTCGTGAATTCGTCAACGCTGGAGTGCAGGTGCTCATCGTTCATCGCAATCGTTGCGATGAAGCGGAGAACAAGGCCGTGCGGGAACAGCTGCAGCGTCTGCATTCGCTGGTTGACGGAACGTCGGTCAAAGTAACCCTCGCCGGAGGATTGAACCGTGAGACCCTGCGACTGTTCGACGGATGCCCGTTCGACGTCGCCGTAGTCGGCAGCGCGATCACCAAGGCTGCTGATCCCCTCGCCGTTGCCAGGGAGATCCGTGACGTGCTGGATTCCATGTCATAAAAGCAACAACGAGTAGTAAGGAAAAAGACAATGGTGTCATACGATGTAACGTCCATCGGAGAGGGAGGTATCAGGCTCTCCTCGCCGTTGGGGCACAGGATTCAGCGGGCTAGGACCTTCGGCATTCAGATCGCCGGTACCGAAGCGAACGTGCTGTGCGCGCTCGGAAGCCTGAACTGGAACACCTCATGGTTCTCCGCTCTTCCCGACTCAGCGTTGGGCCGCCGAGTCGAGTTCCAATACAAGGGATTTGGTGTTGACCTGAGCCATGTCAAGCGTGTTCCTGGTGCGCGAATCGGCACCTATTATGTGGAGTATTCCAAGCCGCCGCTGCCCACCAAGGTGATGTTTGACCGCGCCAATACCGCGTTCTGCAACATGACGGTAGATGATGTCGACTGGGATGCGCTTCTCGATACCCGGCTGCTGTTGCTTTCCGGACTGACGCTGCCGCTGTCGCCTACCGTGCGGAGAGTTCTGGAGGTGGCCAACGAGAAGGCCCATGATGCTGGCGTGCCAGTGGCGTTCGACGTGAACTACCGGCATAACCTGTGGGAGGTTGAGGAAGCCGCCAAGGTGGTACGGCCGTTTATCGAACAGGCAGACATCCTGTTTTGCAAGCGCGACGATGTGAATCTGCTGGTTAAGTCCGTTGCCGATGAGGACGAGGGATTGGAGGCTCTTCGGGAGATCTCGCAGGCCTCGTGGATCGTAATGTCCAACGGTGCCAAGGGTGCTGAAGGCCTTATTGACGGCAAGCGCATGCACGAGGATGCCGCGCCGGTGGAGATCCTCGACCGCTTGGGCGCCGGCGATGGACTGGCTGCGGGCGTGCTGCATTCCTGGTTGAACGGCAATGCTGAGGCATGCCTGAAATACGGCGTCAACGTCGCTGGTCTGGCATTGAGCCATTACGGCGAGCAGGTGACCATTACCGTCGATGAACTGGATTCGCTGGTGAAGAACCCGCATTCCTCGCTGGAGAGGTGATGCCGTGAGACTCCTGTGATCCTCTGATTGTTTTGTGATTGGTTATCGAGGTCGGGTGCTTCTTTTCGATGCCCGACCTCATTTGGTCTTTGCCGTTCTTCTCGTCGCGGAGGAGAAGACGATGATGGTGATTAAGGAGATGGATATGCGTTCGATATCGTTGGGAATCTATGAAAAGGCTCTGACGCCTACACAAGATTGGGGCGAACGATTCGCTCAGGTGAATAGGTTGGGATTTGATTTCATGGACATCTCCATCGACGAAAGAGATGAGCGACTGTCCCGATTGTTCATGGAGCCAGATGATGTACGCGCTATCGGCAGTGAGGCGGTGCGTAACGGTGTGATGATCGGTGGAGTCTGTCTTTCGGCGCACCGTCGGTATGCGCTTGGCTCTCCGGACCCGGTCAAGGCGGCGAAAGGTCGGGAGATCCTCTTTCGATCTATCGATTTTGCCAAGGCCGTCGGTTCATCTCTGGTGCAGCTGGCCGGTTACTATACGTTTTACGAACCTCACGATCATGGATGTAGAGAACGGTTTCTCGACAACTTGCGCGACGGAGTGCGATACGCGGCACGGCAAGGGGTGATGCTGGGCATTGAGAACGTGGATGGGGAGGATGTCACCGATCTGCGGGAACTGCGAAGGATTCTGGATGAGATTCATTCCCCTTGGTTGCAGGCGTATCCGGATGTGGGAAATTCCGCGTTCAATCTTCGTGATGTGCGTGACGATCTGCGTGCCGTTGAGGGGCATATCGCCGCGATTCACGTCAAGGATGTGCTTCCGGGGAGGCCAAGGAAGGTTCCGTTTGGGCAAGGGATTGCGGATTTCGGCGCTGCGTTTATGGAGCTAAAGACTCAGCGATGGTCAGGTCGCATGATGATCGAGATGTGGAACGAGGACGTCGACGCCGAGCATGAATGCCGTGTGGCGAAGGAGTTCATCGAAACCAAGTTGAAGACTTATGGGTTGTGGGATTGAACTGTTTCGCTATCTCCGGGTTTTGCGAAACGGATCGGCTGTGAGTCAGGAGCACGTAGGCTCCGTGTGCACGACCGATCCGTTGATCGCTATCCGTTGTCTGTCATCGCTCTCCGGCTTCGACGGTACGGGCAATGATACCGGCGAACTCGTCCCACAGGGGTTCGGGCACTTCGTGCGCCATGCCGGGGTAGAGATGCAGCTCGCCGTTGAGCAGGTCGGCGATATACTCGCCCGCCTTGGAACTGAAGAACGGATCTCGGCGGCCGTGAATCACTGCCGTCGGTTTGCCGAATGACGCCAGTTTGTTCGGATCGATGCGGAAATCCGCAATGGCGGAGTTCTGCCGACGCCATCCGTCCGGACGGTAGCAGCGATCATAGGTGATGCCGCCCAATTCTCTCGCCCAATCCTCGTTGAACACATAATTCGATCCGATATGGCAGGCACGCTCGCGGGAGACGAAGATCTCAATGGCCTCATCGCGGGTTTCGGCATAGTCAAGGCCTTCGGAGGATCCCGAATTCGCGGATTCCGGCGTGGCCATCCACTGTGCCTCATAACCCGGGACCGTGAACATGATGACGGCGGACTTCACTCGGTCTGCGTGATCGGTAAGCACCTGCTGAGTGATCATACCTCCCATCGATTCGCCCATGATGTGGAAGCGTTCGGCTCCGGCTGCCGTGGCCACTGCAGCGACATCTGAGGCCATGTCTGCTAGCGAATACATTTTGCCGGTCTGTTCGGGTGTGCCAAGCTGGCTGGAAAGACCGACGTCGCGGTTGTCCATGAGAATCGTGCGGATGCCTTTTTCGTTGAGCTTGCGGACGAATCCCATCTCCCAACCGACGAGTTGGGCGGTATATCCTTCGATCATGAGCAGGGCGGGGCCGTCGGTAGGACCGTATTCTTCGTAGTAGAGAGAGACCTCGCCGTTGTGTGCGTATGGCATAATGTTACCTTTCTTTCTTTTTGTGTTTTGGTTTTGGGGCTGTTGCGTGGAATGCGGGAATGGTTATTTGATGGCCTTGATGAGGAAGGCGAACACTCCGCCGAGCAGGGCCGTGACGATACCGAAGATGAAGACCGAGGCATACGTGCCAGTGGCGTTGATCAGCGTGGATGCGAACAGAGGCGCGACTGCGGCCGGAACCGACGTAGCGATGGCGAGGATGCCGAGATCACGGCCTTCATCTTGCTTGCTTGGCAGAACCAGCGACATCACGGCGATGTCGACGGCGAAGTAAACGCCGGAGGCTGCGCCGCTGACGCCGGCGAACACGAGAATGGCGGGCCAGCTGGGCGACACCAACGGAATGATGAAGGCGATCATGTAGACGATGGACGACAGCGCCACCACTAGTTTGCGGCGGTTGAGCATATCGGCCACCTTGCCGAAGATGATGATCGCGGCGATCTGCGACACCGTGGAGATGGTCGACATCGTGGCCACGCCGGCCGCGACGTTTCCGCCAGGTACATTCTGGGTGCCGACGAAGTCGCTGAGAATGAAGTACGTGAAGTTCGAGATGCCGAAGAATGCAAAGAAGAAGGAGAACCGGGAAAGGAACGCCATCGTGAAGTCGTGATGCAGGAAGGCGGAGAAGAACCGTCCGATGCCGTCGATGGAGAGATCTCGACGCTTCGACGTTTGCGGTCGGGGCATATCGAGCGACGGGGCGTCCGGCGCAAGAATGCAGAACAGCAGTGTGATGATGACGATGAATGCGCCGATGATGGCATATCCGCCGAGTTGGCTGGTGCGCGAGGCGATGTTGACGAAGATCAGGATGCCGAATGGCAGGCCCAGACCAGTGACCGACGAGGCCACGCCGCGATGCTCCTCGGGGATGCGGTCGGGAATGACGGCGTAGATCACTCCCTGATACCAATTGGCGAAGAACCATACGACACCCGCCATGAGAATAACCAGAGGGATGGTGTTGACGAGTCCCATCACCACGCATGCGATGGCAGTACCGATGGCGGAGAACAGCAGCCATGGTGCGCGTCGGCCGATGCGAGTGCGTGTGCGGTCGGAGATCGCTGCGCCGATGGGTAGGATGATCGTGCCGATCACCGATTCGACCAGTGAGGCCATGGCGGTGTCGTGCACCTTGTTGGTCGGGTCAATGGCCGTGATTTGTGCGGGTAGTAGCACTTGGTTGATGGCCTGATATACGCCGTACAGAGCGATGATCGAGGGGAGCAGCAGTGTCAGGATGCGAATGACACTTGGCTGGCGTTGGTTGACGCCCTTTGCTGATGTGGTTTCGGTCATGATGATCTCCTTTGGTCAGTGAAACCGAATGCGCGCACGATTGATTAAGTCGTGGTTCTTCGCTCCGTTTTGGGTTGAGCTACTGAATCGAGTTAGTAAATCGTGTTAGTCAGTAATTCTATACTGGTTTGAGATTTTGTCAATGAAGGCGAATCTTCTGACGGAAAGGGATGCATGGCGAACGGTAAGAAGATCAAAAGCCAAGATGTGGCCGATCTGGCCGGAGTCTCCCGTACCACCGTCAGTTTGGTGATGAACGGACGGGATAACTCCATCCCTGAAAAAACGAGGCGCAGAGTGCTAGATGCCGCCGATGAATTGGGATTCGTGCCCTCCGCTGTGGCTCGGCAGCTTAGGCGTGGTCAAAGCCGTATCGTATTGTGCCTGACTCCGGGTTGGATGCCTTCCGGACGCGCGGACGAACTCTGGGGTGGGCTGAGCCGGATGCTGGATGAAAAGGGCTTCGCCTGTGTGTTCTCGCGATCCGCTGGATCGACCACGCCTTTGCGTCAATTACTCTCCGAATTGAACCCGGGTGTGGTGGTGCCGTTCTTCGATTTATCTCCAAGTGATCTGCGGCTGCTTGACCGGTTGAACATCCCGGTGGCCGAAGTGTACATGTCCCGTTCGGGCAACGACTCCGTCACTCCATGGGGGCGATTCCAGCGTAGTGTGGGGGCGACGCAGGCGAAATACCTGCTGGAAAACGGGGTGACGCGCATCGCCTATCTGGGCACATCGGATCGTCTCGGTTCCGACATTTCAGCCGATCGGCTGAGTGGCGTTCGGGAAATGGTCGAAAGGGCTGGATTGAGACTGGCTGCTTATGACTCAGTAGACCTGAGCGACACCGCAATGCAGACATTTGTGAAACGCATTCGTGATCTGAATGTGGAGGCGGTATGCACATTCAATGATGATTACGCGGCCGCCCTACTTGATGCAGCGAAATCGGTCGGCGTCGGCGTCCCGGATCGGTTGCGCGTGATCGGTGTCGACGATCTATACCTTGGGCAGTACCTCACTCCGGCATTGACCAGTGTAAACTACGAAAACAATTTCGCCGACGTGTACACGCCTCAGATCATCGCCGCCTATGAAGGTCGGACCGCGGACGTCAATCCGGAGCTCGGAATCAGACTCTGGGTCGTCCGGCGTGAATCCGCTTAGTCGGATTCGAACAGCAATTCGGGAGACAGCGCCCGCTGGGTTCCGAGCACGATACCTCCGGCGACTCCCGCCATTGACCGCAGGGTGCCGCGTTTGACCGAAAGATTGCGAGTGGAAAGCGGACGAGCCAGTTTGTAGACGCTGGTGCGGATCTCGGTAAGCATCTCGTCGCTCTCCTCCACGATCAATCCGGTAACGATGACTCGTCTCGGGTTGAGTACGTTGCATAGGAATGCGATCGCCTGCCCTATCCGCTCTCCGGCTTCGGAAACCACTTGTTGTGCTGTCTCATCGCCTGCCCGCAGGAGATCAATAAGGTCTTCCACTGACTGCGGAGCTGTATCGCCGGAATGCTGACGATAGGTCTCCAACATTGCCGGTACGCTCACCGAGGCTTCCAGACATCCGGACTTGCCGCAGGCGCAACGACGGGTGGATGTCGGATCGAAGCAGGTGTGACCGATTTCGCCGGCCGAACCGTCAAAACCATGGAAGACGCGGCCTGATTCATCGATGATGCCGCCGCCTACTCCGGTGGCAATCTTGACTGCGATCAGAGGCAGATGATTCTCCTCAAGTGCGGCGGCCTCTCCCAATGCACGCAGATTCACATCGTTTTCGATGGTGACCGGGCAGCCAAGTTGATCGGTGATGAACTGCGAGACATTGAACATATCCCAGCCGCGCATGATGGGAGGTCGGAACGGTTCGTGAGTACTGCTGTCGATGCGCGCGGGAATGCAGAGCACGCAATGCCTCAGTGGGAGCTCGGGGGCGGATTCTGAAGCCATCTCCCATAGCCGGTCACATACGGTAGTCAGGAATTCCCGCGGTTCGAAGGCGGAAACGTCAAGTGGAAGCCGTTCATGATCCAACAGGTTCATATTGAGATCGGCTATGGCGAGATTCGCATGGCGTGCGCCAAGATCGGCAATCAGCAGAAGCCCAAGCTGTCGATTGATCATCAGCTTTTCCGCCGGTCTGCCCCGGTCTACGGCAATGACACCAGAACTGGCCAGAATCCCCTTGTTCATCAGCATGCTGATGTATGAGGAAATGGTTGTTCGAGGCAGACCGGTTTCACGGCCTAATGCGGCTTTGCTAGGCGCCTTGCCAGAGGCGATGAGCAGACAGAGATCGGACTGAATGGCCGCGCTCCGAGATGCCGACGGGGAGATCCCCATCAGTCGTAGTTTCGGCAGTGCGGACACGCTGTTCATATAAATGAATCCTTCGGGTCAAAAACGGTCACTCTTCACGATAACGCGTTTTATTGGGACAAATTATGACACGTTAATGCTGAAAACAGACATAAATATGACATTGAGCCGTGGTTTTCGGGTTCCTAAAGTGCTAGGCATCAGGGACCTGGGAAAAGTTGCCAACGACGGAAAGGAATGATGATGGGCACCAAATTCGCCGTTTCGTTGATGTGCATGGACTTCGCCAACGCCGCACGGCAGATCACCGTACTGAACCGATATGCGGACTCCTACCACTTCGACGTCATGGACGGGCATTTCGCCCCCAATCTGGCATTGAGTCCGGATTGGATCAAAGCGCTTACTCCCTACAGCACCGTGCGCAACGAAGTGCATCTGATGGCCGAGGATCCCGGACGATGGCTGGAACCACTGGCCGAAGCCGGTGCGGACGTCATCTCTCCGCACATCGAAACATTGCACGCCAATGCCTTCCGCACGATGAACCGGATTCGTGAACTCGGTTGTGGTACCGGTCTGGTGGTGAATCCCATGACGCCCTTCGAAGACGTGAAGATGGTGTTGCCACGAGTTGATCTGCTCACGTTCATGACCGTGGACGTCGGATTCGCTGGTCAGCCGTTCATCGACGAAGTGCTCGACAAGATCCGAGAGGCGGTGGAATACCGGCAAGAGCATGGTCTCGATTATGAGATTCAGATCGATGGACACTGCTTCGAAGGTACGTTCGCCAAGGCCCACGCTTCCGGTGCAGACACACTGATTCTGGGTAATGCCGGGCTGTTCAGCCTCTCCGACGATCTTGATGTCGCTTGGGGCAAGATGCTCGACAATTACGAACGGGCGGTAGGCGAGCCGGCCGGTGAGAAGGTGTGCCGTGACTGAGCTGCTTGACTTTCAGGAATCCGTGGTAATCGGCATCGACGTCGGCGGCACCAATCTTCGGGTGGGGCTGGTTGATGAACACGGCGATCTTCTGGACTCCTACATCGTTGGGACCCAGCAGACGCTGGGCGGCAGCGACCCGATGCGCAGTCTCGCCGATATGCTGCAGTCGTTTATTTCGCAATCCGTGGTCGGTCGATATCATCTTCGAGCCATCGCGATCGGCTTCCCATCCATGGTCGATGAAACCCGACGAAAGGTGATTCGCACGACCTTTATCGAAGGACTGCAGAACATTGATGTAGTCGCTGGGCTGAATCGGTTCGGCGTGCCAGTATTCATCGACCGAGACGTCAATATGCTGCTGCATTATGATGCGCATCGATTGCATTTGCCTCCGAAAGGCGTGTGGCTTGGTTGCTACGTGGGTACGGGCATGGGATTCTCCCTCGCCTTCGACGGTAGAATCCTAGTCGGCAAACACGGCGTGGCCGGTGAGCTTGGCCATATCCCCGGGCGAACCGGATTGCGTTGCGGCTGCGGAAACGAAGGTTGCATCGAGACCAAGACCGCAGGCAACGCTCTGGTGGCGAGTCTGCGTGAACGATACGGTCCTGATGAGCCGATCGAAGCCGTATTCGTCGATCACACAGACGAGCCATTCATCGATGAATGGCTGGAATATCTGGCGATTGGTTTCTCCACGGCCATCAACATGCTTGATCCCACCGCGATTCTGGTGGGTGGCGGTGTGCCGCAGATGTCCGGATTCCCAAAGCGTCGACTGGAGGAGAAGATCCGTCGGATGGCCCGAAAGCCGGTTCCCGAAGCGGATCTGCATCTCACTTATCTGGAACAGGGGCCCTACGATGGAGTACTCGGATCGGCATTGTGCGCCTTCGAAGCGCTGAACACACAGGATTCGAAGGTGTTGGTCAGTTAGCTGTTTCCTGTGAACGGTTCATAGGAAGTACGCAGAAATCGATTGAAGACGAACTATCACAAACAACTACAGAGAAAAAGAAAAGGAGACAATGATGTCTGCAACGAAAATCATCATCGACACCGATCCCGGTGTCGGTATTCCCGGCACGGATGCCGATGATCCGATCGCCCTACTGTTTGCGCTCGCCGATCCCAGACTGGATCTTTTGGCCGTGACCAGTACTTTCGGCAATTGCCCGCCGTGGATTACGGCACGCGGTGCCCGTAAGGTGCTTGATACCGCGAGTCGCACGGACATTCCGGTGGCGCAGGGACTGCCGCTGCCACTGAGTGGGACTCTCGCCGACGAACTGCAGGAAGCGTATCGGGGTGATCGAGGTCGCTTGGGACGAGTGGATCTTCCGGAGCTTTCCGAACGCGAACTGAGCGTATCGGCTCCGCAGCTCATCATCGATACCGTGAAGGCCAATCCGGGAGAGGTCACCATTGTCGCCATCGGGCCGCAGACTAATGTGGCCGCCGCGTTGTTGATGTGCCCGGAGATCAAAGACGACATAGCCGAAATCGTCTTCATGGGAGGCGGACTTGGCATCAACGCTGAATTCGGTCGTGGCAACGTGACTCCTGTTGCGGAATGCAACATCTACTTCGACCCGATCGCTGCCAATGTGGTGTTTAATTCCGGCATTCCCATGCGAATGGTCAGTCTCGATGTCACTAATCCGGCGACCGGTCAAATCCTTCGGGAAGAGACCATTGAACAAATCGATGCCTCTGCCTCTCCCAGCGCCGAACTGTTCGCGCAGATCTGTGCCACCTACATGGAGAAACCCATGTTCGACTGGGGGCATGGCTGCGTGCTCTACGATCCACTGGCTGTGCTCGCAGTGGCTGATCCGACCGTTGGAACGTGGGAGGACATGGCCGTGCGAGTGGAGACCAAGGGCGAATACACACTCGGTCAGACGGTACCTATTCGGGGCGCCAAGCCGAACATGCGAGTGATGACCGATGTCGATGGCACGTCGTCGGTCGATGAGATTGTGCGCGTCATTGAAACCCTGTAGGTCGTTTTCCATCCATTCGTTCCGAAATCCCTCCAATATCATTTGTCAATTCCTGAAAGGCCATGAATCATGAGTAGGACCAATGTCTCTCCAAGCGGGACGAAGACGGCGAAGACTTCGGGCTCCGCTGCGTTGATCGCATTCATCACATCCATCGGTGGATTCCTGTTCGGCTTCGATAACGGCAGTATTTCCAGTTCCATCGGCTACCTGACGCAGAAGTTCTCGCTAAGTGCCGCCAGTATGGGCTGGGTCACATCTTGCATTACGATCGGCTGCATCATCGGTGTGGTATTTGCCGGCCGCCTCTCCGACCTCTTCGGACGCAAGAAAGTTCTGGTCGTGGTGGCTGCACTGTTCATTATCGGTGCGGCCGGCGAGGCCGTGGCCCCGAACGTGGAGATCCTGATTGCGGCGCGTATGCTTGTCGGCTTCGGTATCGGTCTGGAAACCACCGTAGCTCCGCTGTACATCAGCGAGATAGCTCCGGCCAACATTCGAGGGCGACTGGTGTCGTTCAATCAGTTATTCAACTGCATCGGCAATCTGGTGATCTTCTCCGTAAGCGCACTGGTCATCAGCACCCATGCCGAAGAATGGAATATCCAGTACAGTTGGCGAACCATCTTCATCATCGGAGTGATTCCCGCGGTGATCCTGATCGCATGCTTGAAGTTCATCCCTGAAAGCCCGCGCTGGCTCGTGCAGCAGGGGCGTGTGGACGAGGCCCGCACCTCCATTGGTCGTATGGTTTCCGATCCTGAGGCTATTGAGGCCGAACTCAAGCGTATCAATGTGGTGGCTTCTTCCGAGGAAAAGCCGAAGATCTCCGAAATCTGGGCTCCGAAGATGCGCAAGCGTCTGCTGATTGTGATGGGTGTGAGCTTCTTCATGCAGCTCACCGGCATCACTGCGGTGTTCTATTACGCTCCCGAGATCTTCAAGACCGCCGGATTCGGCGCCAGCGCCGCAGTGCAAAGTACGGTTCTTGTCGGAGGCGCTCTCGTGGTCGGAACGCTACTGTCAGTGTGGATCATCGACAAAGCCGGTCGTCGTACGCTGTTGCTGGTCGGCTCTGTGGCCATGGCCGTGCTTCTGGGTGCCATCGCGTGGCTGTTCACCATGGACCATCCGAACGGGCCCGCGCTGATTGCGCTGTTGCTGGCCTACGTGATCGTCTGGGGCGTGAGCTTCGGCACCGTCTCCTATGTGCTGCCCGGTGAAATGTACCCGACGCGCATTCGTGGCCTCGGTCAGTCGGCGCAGACGCTCTCGCAGTGGGTGTTCACCTTCCTGGTGGCGCAGCTCTTCCCGATCCTTGTGGATCTGTACGGTTCCACTGTCACCTTCGGCGGCCTTGCGGTGTTCTCGGTTCTGGCGTTCTTCTTCAGCTATGCGCTCGTGCCGGAAACCAAGCAGAAGCCGTTGGAACAGTTGGAGCTTGAACTGAACTGACATAAGTCGTTTCGCTTTCTGCAACAAAGTGGCCATGGTCCGCAGACCGTGGCCACTTTGTTGTGGCGGGAGGAGGGTATGCCACTTTTTTGCGTAAAAAAGTGGCATGGAGATACACTTTTTTACATAAAAAAGTGTCACGAGGTTTTCCTGAGGGTATTATGAAACGCAAAATCGATAAGGTGCTGGATGTCTGGGCGGATGACGAGCCATCATCTCCATTGCTGCTTCGTGGAGCGCGGCGGGTAGGCAAGACCTACAGCATCAAACAATTGGGTGCCAGAAGATTTGGTGACGGGGATTTTGCGTATTTCGATTTTCAAACCGATCTTGCGCGTCTTTCGGCGCTGTTCGGCAACACCGCGAATATTGATGGCATCGTCGCGGATTTGTCCGCATACCTAGGAAAGTCGATTCGACGAGGTTCAACGCTAATTGCTTTTGATGAAATTCAGCTATGTGAGCAGGCCTTGAATTCCTTGCGCTTCTTCGCGTCCAGCGGGTATAGGGTAATCGCATCCGGCTCCCAACTCGGGGTCACTTTGCGTAATCGCACGTTGCCGTTCCCCAGCGATGTGCATCAGGTTACCCTCCACCCCCTGGATTTTGAGGAGTGGCTGTGGGCTACGGGTAATAAGCCGCTTGCCGAGGCGATTCGGGGCCATTTCGACTCGAAGGAGGCGTTCGGTCTGCATGATATGGCAATGGAGCAGTACCGCCGCTATGTGGTTACCGGTGGACTTCCGGCGGTGGTGAATACATATTGCTCCGCGGCCGATCTCAATGCCGTCAAAACCGCTCAGGTGGATATCGACGGGACCTATACGGCTGATATTGCGCTGTATGCTCCCGAGGAGACCGTGGTCGCCACGCAGGCCGTATGGCAAAGCATTCCTAAGCAGCTGGCACGCGAGACCACGCGCAAGTTCAAATATGCGGATGTGAGGAAAGGCGGTCGGGAACGTCAGTATCGGCTTCCTCTGGCATGGCTGGAGTCTGCGGGGTTGATCACGCTCAACGAACAGACCAACGATACTAGCGCGCCACTGGAAGCGCGCGGCGGCGGTTCGTTTTTCAAGGTGTACATGGCTGATACCGGTTTGTTGTTCAGCCGGTACGCGCTCAATGCCAGCGCTTGGCTATCCGACGAGATGAGGATTCAGCTCTCCCCTAGATTTCGTGGTGCCTTAACCGAAAACTATGTGATGCAGGCGCTGTCCGCTAACCATGTGCCCACCTATTACTGGACTTCCGGTGAGGGGAGGCAGTACGAGATCGAATTCATTGCCCAAACCGACATGGGGCGTGTGGTTCCCATCGAGGTGAAATCCGGGAGCAACGTGCGTGCCACCAGTCTCGGTAAATTCATGGCAAAAGCGGATGCCCCCTATGCCATACGTATTTCCGCCAAGAATTTCGGTTTCGACCAGGGTATGTTCAGTGTTCCGCTGTATGCCGCCTTCTGCATCACCCCGAGGTCGCTCTGACCGCATAATCATTTGGATGGGAGATCCCGGGATTCCCAGGTGGGAAAGACGTCAGCGTTGTCCGGCTGACGAGGGGCGTGAGCGACATGGTGGGCTAAGGCGGTGATGGACTAAGGCGGGTTTTGCGTGTAATGCGCACTAATCCACCGCGGCAGGAATCGAAGAACCCGTAAAACCGCATGATTGCAAGGATGTTGCAATCGCCGGTATCGGATTTCGTAGGATTAGCGTGCAAATTATGGGTTTTGCATCGTAGTCCATCGTGGCGTCGCATCGTCGACGCATCGTCTCATCCCCTCATCCAACCGGCTATCGCCGGCCACCTTCCCCTCTGAGGGGAAGGCAAGCGTGAACCGGATCCGCCGACCACCTTCCCACTACCCGACAGCGTGGCGTCGGGCTGTTGAAGGAATGGCCCGATTCCGGTGAAAACCGAGAGAACCCGCGTCCGCCTCCCGGCCGCATCACTATACTGACTGCGGGGATTACATCCGGGAGGTGGCGACATGCGGATGGTGTGGCGTATCTTTGCGCGAGATGTGCTGCGTCTGTTGAAAAACCCTGTGGCCGTGGTCATCACGCTCGGCGTGGCGCTTATTCCATCCCTCTACGCATGGTTCAACATCGTGGCCAACTGGGACCCGTACTCCAACACCGGCAGCATCCAGGTGGCCGTGGTGAATCAGGATGCCGGCGCCGACAACGATCTCGTCGGACATCTCGACGCCGGTGGGCAGGTGGTCAGTCAGCTTAAAACGAACCATGAACTCGGCTGGCGGTTCGTCGACGAAAGCGACGCCATGCGCGGCGTGAACAGCGGCGAATACTATGCCGCCATCGTGATCCCGAAGGATTTCAGCGCCAAACTCATCGGCACGGTCACCTCGGTCTCCGCCGACACCAGCGCGGACGGCGGCAACACCAACGTAACCAGACGGCCGCAGATCGACTACTACGTCAACGAAAAACGCAATGCGATCGCGCCGAAGATCACCGACACCGGCGCCACCACGATCGACCAGCAGATCAACCAGACGTTCGTCTCCACCGTCTCCTCCACCGTGGTCAGCAAGATCAAGGAGGAAACCGGGGAGGCCCAGACCAAAGTCGACAAGACGCAGGACCAGCTGATCGGCAGCGTGACCCAGGCGATGAGCGATCTCGACAAGGCACGCAACGCCATCGACGCGATGAGTCGCAGCATCGACGCCGCAGACACGACATTGAACGACGCCGACCGGTCCCTCCAACTGCTCTCCAAGCAGATCGCATCCACCCGAAAAACCCTGACCGCCACCGGCGATACGCTCGGCGAAGCGCGCAAGGAATCGCTCGCCTTCACCGGCACGCTCGACTCCGCGCTCGCCGACGGCACCGGCAAACTCAGCGGCATCACCGTTTCCGCCAACACCGCGGCCGGCGGCATCATCGGCGGGCTCAACACCGTGCAGAGCCGGGTGGATTCGGCCGCCGACGCCCAGCAGCAGGTGATCGACAACAACGCCGCGGCGATCTCCGCATTGCAATCCGCTCTTGACCTGGTGAACGGCAGCGCGAACATCAGCCAATCGGTCAAAGACCGGATCGCCGAGCAGGTGCGGCCGCAGATCGACACGCTCACCCATGCGAACGAGCAGGCGCAAACCAACCTCGACACCTTCCGCAGACAATCCAGTTCGATCACCGGCAACGGCATCAACGCCACCACCAGCGGTGCCAAGGCGATCGATACGGCAGCCAGCGGCGGCGTCGCCGGACTGAACGCCACGCGAACCGGGCTGAACCGGACCATCACGCCGTCCCTGCTCGCCGGAATGGACTCGTTCTCGGCCATGACCGGCACCCTCGACGGCACGCTCGCCGGCCTCGATTCCAGCATCAGCCAAAGCCGCGGACTGGTGATGCAGCTGAAATCCACGCTCGGCCAGACCAAAACCACGCTCGGCCAGACGTCCAACGCCCTGCGGAGCGTATCGGGCAATCTGAAGACCACGCGCACCGATCTGGCCGCGCTGGACTCCGGCAGCATATGGAATGAACTGTCCGAACACGTCGATCTGAACGCCCAGGCCGTGGGCGACTTCATGGCCTCGCCGGTGAACCTCACCACGAAAACCGTGTACCCGGTGGCCAACTACGGTTCCGCAGTCACCCCCTTCTACACGAATCTGGCCCTATGGGTCGGCGGATTCGTGCTCATCGCCATCTTCAAACTGGAAGTCGACCGTGATGATCTGCGGGGGCATGATTTCAACGCGATCCAAGGGTATCTCGGTCGGTGGCTGCTGCTCATCACCGTCGGATTCATGCAGGCGATCATCTGCACGGTCGGCGATCTGGTGATCGGCATCCAATGCGACCACCCCCTGCTGTTCGTGCTCGCCGGCTGCTGGATCTCCTTCGTCTACGTGAACATCATCTATGCGCTCGCCGCCGCGTTCAAACACATCGGCAAGGCGGTGGCGGTGATCCTCGTGATCATGCAGATCCCCGGATCGTCCGGCATGTATCCGATTGAGATGATGCCCGACTTCTTCCAGCGGCTCTACCCGTTCCTGCCGTTCACCTACGGCATCAACGCGATGCGCGAAACCATCGGCGGCATGTACTCCGGCCACTATTGGAACGATCTGCGGTTCCTGCTGTGGTTCCTGATCGCGGCGCTGTTCATCGGACTCGTGGCCCGGCAGTATCTGCTCAACCTCAACGCGCTGTTCGACCGACGTCTGGGTGCCACCGACCTGATGGTGTGCGAGAAGAACAACCTCACCAACGAACGGTTCAAGCTGGTCTCCGTGGTCAAACTGCTGATGGACGTGCCCGAATACCGGCAGCGCATCCGCCATCAGGCGCAGCGGTTCTTCCGCTGGTATCCGCTGCTCATCAACGCCGGTCTGGTGGCGATCGTGGTGATCCCGATGGTCTTCCTGGTGCTGATGTTCAGCGTCGAATCGAAGATCATCATGCTCACCGCGTGGATCACATCGATCATCCTGATCGACGTCTATCTGATCGTGGTGGAGTATATGGCCGACAGCGCCGGCAGGCAGCTTGGCATGAGCGTGATGAAGCCCGAGGACTTCCGCGACGCCATCGTGGAACGGTTCACCCGGCATCATCGTTTCGGTGCGCATACGGGTGGATCTCACGGCAGCGGTGTGCACGACGGCGGTTCGCACGGTGGTAGTTCACATACCGGGAAGGACGGTGACCGCCGATGAGGAACATCTGGCGCATCTTCGCCCGCGATGTGCGCAACGCCGTCGGCAACGTGATCGGCGTGATCGTGGTGATCGGCCTGGTCGTCGTGCCGGCCCTGTACGCATGGTTCAACATCGCGGCCAGCTGGGATCCGTACAGCAACACCTCCGAACTCAAGGTGGCGGTGGCCAGCGACGACGAAGGCTACAAATCCGATCTGATCCCCGTGAAGATCAACGTGGGGGAGACCGTGACCAACACCCTGCGTGCCAACGATCAGCTTGACTGGCAGTTCGTCAAGTCGGATCGGGCCGTCGACGGCGTGCGGTCCGGCGAATACTATGCGGCCATCGTGATCCCGAAAAGCTTCTCCGCAGACATGATGACCCTGTTCTCACCCAAGGTGAAGCACGCGAAACTGCTGTACTACACCAACGAGAAGGCCAACGCCATCGCCCCCCACGTCACCGACACCGGCGCCACCACCATCACCACCCAGATCGACAGCACCTTCGCCAAAACCGTGGGGCAGGTGGAACTCGATCTGGTGGGCAACCTGTTCCAATACATGCAAAGCGATCAGATGCAGTCGTATGTGGCCAACGCCACCAAACACATCGGATCGATGGCCGACCAGCTGAACACCGCGGCGGATCAGACCTCCGCATACTCGTCGCTGCTGGGATCGACCGGCGAGCTGATCAGCTCCACCGATAATCTGATCACCACCGCCGGCGACGGCGTGAACGGCGCGAAGAAAAGCCTCGATCAGGCGAAAACCGGCATCGATTCGCTCGACGCCGCACTCTCCGGCACGGCGGACACGCTGAACACGGCGCTCGCCGACAGTGAGCGGAGCTACGACGCGGTGAACCGCGAGGTCGACTCCTCCTTCGATGCGATCGGCCGGCAGGCCAACGTGGCGAACACCCAATTGGGCGATCTTTCCGGCAAGGTGAAGGACTCCGCCGCCGCATACGGTTCGCTCGCCGATTCGCTCAAGCAGGTGCAGCGGCAGACCGACGACACGGCGGTGAAGGACGCGCTCGGCCGCAGCATCGACATGATCGAGCGTGCGCAGCGCGCTCAAAGCACACTGGCCGGCGATCTCGGCGACGCGGCGAACACCCTGACTGGAACCACGGCGAACGTCAATGCCAAACGGTCCGATCTCAAACGGCAGATCGTCGAATCCAAATCCTCGGTGACCAAGGCTCGTGACACCTACGAATCCGGTCTGAAACCGAAACTCACCACGCTGGCCGGTTCCATCGCCGACGTGGGCGCACAGTCCCGTACCGTGGCCGAAAGCCTGAAGAACACCATGCGTTCGCTTGACGGGGTAGCCGGCGGATCGGCGGATTCGATCACCCGCATCCGCACGATGCTGAACGACTCCGCCAAGCAGATGACCACGTCGGCGAACCGTTTGCACGATCTGGGCAATCGACTCACCGCGGCCTACAACGGCGGCTCCCCGAAGGAGCTCGCCCAGCTCAGGCAGTTCTCCAACGCCGACGCCGATTCGCTCGCCACACTGCTCAGCTCGCCGGTCTCGCTCAACCGCGTATCGGTGTATCACATCGAGAACTATGGCTCGGCGATGGCCCCGTTCTACACGATTCTGTCGATCTGGGTGGGGGCCATCGTGCTGGTGGCCATGATGAAGGTGCAGCTTTCCGACCGGGCCAAGGCCGAGCTGGGTGCACTGCCGGCCCATGCGGGCCTTCGGTTGCACGAGGAGTATTTCGGCCGATACCTGTTCTTCCTGCTGCTCGCGCTGTGCCAGGGACTGCTGGTGGGTCTCGGCGATCTGTACTATCTGGAGATCCAGGTGCGCAGTGCATGGCAGTTCATTCTGGTGTGCCTGGTGGCTGCGGTGGTGTTCTCGAACATCACCTATACGCTCACCCTTTCGTTCGGTGACATCGGCAAGGCCATGGCCGTGGTGCTGCTGGTGATGCAGGTGGCCGGATCGGGAGGCACCTTCCCGATGGAAGTGCTGCCTGGACCGTTCAAGGCGCTGTACCCGTTCCTGCTGTTCCCGCACGGCATCGCCGCCATGCATGCGGCCATCGCCGGCTCGTACGGCAACGAATACTGGGTGGAACTCGGGATTCTGGCGCTGTTCCTCGTGCCATCGCTGCTGCTCGGACTGGTGTTGCGCAAGCCGGTGATCCGGCTGAACGACTGGATCATCCGCAACCTCGAAAGCACCAAGCTGATGTGAGCGGGCTGATCGGGTTGCTCGGGTTGCTCGGGTTGCTCGGGCTGGTTGGGTCTACGGCTGATCCCACGGTCGACCACGCGGTTGACCCCGGCGTGGCGTAGGCTCGATCGCATGGATGTGAAGCTGCTCGACGAAGCCACGTATGCCGAAACGATGATGACCACGGTGCGCCCCGCACTGGCCGAATGCCGTGACGAAGGATGGCTCGCCCCGTCTCGCGCCGAACGGCTGACGAAGCTGCGCCACCCCGGTCTGCTGCACTACGTGTGCTATGACGCCGATCGCTTCGATACGCTGCGCGAACACGGTGCGACCGGTCAGTTCCGCGGCGCGGTGGTGATTTCCCACGGCTTCACCGAATTCGCCGAGCGGTTCGAGGAACTGGCCTGGTATCTGCTGCTCGACGGATACAGCGTCTGCATTCTGGAACACCGCGGCCATGGATTCTCCCCGCACGACGTGAACGACGAAAGTCTGGTGTGGATCGACGACTGGCACCGGTACGTTGATGATCTGGCCAAGTTCTGTTCGCTGATCGGCAAACGATATGCCAAGGATGCTCCACTGTATCTGTACGGGCATTCGATGGGCGGCGGCGTGGCGGCGGCACTGCTGCAGGAGCATCCGACGCTGATCGACAAGGCCGTGCTTTCCGCGCCGATGATCGCCCCGAAAACCGGCATGCCGCTGTGGTTCGCCCCCGTGGTGACCGAAACCGCGTGTGCGATCGGCCTCAGTCGGCATATCGCTCCCACGCAGCAGCGATTCAGCGAGGAGTTCGACGCCGATTTCCATGAGGGACTGAGCCTGGAGCGCGCCCGCTGGGTGCATGAGCTGCGGTTGCAGCATGTGGAATACCACACCAATGCGGCCACGTTCGGCTGGGTGAATCAGGGTTTGCGCATGAGTCGGGCACTGCTGAAACGCGAGGCCTGCGAACGGATCGAAACCCCGATTCTGGTGTTTCAGGCCGAAAGCGACCGGTATGTGCTGCTCGGACCGCAGGATCGGTTCGTCCGGCAGGTGCAGGAGGGCGGATGCCCGGCGACGCTCGTGCGGCTGGCCGGGTCGCACCACGAGATGACCACCGAGCGCAACGCGGTGATGGAGCAGTACATCGGTCGGATCCTCGAATTCCTCCGCACGCCCATCATCGAGGAATAGGCGCTTCGGATGCCCTGCGAATTCTGCCTTCCCCTCGGGGGGAAGGTGGCCGGCGCAGCCGGTCGGATGAGGGGCCTAGGGTGATTTCGGCTGGACACTGGAACCTGCCGCCCCTTCTGCCTTCCCCTCGGGGGGAAGGTGGCCGGCGCAGCCGGTCGGATGAGGGGATTCGGGTGATCGTGGCCGAGTACACGCAATTGTGACCAAGTAAACAGGATCCGGCTATCCGGGACCGATGCCGTGCACATATAGTGGATTTATGGATAACGAACAGCACACAGAAGTCCGCAGACGCTTCCCGGAGCTGCCGGTCGGCAGGCAGTCCGCCGAGGTGCCCGGTCATTTTGGCGATCCGCTCACGGTCGAGCATGCGCTGTGGTCCCGCGGCGAAGGCCATGCCAATCCTGGCAAGTCGATGTTCCTGCTGCTCCACGGATGGGGATCGAACGAGCAGGACATGGCCGATCTGATGAGTTACATTGCCCCCTACAACGATTACGTCGCACTGCGCGCCCCGCTTCCTCTGCCCGCACAGTATCGGAATCCCGAGGACGACGGCGTGCGCGCCACATGGTTCCATGACGCCGTGCCGGCCGGCGAGGATCGCGATCATGACGCCTATGCTGCGGCCGTTGCCATCGACGACTGGGTGGCGGCGAACATCCCCGAAAGCCGGGACGTCGTGCCGCTCGGATTCTCGCAGGGTGGTCTGCTCGCCGTGCATCTGTTGCGGCTCAACCCCCGTCGATATCGTGCGGTGATCTGCCTTTCCGGATTTTTGGCTCAGGGTTCCGTCGCCGGAACGACACCGGGGGACGCCGATCTCGATGCGCTGCAGGTGCCGGTGTTCTTCGGTTTCGGAGACAAGGATCAGGTGCTGCCGAGAAACGAGCACCTGGCGATGAGCGCCTGGTTGGAGGAGCACACGTACCTTAAATACCGCGAATATCCGAAGCTTGATCATGCGGTGAGCCTGAGTGAGTTCGACGATATTCGTCAGTGGCTGAGCGACAACAACATCACCTCCGGCATCATGTGATCGGCACCGTGTGACCGTACGGGGCATCATGTGATCGCAAAAGGCGGCGACCGTCACCGCTCCGCGTATTTCAGCTCCGGCTTCGGGTCGAGGTTCGAAATGCCGTTCCACGCCATATTCACGATGTACGCCGCAAGCTGCTCCTTGCTCAGCTTGCGGTGGGTGGACCAGTACTGCCCGGTGAACACCGTCATCCCCACCAGCATCTGCGCGTAGTAGGGCACGCCCTTCGCCGGAATCCTGCGTTTTTTGAAGGCGTCGACCAGCAGTTCCTCCACGCGGATCGAAATATCGCCGAGCAGGGAACTGAACGATCCGGAAGGATCGGTGCTCGGCGAATCGCGAACCAACACCTGGAATCCGTCCGGATTGTTCTCGATGTACGTCAACAGGGCCATCGCCGCCTTCTCCACGATCTGACGCGAATGATCGTCGGGATTGGACAACGATGTGACGAGCGACTCGGTGAGCGATTGCATCTCACGATCCACGATCACCGCGTACAACCCCTCTTTGCCGCCGAAATGCTCGTAGACGATCGGTTTGCTCACCTTCGCGCTCGCCGCGATCTCCTCCACGCTCACCGCGGCGAACCCCTTGGCCGCGAACAGCGCGCGGGCCACGTCGATCAGCTGTTCGCGGCGCTGCATCGCCGTCATTCTCGAAGTTCCGCTCATACCTGATCAGTGTAGATCAGAGGGTTGCGCGCCCTACGTAGAACAGCTTGTAAATATGGCGCAACAAAATGGAATGAGGCGTGTTGTCGGTAGACACACCCTGAGAGAATATGAGGCATGCCGATGCTCATTATCCTGATTCTCTGGGTCGCCATCGTGGTGGCCCTTATCGTCTACGTGCTGGTACATGCACGTCGCGAATCCCATCGTACGGATTTTTTCTACAACATGGATCAGGATCCCGAGTCCCAGCGTCGCAAGCCGCGGGCCGTGAGCACGAACATCGCCTTTACCCCCTCGCAGTCGTCCCGACGTCGATCGGCCCCGGATGCGGCCGGTCAATCCACGTCCGAAACGCCGGTATACGTGAACGATCCTTCCGTGGTGGAGGTGCGGGGATTGGGGCGCGGCATCGATATTCCCGACGTTGCCGATACCTCCGGTCAGAACGGGCAGGTCAGGCATGACGGGTCGGCTGGCCAGAACGGATCGGTCGGCCGCAATGAGGTGGGATTCGGGCCTGCGGACGGCGGCGACCATCCCTCCGAACTGGATCGGTGACATCGGTTCTCCGGTAATGGAGGATTCCCGGTGATATCGGCTCCCCGATGACCTGAGGGGTCGTTAGGGTTGGGGTATGAGTGAAACAACGTTGATCGTCATCGGCGTGATCGCCGTCGTGCTGATCGCGGCTATCATCGCCGTGATCGTTTCCAAGAATCGCAAGGCATCGCAAGCATCCCAAACCGTATCGGCCGTTACGCCGGCCGGCGGCTCCCCATCCGATATCGCTCGGTCCGCCCCGGCGTCGGCGCCGGAGGAAACCGGACAGACGGACGAGTCCGCGGAGTCGGTCAAGTCCGCGGAATCGGTCGAACCGGTCGAATCCGAGTCGCCGGCCAAACCAGCAGAGCCGACCCAAACCGCAGAGCCGACCCAATCCGCGGAACCGGCCAAGCCCGCGGAACCGGTGCGCCCGGCCAAACCGGAATCCGCAGCCTCCCGACTCACCCGTCTCAAGGCCAGACTCGCCAACAGCGCGAACCCGTTCGGCAAGGCCCTATTCAACATCCTCGCGCAGGACAATCTTTCCGAATCCGACTGGGAGGACGTGGAGGACACCCTGCTGCTGGCCGATGTGGGTGCCGAGGCCAGCGAACAGCTCGTCGAGGAGCTGCGCAAGGACGCTCGCATCACCGGCGAGCGGAACCCCGAGGCCGTGCATGGGCTGCTGCGTGAGAAGCTGCTCGATCTGGTCGGCCGCGACATGGATCGCAGTCTCGTCGCATCCCGTCCGCGCCCGGAGAACGCCGGGCCGAGCGTGATCATCATGGTCGGCGTGAACGGTACCGGCAAGACCACCACCGCCGGCAAGCTGGCCCGTCTGTTCGTCGCCGAAGACAAGAAGGTGGTGATGGGTGCGGCCGATACGTTCCGTGCGGCCGCTGCCGATCAGCTGGAAACGTGGGGAAGCCGCGTGGGCGTGCCGGTGGTCCGGTCCGACAAGGACGGAGCCGATCCGGCCTCCGTGGCTTTCGAAGCCGCGAAGGCCGCCAAGGAGCAGAACGCCGACGTGCTGATCATCGACACGGCCGGCCGACTGCAGAACAAATCCAACCTGATGGACGAGCTGGGCAAGATCCGCCGCGTCACCGAAAAAACCCTGCCGGTGGAGGAGGTGCTGCTCGTGCTCGACGCCACCACCGGTCAGAACGGCATGACCCAGGCCAAGGTGTTCGCCGAAGTGATCGGCATCACCGGCATCGTGCTCACCAAGCTCGACGGTTCAGCCAAGGGCGGCATCGTGATCTCCGTGCAGAAGGAGCTCGGCGTGCCGGTCAAGCTGATCGGCCTCGGCGAAGGCCCCGACGATCTGGCTCCGTTCGATCCCGAAAGCTTCGTGGACGGCATTCTCGACTGATTTTCGGCATCGAGACGCCGCCCATCCGCCCGTTTCCGCGTCTCGGCGCAGGGGCGGGCGTTTCCATATCATGGACACTCTGGCCTGTCCGCGCGGCTTCGCTGGCATGAAGTCCAATATGAGGAACGCTGAACAGGCCGGAAGCCTGCCGTTGTTTTAGGAGCGTGTAACGTTTCCGCCGCCCGTTTACCTTGACGTAACACGACGAAATCGTTTGGGAAATCCGGGCGTCGTTTCATACAGTCGTTGGCTTCCCCACGATGGAAGCCTGGAAACGAAGACACAATCATCAGAGTCGGCCGGTCCGGCTCTTACGGACAAGAACCCTGGTGCTCCCCGTGGTGGCAGCCGCGGCGGAGGGCCCGGGAACTTGAAGAGAGGGAGGTAGACATGGATACGGGCAATGCAGCATGGATGTTGACGTCAGCATCTCTGGTTTTCCTCATGACGCCTGGCGTCGCGTTTTTCTATGGAGGCATGGTTCGAGCAAAGGCAGTGCTCAACATGCTGATGCTTTCGGCCGCCGCTCTGTCGGTGACCGCGGTGGTCTGGACCCTGTGGGGATGGTCGATCGCCTACGCCGGCAATGACATCGGCGGCATCTTCGGCGACCCGGCCACCGGATTCCTGCTCAAGGACACGATGGTGGCCACCGACGGCGTGTTCGGCTCCGCCCCGGTCGACGGCGCCGCCTACCCGCACAGCATCGACGTGGCCTTCCAGGTCACCTTCGCCATGATCACCGTGGCCCTGATCACCGGTTCGCTCGCCGAACGCGTGAAGTACAGCACCTGGATGATCTTCGTGGCCCTGTGGATCACGTTCGTCTACGCCCCGATGGCCCACATGGTGTGGAACGGTGGTCTGCTGTCTCCTGACGGCGCGATCTCCAACGCCATCGGCGCCGCGGCCCACGACTTCGCAGGTGGTACGGTCGTTCACATCAACGCCGCAACCGCTGCCCTCGTCACCGTGCTGATCATCGGCAAGCGCAAGGGCTTCGGCACCCAGCCGTTCCGTCCTCACAACGTTCCCTACGTCATGCTCGGCGCCTGGCTGCTGTGGTTCGGCTGGTTCGGCTTCAACGCCGGTTCCGCCTTCGCCGCCAACGGCACCGCAGGCTACGCTTGGATGAGCACCACCGCCGCAACCGGTGCCGCCATGCTCGCCTGGGGCTTCACCGAGAAGATCCGCTCCGGTCACTTCACCGCCATGGGTGCCGCTTCCGGTATCGTCGCCGGTCTGGTCGCCATCACCCCGGCCGCCGATGTGGTCTCCCCGCTGTGGGCCATGGTCATCGGCGCCATCGCCGGTGTGCTCACCTGCCTCGCCTGCGGCCTGAAGTTCAAGCTCGGCTACGACGACTCCCTTGATGTGGTCGGCGTCCACGGCGTCGGCGGCTTCACCGGCACCGTGCTCATCGGCTTCTTCGGTCAGGGCACCGGTCTGCTGGCCGGCGGCGACTGGCGTCAGCTCGTCGTGCAGGTCGTCATCGCGCTCGTCGCCATCCTGTACTCCGGCGTGATCACAGCGATCATCTCCTTCGCTCTGGAGAAGACCATCGGCTGGCGCGTCACCGAGGCTCAGGAAGTCGGCGGCATCGACTTGGCCGATCAGGGCGAGCGTGCCTACGATTTCGCTGGTACCGCCAGCTCCATTCTGAAGGAGGTCAAGTGAGATGAAGCTCATTACCGCAATCATTCAGCCCCACAAGCTCGACGACGTCAAGGAGGCCCTTGCGGCCGCCGGCGTTCACGGCCTGACGGTTTCCGAGGCCAACGGTTACGGCCGTCAGCGCGGACACACCGAGGTCTACCGCGGCGCCGAATACACCGTGGACCTGATTCCGAAGATCCGCGTCGAAGTGCTGTCCGACGACGCCGATGCCGAGACTCTGGTGAACGTGATCACCAAGGCCGCGGGTACCGGCACCATCGGCGACGGCAAGATCTGGGTCGCTCCGCTGGATTCGGTCACCCGAGTCCGCACCGGTGAGACCGGCTCCGCCGCGATCTGATCCGTCTGGTTCCGATCTGCGAATCCGACCGGATCGATGAACTCCCGAATCCCCGCAACGACGGTAGCCCGTCGGCGGGGATTCGTCGTATTCGCTGCGTTTGCAGTGTTTCGCATTCGGCCTCTGCCGGCGGCAGGCTCCGAATGCCAATCAATCTCGATCATCAAGCCTTAAGGAAACGAAGAGATGGCTTCTGCTGTGGATGGTCTTAAGGACCGATTGCTGGCGGTGTCCCGCCCCGATGACGACGGCGTCTACCGGAACGGGGAGGCCAAGCGTGCCAAGCGTATGGAAATCGTGCTGGAATCGCTGCGGCAGCTGTGGGCCGAGGCGACCGCCTCGATGAACGACGGTGGCAGTGAGGTGCCGGCGCAGGGTGTGGGTCTCGCCGCCGTCGGCTCGCTGGCACGTGGTCAGATCGGCCCCTGCTCCGATCTGGATCTGGTGATCATCACCGACGGTCATGCCATGAAGGATGAGGCCGTGGCCAAACTGGCCGACAAACTCTGGTATCCGCTGTGGGATTCCGGCCTGGACCTCGACCATTCCGTCCGCACCCGGCAGCAGTGCGAATCGGTGACCGATCATGATCTGCCGGCCGCCATGGGATGGCTTGACGTGCTGCCGGTCGCCGGCGACGTCGATCTGATCCGGCAGACCGCCGACTCGATTCTTGAACGGTGGCGCAAGGCCGCTCGCAAACGACTGCCCGAGCTCACCGATTCCGCCCATCAGCGGTTCGACCGGTTCGGTCAGCTCGCGTATCTCAACCAGCCGGACGTGAAGGAGGCCCGCGGCGGTCTGCGCGACACGGTGCTGGTTTCCGCGCTGGCGATGTCGTGGCTGGCCGACCGGCCGCACGGTCAGTACGACGATGCGGTGGAGCATCTGCTCGACGTGCGCGACTGCATTCACCTGGCCGCGCATAAGGATACGAACATGCTGCTGCCGGCATATCAGGTTCCGGTGGCGAAGATGATGGGATTAAGCGATCCGACCATTCCCGACCTTGACCAGCGTGACGGCGAGTCGATCGAGAACCTGCAGACGTATCTGGCCCGATACGGCCGGGTGATCGCGTTCGCCTTGGATTCCACGGCGTCTCGCGCCACGCATTCGCTGACGCATGAGAGGCCGCGGTTCTCGTTCTTCCAGATCATGCAGCCGCGCGGCCGGGGCCGGCGCGAGGCCCCTCGGTTCGACATCATCGCCGACGGTGTGGCCCGACATGAGGGGGAAGCGGTGCTGGCTCCCGGCGCGGATCCGGCCAAGGACAGTCGACTGGTGTTGAAGATCGCCGTGGCCGCCGCCGAAAACGATCTGCCGATCGCCCCGGGCACGCTGGAGAACCTCAAACATTGCCCGATCCACGATTCGCGATGGTATCCCGAGTCACGCGATCGGTTCGTCCGGCTGCTGGCCAGCGGCCCGGCGTTGGAGCGGACGTGGGAGGAACTGGACTTCGCCGATATGCCGGGGCGGCTGATCCCCGAATGGCTGGGCATCCGCAACCGGCCGTCCGCATCCGCGGCCCACCGATACACCATCGACCATCACATGGTGGAGGTGGTCACGCGGCTCGGCAGGACCTCGCCCACCGGCGAACGGTACGACGACGCGCATTACACGGCATTGCTGATGGCCGGCATTCTGCATGACATCGGCAAGCGGCCGCGCATCACCGACCATGCGGCGGAAAGCGCCCGGCATGTGCCGGTGATCATGAAGCGCATGCTGTTCGACGATGAGATCATCCGCATGACGACCATGCTGGTGCGCGAGCACCTCACCCTTTCGGACTTCGCCTCGACCAGAAGCCCCGACGATCCGGCTGCCGTGGCGGAACTGGCCGGGCGGATGGGCGATGATCCGCTGATGCTCGACATGCTGTTCGACCTCACGCGTGCCGACGGCTCCTCGCTGGGGGCCACTGCGGGCGAGCAGATCACCAAGAAATACGGCTGGAGCAAGTGGCGGGCCGCGCTGGTCGGCGCGATGTATCGCGCGGCGCGGGAGGCGTGCGTGCGGCGGTGATGCGTGCGGTGGTGTTGTGGCGGGTGTGTGTTGTTTGGCGGGTGTGTGTTGTTTGGCGGGTGTGTGTTGTTTGGCGGGTGTGTGTTGTTTGGCGGGTGTGTGCTGTTTGGCGGGTGTGTGTTGTTTGGCCGCCTTCAGTCAGGCTGTGCCTGACAGCTCCCGCTCGGGATGCGTGCGTGCGGTGCGGTGTGGCGGGTGTGTGTTGTTTGGCCACCCTCAGTCAGGCGGTGCCTGACAGCTCCCGCCGGCGGGAGCCGTGTGCGTGCGTGTGTCGTTCCGGTCACCGCATCCACACGTCGGTGCGGGCGCGCAGACCATTGGCGAGCCCCCTGCCGCCCATCAGCACGATGTTGAACGCCAGCCACAGCATCGCGGTACGGGCAAGATCGTTCGGCACCGCGGGAACGATCAGCGCGACCACGGCGATCAGGGCGGCGATGTAGATCACGGCGGATGCGGTGCAGGTGGCGGCCAGATACCGGAAGTCGCGTGCGCCGATCAGAATGCCGTCCAACGCCATCATCCACCCCTGCAGCGGGAAAAACAGGCCCATCGTCACCATGCCCACCGCGGTGAGCAGCTGGATTACGGGACTGGGGGAGAAGAACCGTCCGGCGAACAGGCCGACCACGGCGAACGCAAGACCCAGCACCACGCCCACCGTCACTCCGGCCCGTGCCGTATCGCGGGTGAGACGGCGGGCACGCTCATGGTCGTTCGCGCCCAACGCCGTGCCGACCAGCGTTTGCCCGGCGATGCCGACCGAATCGAGCACGTTCGTGGCGAAGTTCCACGACGAGTTCACCGCCTGGAATCCGGCGAGCACATGCGTGCCCATGCGGGCCGCGCTCGCCACCGTCATCACCATGGCCGCGCGGATCGCCAGCGTGCGGATGAACAGCGGCAGACCGTCGCCTCCCGCGGCTGCGATGCCGGCCGGCTGCGGTCGGAGGCTTACGCCGTCGGCCCTCGACCACAGTATTGCGGGGATGACCAGGAACAGGCCCATGAACCATTGGGCGATCATCGTCGCCGTGCCGGAGCCGGTGATGCCCCAGCCGAATACGAGAACGAACAGCACTTCCAGCACGGTGTTGAGCGCGGCTCCGCTGACCGCCGCGACCAGCGTGATGCGCACTTTCTGCAATCCGCGGAAGATGCCGTTGGCCGCGTAGACGAGCAGCATGCCGGGCGCGCCCAGCACCACCGCGCGGGTGTATCGCACGGCTTGGTCGAGCACCGCACCCTCGCCGCCGAGCATACGGCACAGCGGTTCCGCGCCGATGAACAGCACGACGCTCAGCATGACGCCGATCAGCAGTGCCAGCCACAGGCCGTCGATGCCGGCCTGCAGGCCTTCGCGGCGTTTCCCGGCTCCCAGCAGATGCGACACCTGCGCGGTGGTGGAGTAGGCGAGGAAGATGCACAGGCCCACGGCGGTGAGGATGATCGTCGAGCCGATCGACAGGCCGGCCAGCGCGGTGTCGCCGATATGTCCGACGATCGCCGTGTCGATCAGGATGAACGTTGGTTCGGCGATCAGCTGGCCGAAGGTCGGGATGGCCAGTGCGGCGATCTGCTTGGCGGTGGAGCTACGTCCGGTGGAGTGGCGGTTGGCGGTGGAATGGTTGGCGGTGGTGTCGCTGCGGTTGGCGTTTTGGTGTTCGTCGGTGCAGGGATTGTTGGTGTGGTGTTCGTTGGTGTGGTGTTCGTCGGTCATGCGGATTTCTTCTTGCCGAAATGCTGTCGTGCGGCTTCCCCGGTGATGCCGAGAGCCATGCCGATCTTATGCCAGGAAAGGCCCTTGTCGCGGCATTCCTGCACGGCGGTCTCGATGTCCTTCTCCAGTTCGGAGAGCGCGAACCGCAGCTGGTAGAGCTTCACGCGCGGATCGTACTTCGGACTCGTCGTCGGGTCTTCGGGGCCGGGCGGATCGTCCATGGACTCCAGGCGTGCTGCTTCTTCGTAAGCCCACTGTTCGAAGGCTTTATCGTCATCGAATATATTGCTGGTTTTCATTGCAATCCTGCCCTTCGCAGATATTTCGGCCGTGCTTTCATGGCGTGAATGATTATGGATTGTGCGGTGTTTTCGTTGATCACCACTCCTATCTCATACCAAGTCATGCCCGTTGTTCCGGGGCCGATGAAGATGTATGTGGGAGGTTCTCGCTCATCATCGATATGCACCGGACCGTGTGCAAAATGCCATGCATGAAGAATGTCGGCTCTGGATACATGGTGCTTGTACGCGGAGTGGAATATACGGATTCCGGACGGATCCTCTCGTATTCGCAAGTATACTTGCCAAGGAAACTTGCCGTCAAGCCGTATGAAGTGCTCGTCCATCTGGATGCCCCTTTCCGTGGTCCCGTGGCGCCCGGTGAGTGCCGCGACCGACTGACGGTGTTGACTGTCGGTGTTGTGGTTCGACGCTACGGGTGTACGGGGAAGGAATGCAATCGATGCGGGGAATGTGGTCGAACGTGGGGTTATCCACATTGGCATGTGCTGTGGCATGGTTCTGCTGCGCGATGCCATGGTGTGCCGCGTCTGTAGCCGTGAATCTTGAATCGAACATGTCAAATGTTCATTTCGAGGAAGAATATTGATATACCCGACGATGGTGATATCGTCAACTCGGTGATGTACGAGATCGTGGTTGTCCCCAAGTTTTCCACTAAGTTATCCCCAGCGTGTGGATAACTTAGTGGATTATCCACCGCAACACGCCTGAAATGTGGATAACTCCGAATTTTTATCCACAGACGGTGGATAACTATGCGCATGACTGGGGATAGGTGTGTACCGAGGTTACGTCAGGGTAAACGCAACATCCCCCTCCGTTCACGCATCGATACGTAGTTTGCACTGTGGAATTTACACTGTGGAATGTCCACAGTGGAATACGTGCTGTGGAATCCGTTGATCGCTGAGGTTGCGATGTGACATTATCGGCGAATGCGAAAACGGCGGGTACGGCGGGTGCGGCGAGCAATGGTGTGGGTATGATGCTCGTCCTCAGATGGCGGAGAGGGCTTGATTAGGCGGGAATGCGTGCCAGAATCTCACGCCGGAGGAGATGCTGGCCATCACACATCGAGTTGTGAGGCTTGATGTTGCGGACCGCCGTCTGGCTTTACGGAATTTCAGCGTTTTCGTTGCCTCGGATCGGTGTTTTTCGGAAGCAAAGCCTCACAACTCGCGTTTACAGGAACATAGCCATATAGAGAGGCATGACTTCGACTTTGTCTCCAGCCATCCCCATGTTCCCCGGAGAAAGCTTGATGCCGTGCTGCACGCCGTAGTTGTCGATCATCGAGCGCATCGATTTTGCCTGTCGGTTGGCGGATGATTTAACTTCCACGGCCGTGGCCATGCCCTGATACCGGATGAAGAAGTCCATCTCCAGTTTGGAGTTCCTTTCAAAATAGTACAGTCGCTTGCCGTTCTTGGCGAAGATGTCTCCCACGATATTTTCGTAGATGGCGCCTTTGTAGATGCCGAGATTGCCGTCGAGGATGTCCTTTTGCGAGCCGTCCTCAAGCATGGCCACAAGTAGTCCGGTATCACGCATGTACACCTTGAACTTGGTGTTGTCGGCGTTGCCTTCCAATGGCAGTTCCGGTATTTCCAGCCGATGACAGAAGTTGATGATCCCCGCGTCGTACAACCATTGCAGGCTTCCGCCGTATTTCCGGGCGTTGGAGCCCTTCTCAACTACCGAATAGGTGAATCGTTTGGAATCTCTGGCCAGCTGATTGGGAATGGAAAGGAAGCAGGCGCGGGCCTTCGCTTTTTCCGAATCCTTCGCGTATTTTGCGATGTCATCTTCGTAATCGGCAAGAATGTCGCGTTGCACCGCGAGCGCCTGAAGATAATCGTGGCTTTCCAAAAACTTCTGCACCACGGCGGGCATTCCTCCGATGACGATGTACTGACGCAGATATTCCATCATCTGGGCGTGGATGGATTCGTCGACTTTCGTGCGATTGTCGTAGAAGCTTTTTACGTATTGAATGACGGTTTCCGACACCCCGAGACCCCACAGGAATTCTTCGAAATCCAAGGAATGCAAGGTTAGGCGTTCAACGTATCCGACGGGGAACGACGACACTTCGCCGTAGTTGATGCCCAGTAGCGAGCCAGAGGCGATGACGTCGTAACGGCCGTCCATCGTCAGAAATTTCAGTGTGGTGCGAGCGTTGGGGCAACTTTGTATTTCATCGAGGAACAGAAGGGTTTTGCCGGGAACGAATGTACTGCCGGGTTTGGCCAGCATGATGCGTGCAGTGATGTGGTCTATGTCGTTGTCGCCGTTGAAGATGTCGCGGTATTTCGTTTGCTCTTCGAAATTCAGGCTTACGTAGTGATCATAGTGATCGTGGGCGAATTGATCGACGATGAAGGTCTTGCCGACCTGACGGGCACCTTGGATCAGCAGACTTTTATGGTTGGGGTTGTTTTTCCAGTCGAGTAGCGCCGATGAGATTTTTCGCTTTAGCACGGTGCTCCTTTCTCTGCATCTGTTGCCGCCTTACTGTCGCCAACTGTCAGCATACGCGAGTATGCATGAAACTCCCGGGACTTTTATGCATACACAACATATTCTTCACGGGACTTTTATGCATCAACGCATGAAACTGCCGGGACTTTTATGCAATCACAGTTTTTTCGCGTCGTCTGCCAGTGATTCCGAGGCTGCTGGTGTGATATTCGTTTGTGGGTATGCGCCGCTGATCGGTGAAACGGCTGACGTCGAATTACCATCGAGGGTATGCCCGAACAGTCTTTTGCCGGTGAGACCGGTAGCCCCAACGTGGGTCGTGACCCCATATTCGACCGCGTGCCGCCGCATGACGACGACGCCGAAATGGCCGTGCTTGGCGGCATGCTCATGAGCAAGGACGCGATCGGCGAAGTCTCGCAGATGATCGACGTCTCCGACTTCTACCAGCCGAAGCATCAGACCATCTACGAGGCCATCATCACGCTGTTCAGTGCCTCGCAGCCGGTGGACGCGGTGATCGTGGCCAACGAGCTGCTCAAGGACGGCAACCTCGACAAGGTGGGCGGCGCCGACTATCTGCACAGTCTCGTCGCCGCGGTGCCCACGGCCGCGAACGCCACGTACTACGCCGACATCGTGCACCAGCGGGCGATCCTGCGCAACGTGATCGCCGCGGGAACCAAGATCGCGCAAATGGGCTACTCCGCCGAAGGATCGCAGGCCGAAGACATCGTGAACCTCGCTCAGGCCGAGGTCTACGAGATGAGCGTGGGCAAGGTGCGTCAGGACTACGAGGCGATCGGCCCTGTGGTGGAGGAGACGCTGAACCAGCTCGACCAGCTGCAGAACGGTCTGATCCAGAAAGGCGTGCCCACCGGATTCCGTGACATCGACGACGTGACCCAGGGCCTCCAGCCCGGCCAGATGATCGTGGTCGCCGGCCGACCGGCCATGGGCAAGTCCACGCTGGGCATCGACTTCGCCCGGCATGCGGCCCTGCACGCGAACATGACCACCGTGGTGTTCTCGCTGGAGATGAGCAAGAACGAGCTCGCGCAGCGCATCATCGCCGCCGAGACCAACATTCCGCTCGGCGCTCTTCGTCGCGCCGACGAGATCACGCCGGAACGCTGGAACACGCTGAACAACTTCTGGGGCAAACTGCAGGACGCTCCGCTGTTCATCGACGATTCGCCGAACATGAGCCTGATGGAGATCCGCGCGAAATGCCGCCGACTCAAGCAGACCAACGATCTCAAGCTCGTGGTGATCGACTACCTACAGCTGATGAGCTCCGGCAAAGCCGTGGAATCCAGGCAGCAGGAGGTCTCCGAATTCTCCCGCGCCCTGAAGCTGCTCGCCAAGGAGCTTGAGGTGCCGGTGGTGGCGTTGAGCCAGCTGAACCGAGGCCCCGAAATGCGCAACGACAAGAAGCCGCAGCTTTCCGATCTGCGAGAATCCGGTTCGATCGAGCAGGACGCAGACGTGGTGTTCCTGGTGCACAGGCCCGACGTCTACGACAAAGAGGATCGTCCCGGCGAGGCGGACATCATCATGGCCAAGCACCGTAACGGCCCGACCGAAACCTTCAACCTGGCGTTCCTTGGCGCGAACTCGAAGTTCAAGGACATGCCGCAGGACTTCCAGCAGGGGGTATGAGATGACCGAGAAAACGACCCGCAACACCGGTCGCAACACCGACACCGCAATCCGCAAACCGTGGAACGCCTTCGCCACCCCGGCGATCGGCAAGGTCGTGCGCGGCGCGTCACGACTCCTCAAGCACGGCGGCAGCGCGTTCCCTGGCAAGGTGATCGAACAGCTCGACCCCACCTTCCTCGCCCGAACGCTCGCCCAGCTGCCGCTCGGCGTGGTGCTGGTCTCCGGCACCAACGGCAAGACCACCACCACCCGCATGGTCGCGTCGATGCTGCGGCATCTCGGCCTCAAGGTGTTTACCAACCCCACCGGATCGAACTTCACCCGCGGCGTGGTCTCCGCGCTGCTCACCGAGGTGTCCCTGGCCGGTCGGCTCGACGCCGACATCGCCGTGCTTGAACTCGACGAAGCGTACGCCGTCCACTTCGTAAGGCAGGCCAAACCCCGATACGCCCTGCTGCTCAACGTGATGCGCGACCAACTCGACCGTTTCGGCGAAATCGACAACACCGCCCGGCTGCTGAGTCATGTGGCCGAAACGACGACCGGCACCGTGGTCCTCAACCGGGAGGACCCGCGCATCGCCCGACTCGCCGACGTGACGCCGGCCGACACCGAGGTGCGCTACTTCGGCCTGTCCGATGATCTGCGCGGCTTCTTCCCCTCCGACGACGACATGCACGCCAAGGACATGCCCGACGACGATAAGCGCGATGCCGCTCTGTCTGCCGGTAAGGTACCGCCCGCCGGCGTTGCGCTCCCTGCCGACGTCGTGCTCCCTGCCGACGTCGTGCTCACCAAGGTCGGCGATCATCACGCCGAATTCCTGATGGACGGTCGCACCTACTCCACCGACGTGCGGCTCGAAGGCGTCTACAACCTGTTCAACGCCGCCGCCGCGCTCGCCGTCGTGCGCGTGGTGGTGGCCGATCTGGAATCCGAGAACGTCAAGGGCCGTGTCAACACCCGACTGTTCAAGCCCAGCGATGACGATCTGATCGCCGCGGTCTCCGAAGTCACGCCCGCATTCGGCCGCGGCGAATCCATCGACGTGAACGGCACCGACGTCGAACTGCTGCTCGTCAAGAATCCGATGGGATTCCGACTTTCCCTCACCTCGTTCGACCCGGCCGGTCACGACACGATGATCGTGATCAACGACGAATACGCAGACGGCCGCGACATGAGCTGGCTGTGGGACGTGGACTTCACCGGACTGCGCGGCACCGGCGTCGGCATGGTTTCCGGCGTGCGCGCGTGGGACATGGCGCTGCGCCTCGGATACGACGAAGTGCCGGTCGGCAAGGTGAACACCGACATCGACGCGGCCGTCGACGCCTTCCTCGGCGCGAATCCAGGCCGGCCGAAACGCATCTACTGCACGTACACCTCCATGCTCAAGGTGCGGGCGCATCTCGGGCGCATCGCCAAGGTGTTGGATGCCGGCGTCGGCAGGGAATAGCCGATAGGGGAGCCGGAACCGTAAGGAAACCGGAACCGTAGAGGGGCCGGGACAGTAGAGGACCGGGAACCGTAGAGGGCCGGGAACCGTAAGGAAAACAGGAATACCAGTGGAGGAATATAAGGAGTCCACGATGACGAACGCAACGAATGCCACGGTCGGCGCTACGGCCGGCACGATGACCACTGCGGAGACGATGACCGAGGCCGGCACGGCAGAGACGGTGACCGAGGCCGGCATGACGGCCGGCACGGCGACCGGCGCTACGGCTGGCACGGCGGCTTCGGGCGGATCCCGGCCGATCGACGTGATGAGCCTGTACCCGAAGGACATGAACATCTACGGCGATTCCGGCAACGTGCTCACCGTGCGCCGCCGGCTCGCCCTGTACGGCTACGAGTCGGTGATGCACTACTACAATCAGGGCGACGAATGGCCGGAACGGGTCGATCTGATCCTCGGCGGCGGCGGGCAGGACACCGGTCAGAAGAAGATCATCGACGACTTCTTCATGCGCGCCGATCTGATCCGTTCGCTGGCCGACGAAGGCGTGCCGATGCTGATGATCTGCGGCATGTACCAGCTGTTCGGCGAATACTTCGAAACCGTTGACGGCACGCGACTCGACGGCATCGGCGTGATCGGCGCGTACACGGTCGGGCAGGACGTGCGGATGATCGGCAATCTCGTGGAGCGGTCCGACGAGTTCGGCGACGTGATCGGCTACGAGAACCATTCCGGCCAGACCTTCCTGCGCGAGGGCGTTTCGCCACTCGGACGGGTGGAACACGACGGCCGCGGCAACAACGGCGAGGACCATACCGAAGGCGCGCGGGTGAACAACGTGATCGGCACGTACATGCACGGTTCGCTGCTGCCGAAGAACCCGAAGATCGCGGATTTCCTGATCCGCAAGGCGTGCGAGCGCCGATACGGCGCATTCGAGCCGCAGGTGACGGATTCGGCAAGGGGCGAGCTCGACCGGCTGGAACGGTTCGCCGTTGAAGCGCGAAGGGTGGCCGCCGCCCGACCGCGGTAGTTCGCTGCCGGAGCGATTGCGATAGGTTGCTGCCTGGTCGATTGCGCTGGTGTTCATCACAATGGGCTGCGATGTTCAATCGGCGTTGCGTTCCCCTGCGGTACAGTTGAAGACGATGGCGGAACGGTGTTCCGGAACGAATCCCGGTGCCAATCGAAGTCGCCGGGGGAAAGAAAGGTGTCATCATGGCTGAGTTCAACTTCAACAATCTGGGAGATGGACTGCGCACGATTTTCCTCGCCGGCGTGGGTGCGGTGGCCACCGGTGCGGAGAAGGGGCAGCAGATCGTCGATGAGCTGGTCAAGAAGGGCGAGATCAGCGTGGAACAGGGGAAGGTGCTGAACTCCGAGCTGAGCCGCAAGGCGCAGGGCGCGGCCAAGGGCGCGTTCTCCACGGCATCCGGTGTGGCCTCCGACGCGGCCGACAAGGCTCGCGAGGCGTTCACCGGCGTGCAGGAGGCGGCGCTGAAGGCCCGTCTCGCCGGCATGAGCAGCGAGGAGCGTGCGGCCTACGCGGCCAAGGTGCAGGAATTCGTCAATGAGGCGAACGCCGGCGCCGCCGCGGCCGACTCCGACAAGGAGACCGTGGACGCCGAAGTGGCGGACGACGCCCCGACCGGCGCCCCGGCAGCCGAGACTCCGGCCTCCGAAGCTCCGGCGGCCGAAACCAAGGACGCCGAGTAACGTTCCGCTGCCGAGCGGAACACCATGACCGAATACGAGTGATCGATAGTGCAGAACAGGACCGATAACCCCACGAAATCCGACGTGGAAACGGATGCCGATGCCGTGGACGGCCTGACCGACGAGCAGATGCTTGACCGGATCGTGGCCGAGGACGCCGGTCGACGGCATGAGCCCGGCGCCAAGCCATCCCATCTGCATGGCAGCGCCACCTCCGCGGCGGATTTCGCCACGTCCGCGTCCGCCGCTTCGGGAGCGTTCTCCGGAGACACGGTGGAACGCACCATCGGCCTGTTCGGCAGTAACGAACCCACGTTCGCCCAGAAGTACCATCTGACCCGCAAGGGCCGGTTCCACCGTCTGCGCGAAATCTTCGGCATCGCCCGGCAATTCGACATCTTCAAGGGCCTGACCCCCGTCAAAATGCGATTGATGTTCGAGGCGTTGGGTCCCACGTTCGTGAAGGTCGGGCAGAACCTCAGCCTCCGATCCGAAATCCTGCCGCAGGAGTTCTGCGACGAGCTGGCCAAACTCCGCGCCGACGCCGATCCGTTGCCATATGAGGCCGTGCTTGACACGCTGGCCCATGAATACGGGCGTCCGGTGGACGAAATCTTCTCCTCGATCGATCGTACCCCCCTCGGTTCCGCTTCGCTCGCGCAGGTGCATCGCGCGCGACTCGTCACCGGCGAGGACGTGGCCGTGAAGGTGCAGCGGCCCGGCGTGCGCGAGGTCATGGCCCAGGACATCGACATCATGCGCTCGGTGTGCGGATACGCCACCAGATTCGTGAAAACCGCGCAGATCGTGGATCTCAACGGCGTGATCGAAGAGCTGTGGGAAACCTTCCAATCCGAAACCGACTTCATGGTCGAAGCACGCAACCTACAGGATTTCAGGGAATTCGCCAAAAACTACAAGTACATGGACTGTCCCAAGCCCTACATCAGGCTGTGCACGCAGCATGTGGTGGTGATGGACTACGTGGACGGCATTTCGATCTCCCATCCGGAGCAGCTGGTCTCCGCCGGATACGATCTGGAGGAGATCGGCACCAAACTGGTGGACAACTACGCCTGCCAGATCCTCGACGAAGGTTTCTTCCACGCCGATCTGCATCCGGGCAACATCATGGTGCATGAAGGCAAGATCGTGATGCTCGATCTCGGCATGACCGGCCGGCTCTCGGCCCGCAACCGGGCGATCCTGCAGGACATCATCTTCGCCGTGGGACGTCAGGACTCCCCGGCGCTGGCCGAGGCGTTCCTGCGGTTCGCCGGTCCGGTGGACGTCAGCGCAGTCGACCATCCCGGTCTGCTCGCCGATCTCGATGCGATCGTACAGGACTTCGGCACGATCAACCTTTCCGACCTCAACATGGGCGAATTCCTCAACGCGCTGATCCAGCTCGCCCAAAAGCACAACGTGGAGCTGCCGGGCATCGTAACCACCGTCGGCCGTGGACTCGTCACCCTCGAAGGCGTGATCGACAAGTTCCTGCCCGACACCGACATGATCCAGATCATCACGAACCACATCGTCGCCTCCCGCGGCGTGCGATCCACCGTGAAATCCGAAGTCAAAACGCTCGGCATCGAAGGCAACAAGGCGCTGCACGGCACGCTGGGCGCGCTGGCCGAGGCGCGTACGGCCGCCCGTATGCTCACCCGCGGTCAGCTCAAGGTCAACATGGAAATGCTGGGCGCGGACGAGCCGATCCGCCAGCTCGGCTACATGGTCGACCGGCTGACCATGGCGCTGATCATCGCCGGACTGTTCGTCGGATCGTCGATCATCTACTACGCGGGCATGAAACCGGTGATCTTCGGCGTGCCGGTGATTGGCTTCATGGGATTCGTCACCGCCTTTGCCCTCGGTGTGTGGATCGTGATCGACATCATTCGCAAAGGCCGAACGAAACGGAAATAACGTAGGAGGCGAAAATACATGATTCAGGATCGCAATCATGCTGTGAACGGCGCGGAACCGAAACTTCCGCGGGCCGTGTTCTGGGATATGGACGGGACGCTGATCGATTCCGAACCGATCTGGCATGAGGCCGAGATCTGGTATGCCGAACGGCACGGAGGCGAATGGTCCGACGAAATGGGGTGGAAGATCACCGGCACCCCGGTTCCCAAGGTGGCGCAGATGATGATCAACCGCGGCACGAAGATGAACGTGGAGGAGCTCACCCAGGGGCTGATCGACTTCGTGGCGGCCCGTGAGATCGAGCGGATGCCGTGGATCCCGGGCGGCGTGGAACTGGTCAAGGCGTGCGCCGACGCCGGCATCCCCAACGTGCTGGTCACCGCGTCCCCGCGCAAAATGGCCGAAGCGCTGCTCGCGCAGGCACCGGAAGGCGCATTCGTCGGCTTTGTGTGCGGCGATGACGTGAAGGAGAAGAAACCGCATCCGGCACCGTATCTGGCCGCGGCGAAGGTGGTGGGCATCGATCCGCATTCCGAACCGATGAAGGAGTGCGTGGCCGTGGAGGATTCCGAAACCGGATTGCAGTCCGCCGTCGCTTCCGGCGCCACCACGATCGCGATCACCGGATACATGCGCTCGCAACCGAAGAACGGACCGCAGTTCGCGTCCATCAAGTACTACGAAGGCATGACCCCCGAAACGCTGGGTGATTTCGTGCGTCGTCGTCTTGGCGTCTGAGCCAGTCCGCCGTCTGTCTGCTGTCTGTCTGCTGTCTGTCTGCTGTCTGCCTGCCGCATGGCTACCGTCTTTCGTCCTTTCGCCATTGCTGAATGGGTGATCACTCTGAATGGGTGACAGTGCAAACGCTTGAGTTGTTCGCGCTATTTGCATACTGGCCGGTATTTGAGGTAAAAAGATGACTGGTTGCGCAAACTTGCGCAACCAAGGATGCCCACAGCCGCCGAATCAGGCGCGGCGAATCGAGGAAGGGGTGCGGTGTGGCGAGTCTGAAGGATGTGGCCGCTGCGGCCGGCGTTTCCGAATCCACGGTGTCACGAGCGCTTCGAGGCACCGGCCGGGTGAGCGAGAAAACCCGTGCCCGGGTGCAGGAAGTGGCCAATCGTCTGCACTTCACACTATCCCGCAGCGCCTCTTCGCTGGCCAGCGGCAAAACCATGCGCGTCACCATGGTGGTGACCGACTCCCTGAACACCTGGTTCAACGCGGCGGCGATGGAGGGGGCCTACGAGGTGCTGTCCGACGCCGGATACGATCTGGTTCCGCTGGTGGTGCGCAACCGTGACGATCTCACCCGGTTCTTCGACCGTCTGCCCGGAAACCGCAACTCCGACGGCGTGATCGTGGTGTCGATCATGCTCAACGACGATCAGGTCGGCGTGCTGGAGGAACTCACCATGCCATCGGTGGGACTCGACGCCCGTGCGATCGGCGGATACAGCGGCACCGTGCGCATCGACGACGCGGATTCCATGCGTCAGGCCGTACGCCTGCTGCACTCACTGGGGCATCGGCGTATCGGATTCGTGGAAATGCCCGACAATCCCGACTTCCTGTTCAGCGCCAAACTCCGTTCCGGAGCGTTCCGCGACGCGGCCCGGGATCTGGGGTACGACGACGATGCCTTGAACGTGTTCGAGGGGCGCGACGTCAGCCGGTTCCGCAGTTTTCAGGACGCGGTCTCCGAAACGGCCACGCGCATCATCTCCGAGGTCGAACGGCCGACCGCGCTGTGCGTGGAAACCGACGATTTCGCCATCGCTCTGATGTACGAGTTCCGCCGGATCGGACTGCGGGTTCCTGAGGATATCTCGCTGATCGGCTTCGACGATAATGATCGGTCTTCGATGGCCGAGCTGACCACGCTGCATCAGGATCCGGTGGCGATGGCCCGCATGGCCGCGGACAAGGTGCTGCTGTTGATGCGCGGCGAGCCGCTGGGGGAGCCGCATTCCATGCTGCGCACGAATCTGATCATGCGATCCACCACGGCGGTGCCGGAACAGCAATAGCCGGACGATCATGATCGTGCGGAAACCAACGGTAATCATCGGGAAACGCCGGTTGTTTATGGAAACCACTGGTAACAACCCGGATTCAATTTGTAAGTGCAACACTCGTCTCTGGGTGGCTTGTCTTTGACATTACCTTGCCGAGCTCGCGGTACCAAACCTCGTTGGGCGTTTCCCAGCCCAGGACCTTCAACGGGGTGTCGTTGATCTCGTCGACGATGGCCTGCAGGTCCGCATCCGACAGGTCGTCGAAGCTGGTCCCCTTGGGCAGGTAGCGCCGGATCCTGCCGTTGCGGTTCTCGTTCGTGCCCCGCTGCCACGAGGAGTACGGGTCCGCATAGTAGGTGAGCATGCCCAGCGCCTCGTCCACGAGCAGGTGGCAGGAGGACTCCGTGCCGTTGTCCCACGTGCGGTCGATGCGCGCGGGCGCGGGGATCCGGCTGTAGATGTCGTATTCGGCGCGCGCGGTCGCCAGCGCGCTCTTGTCGGGGATGAACCGGGCGAACAGCTTGCGGCTCTTGCGTTCGGCCTGCGTGTCGATGCACCGTTTCGACGGGGACGCGCCGACGACGGTGTCGGACTCGAAGTGACCGAACCCGCGGC
>NZ_NMWU01000010.1 GCF_002860355.1 Bifidobacterium margollesii
TCGAAGGGCAGGAGGGCGAAGGGGGCGCGCATCCCGATGCGCGTGCCGATCGCCGACCGGCCCAAGAGCGTGGACTCGCGCCGCGGGTTCGGTCACTTCGAGTCCGACACCGTCGTCGGCGCGTCCCCGTCGAAACGGTGCATCGACACGCAGGCCGAACGCAAGAGCCGCAAGCTGTTCGCCCGGTTCATCCCCGACAAGAGCGCGCTGGCGACCGCGCGCGCCGAATACGACATCTACAGCCGGATCCCCGCGCCCGCGCGCATCGACCGCACGTGGGACAACGGCACGGAGTCCTCCTGCCACCTGCTCGTGGACGAGGCGCTGGGCATGCTCACCTACTATGCGGACCCGTACTCCTCGTGGCAGCGGGGCACGAACGAGAACCGCAACGGCAGGATCCGGCGCTACCTGCCCAAGGGGACCAGCTTCGACGACCTGTCGGATGCGGACCTGCAGGCCATCGTCGACGAGATCAACGACACCCCGTTGAAGGTCCTGGGCTGGGAAACGCCCAACGAGGTTTGGTACCGCGAGCTCGGCAAGGTAATGTCAAAGACAAGCCACCCAGAGACGAGTGTTGCACTTACAAATTGAATCCGGGTTCTGTTAACTGTTAACAGTTAACAATGTATCATAGAGTTACCGGCTCCGCAAACCGATGACGATGGAAGCCGGAATCATCAGCCATTGCAACAACTCCGAAAGGAACAACCATGAACGACGTTATCGACTTACCAGCTCCGCAAACTCGCGTGGTAGGAACCTATGCACTCGAAGACGGCAATGCCGAACATCGAAATGTCCTGATCCGCGAAACACTGGCTACAGGGCTGTGTACCGGACTTGAGATTCCTGCACTCTCCGCCGGCTACAAGGACATGGATTGGCTATGGCCGCTGCTGCCGGACGGATCACGACATGTTTTCACCATGGTGACGGCCACCATGGAAGCGATCGCTCGCGATCCTCTGTTCGGGCTCGCCTCAGCCGATGGAAACGGACGAGGCGCCGCTATGAACATGATGCGAGCGGCAGCCGATATCGTTCGGACCATCAATGATGTCGGAAGGATTCACATCGATGCCGTCGAAATACAAAGCGCCCCTTCACAGTCAGATCAGTCAGCCGCTGCCCAGGCATTTGAGCAATCATTGGCCGAGTTGGTCTCCTGGAACTGGGCTGGTGCGACCATTGCCGTGGAGCATTGCGACTCCAGAGTCGGCAACACCGTTCCAGCGAAAGGCTTCCTCGGACTCACCGATGAAATCGATATCGTTCGTAGGCTGAGAAGCGATTCTTCAACGCCGTTGGGTGTCACCATTAACTGGGGGCGCAGTGCCATAGAGCTGCGCGATCCGGACGGCGTAACGGAACATATACGCCAAACGGTCGAAACCGACACGCTCGCCGGCATAATGTATTCGGGAACATGCGCAAAAGCAAGCGACTTCGGCCCCGCCTGGACAGATTCTCATGCACCGCTACATTTCATGACAGACGCCTCCGAAGGTGAATCAGCTTCGGAACTCACCGAGCAACGAATGACAGAGACCCGCAAAATCGCAGAACCCGCACTGTACGACGGCGTAAAAATGTCGATACGCCCACTGGATCGGTCGATCGACGATAAGGTAAAACTAATACGACGAGCCCTGCAGACCTTGCAACAGGGTATATAGGTCTCACCGCTCAGCCGATCTGCGCGATGGCCCGAACCATACGGTTGAGGGACCCATCCAGATGTCGATTGATCAATGTTTCGACATCCACCGACTTACCCGCTTTCAATGAGTCGAGAATCGCAACATGATCATCGAACGATGGGGTCAGATCGACGTCCTGCGCATTGGTGACCTGCAGCATCACCGAGAATGTAGGCATCAGCGTGGCCCAGAAACCGATCATGCGAAGATTACGAGAGCTTTTGATCAGTTCGTCATGAAATGCCAGATCGGCCTGCGCATATCGATTGGTGTCACCGGACTCCAATGCGTTTTTCATGTCGGCGACGGCCAGCTCCATCCCCCTCCATTCGGCGGAACCCGGATCTTCGGCAATGTGCGACGCTGATATCTCTTCGAAAGCGGTGCGGACTTCGTAGATGTCACGGACGTCCTTTTCGCTCAGCCCGCGAACGACATACCCCTGCCTCCCCTTTTCCACCAGACCTTCGTTGGCCAATAAAGATAAAGCATCCCGCACCGGACCACGGCTGACGTCATACCGTTGGGCCACCTCGGTCTCCACTAGACGTTCCCCCTTCAGAATCTCGCCGTGGATGACCTGCGCACGCAGATCATCCACGATCTGCTCGCCAAGCAGTCTCACACGAAGAGGGCTCGCCATACGTTCTCCTTACCAGCACAAAGTTCTCAGCTATTTAGACGCCCGTTGAACGTTCAACGTCTCTCTTGATGATAAACGGTGGCATACCGACCACGGAACAACCCGCCGTCACCATACCCAACTAGTCACCTTACCTGACCAGTTTCCGAAAAATTGGCCAGCTAGCGTGACCAGCTGCCGGTAGCATCCAGAGCCTGACCTATCCGCCACCCACGAAGGGGTAAAGTCCTTCAGAACGTCTGACGGGCGATTTTGCGCAGACGCTCTTCGAAACGGGGCCAGTCGGTCTTCATGGCTGTGAGCAGCGGCAGACCGCCCACCTCGTCGATCGGCACCCACGTCACCTCCAGGCTTTCGTCGTCGTTGGCATGCGGCTGCACGACATGGCCCGGCTTCTCGAACGCGAACACCGTGGTGTAGCCCCACGGACCGTGATCCTCCATATACGAGCCGACCACGTCGATGTCGCGCGGGCGGATGTTCGCCTCCTCGAAGCTTTCGCGCAACGCGCCTTCCAGAGGGCTCTCGCCATCGGCCGTGGCTCCGCCCGGAATGCCCCACTTACCGCCCTCAGCGCTCCACAGCGCACGATGCTGCATCAGCACATGCGTCACCTCGCCGGTCTCCGGGTCACGCCGGGCCAGCAGCACGCCGGAAGCACCGTTGAGCCCCCAATGCTTCTGACCGCAGGCACAGTCGATGAACCCGTCACCAGGCTGATGAACGTTCTCCTTGGGCGGCATGGCCCCTATCGATTTGAGCACGGAAACAGGAACGCCGTGCTCCTGCTGCTCCTCACGATCGATATTCCACAGATCGGTCCAGGTGATGCCCAGCTCCTCCACCAGCTGACGGGCCAGCGGCAGACTGAGCCCGATGATCCCGCTCGGATCGCCTTCGATGCGGTCGATGAACGCGCCGCCGAACCCGTCCAGCGTGAACGATCCCGCCACCTCCAACGGCTCCCCGGTGGCGATATAGCGGTCGATCATCTCGTCGGAGAAATCGCAGAACGTCACCTCGGCATGACTGGCCCGGCTCACCATGCGTCCGGTGGCCGCGTCGATCACGCAATGGCCGGTCCACAGCGTGCCGGTGCGCCCGCGCATCAGCCGCAGACGTTCGCGCGCATGCGCCTCGGTATGCGGCTTGCCGTAGGGCACGCCGTCAAGCTCGAACATGGAATCGCAGCCGATGATCAGCGGGCCGACCTTCGCGTCGGTGAGCCCCTCATGCTCCTCGATGGCCTGATGCACCGATTTGACTTCGGCAACCGTGCCGAAACCGTCGGTGAGCGGATACGAGACGTGCATCTCGCCGGTGGCCTGAGCAGCCGCGGCCGAGATCTCCATATACTCGCGGTACACGGCGGCCGCCTTGGCGCGGGCCAGCAGCGGCACGCGATCCTCGGTGGTCATGTCGTCCACGGCGATCCCCCGCTGCGCTGCGGTACTGGCCACCACCGCGGGCTCATCGACGTGCGAAACGCGAATGGTGGCGCGGATTCCCGCATGGAACAGCACATCGCGGCGCGCCTTGGATTTCGACGCGAGAATCAGTGGAATGGACATTGGACGACTTTCCTCAAGTTTACGTATTTAAGGTATGCGAGCTAACCACCATAGCAGATGGACGGCCCATCAGCGCGGCCAACCGATCGAACCGCCAAGCAGGCGACCGATCACCGCAAGCGGCCTACCGCCGTATGCGACCGACGACGGCAAGATCACCGACGAATCACCGGCCAAACCATCGACGGTCAGCTCACTCCGCGGCCGTGTACGTCACGCCCTGCCGGTCGATCGCCGGGTGCAGCATACGCCAATGGCCTTCGGACAGCCAGTGTTCGAACAGCAGGTTCTGCAACGCGGCGGAATCATCGCCGTCATGCAGCACCAGCACGCACGGGCCGGCGCCGGAGATGGCGGATGCGTATCCGTTGGCGCGCAGGAAGGTCATCAGCTCCCAGGACTGCGGCATCAGCGAACTGCGGTAACGCTGGTGGAGCGTGTCGGCGGTGGCCGAAAACAGCATGGCGTTCACGTCACGCCCATGGCTCGCACCGAGAGCCGCGGGCAGCAGTGCCACGCGGGAGACGTTGAAGATGGCGTCCGTACGCGGCACGTCGGTCGGCAGGGCGTGCCGAGCCTCCTCGGTGGAGAGCTTGAAGTCGGGCACGAACACCCAGGCGTTGATCCGCTCGCCCACCGGATAGTTCACCGTATGGTATCCGCCCTTGAACGGTTTCGGGGAGCCGGGGAACGACGCCTCGTCGCCCTTCGGGGACAGCACGCCGCTGGCCTTGGAGGTCGGCGCGTCGGAAACCGGCACCTCACGGTTCGGCTCGAAATCCCAGGAGACGGTCATGCCACCGTATACGGCCGGCGCCACATTGTCGGGATGCCCCTCGATATGTGCGGAAAGATCGAAGATGAAGTCCCGCGCCTCGTCGCCCAAACCAGCGAAGGCCGCGGCGGCCGAAACGCCGGCCACGATGGCTTCTGCCGACGATCCCATGCCTCGCTCCTGCGGAATGCGGTTGAACGCGGTGAGCTTCACGCCGGCCTGCGGCAGGCCGAACTCGTCCAGCGCACGCCGCAGGGATCGGATCACCAGATGGCGTTCGTCCCGCGGCAGCGTGGTCTCGCCCTCACCGTGAATCTCGATCTCGACGTCGCTGCTCGGCAGCAGTTCGAATCGCAATTCGTCGCGCACGTCCAGCGCCAGACCCGCGGTATCGAATCCGGAACCCAGATTGGCGCTGGTGGCCGGAACGGAAACCTTCACGACATCGGTGGCGAACTTCATACGTCTATGACTCTCCTCTTTTTCACATACCGTCTGTGCGGTGCATGCCGTCTATGGTCAGCACATGCCAATCGCGATCAGTCCGACCGCGATCAGTCAAGCACCCGCAGAATGGTGACCTCGTCGGTGGTGAAGTCCAGCTGCTTGACGGCCTCGACGGCCTCGCGCAGCGTGGTCTCCTCGCACAGGTGGGTGACCAGACGCAGCTGCTGCAGCTCGCCGCTGTAGCCGGGCTCGTGCAGTGTGGGCTTGAGATCCTGGTTCACGCCGTTGATCGAAAGCCCACGCTTGGCGAACTCCTGGGCGATGGCCGCGAGCACGCCCGGCTTATCGTGAATCACGAAACGCACGGCGAAGGCGGACCGGCCGGTTCCCAGCGGGGCCTTCGGCAGATTCGCGTACATCGGGATGGTCGGGCCCACGCAGCCGTGGGTGATGTGGCGGGCTTCGGTCACCACATCGCCCACCACGGCGGAGGCGGTGGGGTCGCCGCCGGCGCCACGGCCGTAGAACATCAGATCGTCGGCGGCCTCGGCCTTGACGAACACGGCGTTGAAGCTGCCATGCACGCTGGCGAGCGGGTGATCGTTCGGAATGAGCGCCGGGTACACGCGGGTGGAGATGCCGGCCTCGGTGTTCTCGCACACGGCGAGCAGCTTGATCACCTTGTTCTCGGCGGTGGCGGCGGCGATGTCGTCGGCGGTGATCTGGGTGATGCCCTCGACGGCCACGTCGTCGATGCGCACGTCGGTGTGGAAGGCGAGGGACGACATGATGGCGGCCTTGTTGGCGGCGTCCTCGCCCTCGATGTCGCCGGTCGGATCGGCCTCGGCATAGCCCTTGGCCTGGGCGTCCTTGAGCGCCACGTCGAAGTCGAGACCCTTGGTGGTCATCTCGTCGAGAATGTAGTTGGTGGTGCCGTTGACGATGCCCATGATGCTGGTGATCCGGTCGCCGACCATGGATTCGCGCAGCGGACGGACGATCGGGATCGCACCGGCCACGGCGGCCTCGAAGTAGAAGTCCACATGCTTGGCTTCGGCGGCCGCGTAGATCTCCGGACCGTACTTGGCGATCAGCGCCTTGTTGGCGGTGACGACGGACGCACCGGATTCGATGGCCTTCATCACGAAGGTGTAGGCCGCGGTGGTGCCGCCGATCAGCTCGATCACGATGTCGGCCTTGGTGCACAGCTCGGCCGTGTCGGTGGTGAGCAGGCTCCTGTCGATCCACGGCACGTTGACCTCGTCGGGGTTGAGGCAGGCCACGCCGACCAGTTCAAGCGGACGTCCGATGCGCTGGGCGAGCTCCTCCTGCTGTTCGACGATCAGACGGGCGGTGGCGGAACCCACCGTACCGGCTCCCAGCAATGCCACGCGAATGGGGGTCGTGTTCTCTACCATGTATGGTCCTTCCCGGAGTTCCCGAAGACGGTACGATTCATATGAAATTACAAACCTCTGCAATCTTACGGGCTCAAAGCGACAGGGAGGGTTTCGCAGGCGGGGTTTCGGGGCTCTTGCCGGGGCTTCGCGGCACTGGCCGGGCTTCGTCCGCCACCTCATCAGTCAGCCTACGGCTGCCAGCTTCCCCTCAAAGGGGAAGCCCAACAAGCCTTCCCCTGAGGCTGAGCCCGTGAAGAAAACGCCGGCGGGGTTTCGGAACGCTGGCCAAGCTCCGTACGCCACCTCATCAGCCAGCCCACGGCTGCCAGCTTCCCCTCGGAGGGGAAGGTGGCCGACGAAGTCGGACGGATGAGGTGTCCGGAAACCCGAACCCGTCCGACCCGTGCCGTCTAGTCCTGATCGAGGTCGAGCAGGTCGTCGATGGTCTGGCGGCGCAGCATCACGCTCGCGCCCGACTCGCTCAGCGCCACCACGGCCGGGATCAGCGCCTGATTGTAGTTGCTCGCCATCGTGCGGCCGTACGCGCCGGTGACCGGCACGGCCAGCACGTCGCCACGGCGGAGATCCTTCGGCAGACGCACCTCATGCACCACGATGTCGCCGGATTCGCAGTGCATGCCCACCACGCGGGCGAGCATCGTCTCGTCGGAGCCACGGCGGTTCGCCAGACGGGCCGTGTAGTCCGCGCCGTAGAGGGCCGGTCGAATGTTGTCGCTCATGCCGCCGTCCACGGAGACGTACACGCGCTCGTGGATCGGATTGCCCGCGGAATCCTTGGCATCGTTGAGATGCACCGGCTTGATCGTGCCGACGCGGTACAGCGTCACGCCCGCGGGAGCGACGATGTACCGGCCCGGCTCGAAGCTGATGGCCGGCGTCGGCATGCCAAGCGCACGGTTGATGGCAGTGACCGCGTCGGCGAGGCGGCGCAGTTCCACGTCGATGTCCATCGAGTCCTCGCCGTCGGTGTAGGCGACGGAGTAGCCGCCGCCGAGATCCACCTCGGGCAGCGTGTAGGCGTCGGTGGCGTAGAAGGTGCGGCGCAGCAGCATCATGCGTTTGGCCGCCTGGATGAAGGCGTTCGCATCATGGATGTTGGAGCCGATGTGGGAGTGCACGCCCACCAGTTCCAGTTCGGCGGAACGGGAGAGGATGTCCTTGAGCACGGCGATGGCGGGTCCGTCGGCCACGGCGTTCAGGGCCGGGATCAGGGCCTTGTCGGCCGAGGAGGCGTCATCGTGCAGGGCGTACGGGGAGTTCTCGCCGACGACCGGAGTCGCGGACTGCGCGCCCGCTTCCGACCGGTTGCCGTCAACCGGATCGACGGCAACCGGATCGATGGCAACCGGATCGACGGCATGATCAGCCCCCGAATCACACGAATCACCCGGACCGCCCAACTCACCCAGACGATCCAGCACGTCAAGCACCGAGGCGTCGGCATCGGCCGGCAGCAGCGGCACGCCGAACTTCTGATCCTCGTGCGCGGTGGAGATGTATTCGTGGCCGCCGGCGTGAATTCCGGAGGTCACGCGCAACATCACCCGAGCGCGCTTGCCGAGCCGCCGGGCGATCCTCGCGATGCGTTCCGGTTCGCCCGGCTCGTCCACCACGATCTTCGCGAACCCCTGTTCGATGGCGAGCGCGATCTCCTCGTCGGACTTGTTGTTGCCGTGCAGCACCAGGCGACGGCCCGGAGCCCCGGCGGCGAGGGCGATGCGCATCTCCCCCATCGTGCAGGTGTCGATCAGCATGCCGGCGTCGATCACCTCGCGTACTACGCGCTTGGAGAGGAACGCCTTGCCGGCGAAGCTCACATGGGTGGTGGCGTTGCTGAACGCCTCGGCGGCAGCGCGCACGAAATGGTGGGCACGATCGTTCACCTCGTCGGTGTCGATCAGGTACAGCGGGGAGCCGAACTCCTCCAGCAGGCTTTCGGCGGTGCGACCGTGGAAGACGATCGCACCGTTCTCGTCGATGTCGGTGGCTTTGGGCCAGATCGGGGAAACGGCCATGATCACATCTTCTCCGGAGCGGTGACGGCAAGCAGCGACAGACCGTTGGCGATCACCTGACGGGCGGCGTCGTTGAGCTTCAGACGCGCGGCCGCACGGGCCGGCTCGGGGTTCTTGGAGATTTCCAGCGCTTTGCGCTCGTCTTCAGGCAGGGCCTGCTCGGCGTCGGTGAGCGCCATCGGCACCACGCGCTCGGCGGCGTACCACTTGTGGTAGCGTCCGGCGAGATCCTCCAGATAATGGGCCACGCGGTGCGGCTCGCGACCGTCGCCGGCCTGCGAAAGCATGCTCGGGTACTGGGCGAGCGCGGCGAGCAGATCACCGTCGGCCTCGGTGTCGAGCAGAGCGAGATCGGCGCCTTCGGTGGTGATGCCGGCTGCGGCGGCGTTGCGGTCCACGTTGCAGGAGCGGGCGTGCGCGTACTGCACGTAGTACACGGGGTTCTCGTTGGTGTGGCTGGCAAGCAGGTTGAGGTCGATGTCGACGCTCTGGTTGTAGTCGGTGCGGGCCAGCGAGTAGCGGGCGGCATCCACGCCCACGGCCTCGACGAGGTCGTCGAGCGTCACGACGTTGCCGGCACGCTTGCTCATGCGCACGGGCTTGCCGTCCTTCATCACGTTGACCAGCTGGCCGATGAGGATCTGCATGTTCTCGCCCGGCTTGTCGCCGAAGGCCGCGCACATGGCCATCATGCGGCCGATGTAGCCGTGATGGTCGGCGCCGAGCATGTAGATCGCGATGTCGGCCGGATTCACGGTGCGGTGGCGCTTGTTCCAGTAGTATGCGATGTCGGCGGCGAAGTAGGCGTATTCGCCGTTGGACTTGATGATCACGCGGTCCTTGTCGTCGCCGTGCTTGGTGGAGGCGAACCAAGTGGCGCCGTCCTTGTCGAAGATGTCGCCGCGTTCACGCAGCTCCTCGATGGCGCGGGTCACCTCGCCGTCCTGATACAGGCTGTTCTCATGGAACCACACGTCGAAGTTCACGCGGAACTCCTTCATGGACTTGCGGATCTCGTCGAACATCATCGGCACGGCGCGCTTGCGGAACTCCTCGCGAAGCTCGGAATCACCCTCGCCCAGCGGGTTGCCGTCCTTGTCCACGCCGCCGTCCACGCGCGGCAGGGTGTTCAGGTCGATGCCGTCGGCTTCGGCCTCCTTCACCACGCGTTCGGTGATCTCCCCGATGTACGCGCCCTTGTAGCCGTCGGCCGGGGTCTCCTCGCCGGCCCATGCGGCCACGAGCGACTTGGCGAAACGGTTGATCTGCTCGCCGTGATCGTTGAAGTAGTATTCGCGCACCACGTTGGCGCCGTTGGCTTCGAGCACGCGGGCCATGGAATCGCCCACCGCGGCCCAGCGGGTGCCGCCGATGTGGATCGGACCGGTGGGGTTGGCGGAAACGAACTCCAGATTCAGGGTCTTGCCGGCAAGGTGGTCATTGCGGCCGAATGATTCGCCGGCGGCGAGCACGGCGTCGACCACGGCGGCCGAGGATGCGGAGTCAAGGGTGATGTTGATGAATCCGGGGCCGGCCACCTCAACGGATTTCACACCGTCGGACTTCGGCAGTTCCCGGGCGAACAGTTCGGCCAGATCGCGCGGTTTCATACCGGCCTTCTTGGCCAGCTGCATGGCGATGTTGGTGGCCCAGTCGCCGTGCGCGCGATCCTTCGGACGCATCACGGCGATCTTCTCGACCGGGGGGATCAGATCGTGGGTCAGGGAGCCGGCCATTTCGGATTCGACCAGCTCGTGGGCAATTTCGGAAATCAGAACACTAAGCGCTTCAGGACTCATTCCTCCAAGTCTACCGAGCGTACCGACCTCACGTGTTCAGATGCCCGCCGACGTCCGGCGCCCATGCCGTCGACGCCACGCCTCGCGCGCGTAGTGGAACCCGTAGCACAGCGCCACGAAGGGGATCATGTAGTACAGCGTGCTGCGCTGCGATTCGTCGAGCACCACCAGCACCAGCGCAAGCAAGCACATCACGATCGCCGCCCACGGCACGAACGGATATCCGGGCGCCCGGTACCCCAGTTCGTCCGCGGTATGTCCCTCGGCCAGCCATTGCCGCCGGAAGCGGATCTGGCACACGGCCACCGACGCCCATACCACGATCGTCGCCAGGCCCGACACCGCCACCAGCGCCAGATACACGGTGCTGGCCGCGATCACCGAGGAGAGCAGCGCGAGCAGGCTGCCGGCCATGCTCACCATCACGGCGAACACCGGCACGCCGCGGAAATTGGTTTTGGCCAGCCGCATCGGCAGCATCCGCTCCTTGGCCAGCGACCACACCATGCGAGAGCAGACATACAGTCCGGAGTTCGCGGCGGACAGCACGGCGGTGAGCACCACGAAGTTCATCACATCGCCGGCGAACGGCATGCCGATCGACTGGAACACCAGCACGAACGGACTGGTCTCCACGCCGGACTTGTGCCAGGGGATCAGCGCGGCCATCACCGCGATCGAGCCGATGAAGAAGATGGTGAGCCTCAGCACGGTGGTGTGCACGGCCTTCGGAATCGCCGTGCCGGGGTCGCGGGTCTCGCCGGCGGCCACGCCCACCACTTCGGTGCCGGAGAACGCGAACACCACGGTGAGCAATGTGGAGAAGATCGGCGCGATGCCGTTGGGCAGCAGACCGTCGGCCGTGAAGTTGCCGAACAGCGGCGCATGATCGTATCCGGCGATCGGAATCGCGCCGAAGATGGCCAGCAGACCGATGATGATGAACGCCACGATGGCGAACACCTTGATCGACGCGAACCAGAACTCCGATTCGCCGTACAGTCGCACGGAAAGAATGTTGAGCGAAAACACCACGACGATGAACACCGCGCTCCATACCCATGCGGGACTGTGCGGGAACCAGCGTTGCATGAGCAGTCCCGCCGCGGTGAATTCGGAGGCGAGCGCCACGGCCCAGTTGAGCCAGTACAGGATCGCGATGGTGAACGCCGTGCCCGGTCCGATGAACCGGTTCGCGTACAGGTGGAAGCTGCCGGCGTACGGCATGGCCACGGACAGTTCGCCGAGGCAGAGCATCACGAAGTAGACGAGCAGCGATCCGATGGCGTAGGCGAGGATCGCGCCGAGGGGTCCGGCCTGTTGGATCGTGTATCCGGAGCTGAGGAAGAGTCCGGTACCGATCACGCCGCCGAGGGAGATCATGGTCAGATGCCGTGACTCCATCTTTCGTTCAAGGCCTGTTTCCTCCGTATGTTCGGCATTGCCGTCGCTCTTCGTCTTGCTCATACCCGTTCAATCCGTCAATTCAAATCGTTCGAACCGTGTCGTGTCATCACGGTTGCAGTAATCGACTACATATCGTACCGGAGAGGCGATATCGTACCGGACGGTCGGCGGAGCGGCATTCCGCGGATCAGCCGATACCGAACTCGGCCGACGATGACATCGGCCGGCGGCGGCATGATCGACCGGCACCTCAGCCGATGATGGCACCGATGGCGTAGGAGAGGAAGATGGCGAGAAAAGCGACGGTGGCCACCGAGGCGATCAGCCCGACGACGAATGCGATGGCGAACAGCGGATCGTGACGATGTCTGCGGCCGAGCCGCACGCAGCCGACCAGGATCGCGGCGGCCACGACGGTAAGCGCACACATCAGAACGAGAAACATGACTGCCATTGTAGGCGAGACATCGGCGCCCCGCCGTCTGCGATTCACCGATCACCTCATCAGTCGACCTTCGGTCGCCAGCTTCTCGGTGGCATCGGTCGGCCTTTCGGCCGCGCTCTGTCCGCCCGCCTGTCGGCGAGCCTGAGTCCTGGAAACGCCTCTGGCGTTTCCTTAACGGACTCAGCCTAAGGGGAAAACAGCCATCTCTTGAGAAAAGCACTCCCAGGTGAAAATCACAGCCACCTCATCAGTCGACCTTCGGTCGCCAGCTTCCCCTCGGAGGGGAAGCCAATAGGTGCCCCGGCCCCAGGGAGCCGGACGATGAGCCGTACCGTCCGGCAGGTTCATCAGCCCTGCCTTCCGAAGGTGGCCGGCGCCGTGATGGTGCGGGACACGCGCCGCAGGGAGACCCTGCCTTCCCCCTGGGGGGGAAGGTGGCCGGCGCAGCCGGACGGATGAGGGGGCTTCCGCCGCCGTCAAACCAAACCGCCGCCAGAGCAAACCTCGCACCCCCCGTATTTGCCGCTACCCGCGCCTAGGATGGCGAGGGAGAGCAAACACAATGATGTAAGTGAGGTTCATCATGACATCGCATCGCTCACGCCGTCTGCTGGCCTTCGTGGTCGCCGTCTTCTCCATGCTTGCGCTGGGACTGACGGTTGATTCCGCGAGTGCGGCCTCCACCGGCACGCAGACCATGTATCGTCTGTACAACCGAAACAGCGGCGAGCATTTCTACACCGCGAACAGCCGCGAACGCCAGATGCTGTCGTCCAAGGGCTGGAAGTACGAGGGCGTCGGCTGGATCGCCCCGACCTCCGGACGCAACGTCTATCGTCTGTACAACCGTCACGCCGGCGATCATCACTACACGATGAACGTGGCCGAACGCAACATGCTGATCGCCAAGGGCTGGAAGTACGAGGGCGTCGGCTGGAAGTCCGGCGGCAACGTGCCGCTGTACCGCCAGTACAACCGTCGCGCCAAGAAGGCCGGCGCACACAACTACACCACCAACAAGGCCGAGAACAACATGCTGGTGCGTGCCGGCTGGAAGGCCGAGGGCATCGGCTGGTATGCCGTGGCCCACGACATCAACACCTGCGCCAAGGTGCAGGGCGTCTACCGAAACAACAAGGGTCAGCGCGCCGTCGTGGCCGCCAACTGCGCCACCACGACGGATGGCCGCCGCTACCTTCCGATCGCCGTGAGCACCACCGGTGGCGCGGTGACGAATCACATGTCCACCAGGGGGGTCATCGAGATCACGTACGACCCGTATGCCTACGGCAATGTCGGCAATGTCAATGTGGCATCGCTGTATCCGAGGGGTGTGAGAGCAGGCTTCCCGGTGCGTGAGGACGTGAGCCGCAACCGTCTGGTCAATCATTCCGGCGGACCGTACTACCCCGATGCCACCAACTACGGCTGGTTCATGCGGTACGCCTACTTCAAGTGATCCGATGACGGGTGATCCGATCGATCCGATCGATCCGATCGATCCGCCCGTTGATACGACTGATCCCCGCCCGGGATTATCTCCGGGGCGGGGATCATTGCGTTACCGGTGATCGATCACGACGATCAATCACGACCGATCAATTCGATCGCAGCCGATCATCGCCTAGTCGACGTCGTTGAGCACGGCGATGGCGTCGATCTCCACCAGCGCGCCCTTGGGGATGTCGTTGCCGCCGAAGGCCACGCGGGCGGGCTTGACCGATCCGATGAACACCTTGGCGTATTCGCCGTCCACTTCCTTGAAGTCGTCCACGTTCTTCAGGTAGATGGTGGCGCGGGCGATGTTCTCGATGCCGCTGCCGGCGGCGTCCAGAATGTTCTTGATGTTCTTCAGGGCCTGAGCCGCCTGTTCGCCGGCGGTCGGACCGGCCAGCTCGCCGGTTTCCGGATCGATGCCCAGCTGACCGGAGACGAATACGAATCCGTTCGCCTTCACGGCCTGGCTGTAGGCGCCCAGCGCGGCGGGCGCGTATGCGGTGGCAACCTCTTCCAGCTTGTCGCTCATGATGATGTCCTTTGTTTGGTGTGATCGGCGATTCCACCGATGACTATAGGCGGATCGGTCGATGGATGATTTCGATTATGGGGCCAATCCCCCAGAAATCATGGATTTTGCCCGGTATTCGGCCATTTCGGCCGTTGCGAGCGGTACATCGACACACCGGACTTGCATTTCAATACCATGATATTAAACTGATCGCCCGTAAGGAGGCAGCATGAACGACGTGAGCATCGAAGACAAGGCGAACATCGGCACGACGGACGCCGCCGCAGCGGACATCCCTGCGATGGCGGACATCTCCGCGATGAACGGACCGCTCGTACTGATGCGCCACATCGTCGACGCCCACGCTCGCGACACGAACAGCCTGCTACGCCCTCTGGGCATCACGGTCGGCATGGCCGGCGCCCTCGCCGCGATCGAGGAATCCCCGGAAGGGCATATCTCGATCAAGCAGCTGGAACGCATGCGCCACACCTCGCAGCCGGTCACGCTGGGCATGGTCGGACGACTGGAGAAGCGCGGGCTCGTGCAGACCTACGTCGACCCGAACGACGCCCGGGCGAAGATCGTCGCCATCACCACGGCGGGTCGACATGTCCTTTCCGGAGCACGGTTCGCCATGATGCAAGGCACGAAAAACCTGCTCTCCCGCCTGAACGCGGAGGAGCGAGCCGAGCTTGGCCGACTGCTGCGGAAGATATCGGACGGCGCAGAACTGTAATCTCGGCAACCACGGAAATCGCAACGGTTTCGGCAATAGCAACATTTCGGAAAACAGGCCACACGTCTCATATCCATGACCGCCAAGCGGTCTTATTTTTTGACCTAATCAATACCATGATATTAAAAGAGGAATGATCATGAACGAACAAAACACGAAAATCGCAACGAACACCGGCGGGGCGGGCAATAGCATCAGCGCAGTCACCCGCATCATGGCCGTGGTGCTGATCCTCGCGGCGGGATTCACCACCATGGTCTCCCAGCAGATGGTCTCCCCCGCCCTTGCGCAGATGATGGAGCAGATGGGCATCGACATGGTCAGCGCACAGTGGCTTGTTTCCGGCTACGCGCTCGTCAGCGCGATCATGGTCCCGATGTCCGCATTCCTGGTGCAGCACCTGTCCACACGCCACCTCTACTTCGGCGCGATGGGCCTGTTCGCGGCGGGCAGCGCCATCTGCGCCCTGGCCCCGAGCTTCTGGATCATCGTCATCGGCCGCATGGTCCAGGCGGTCGGTGCCGGCGTGGTCATGCCGTTCTCCATCACCATGATGATGCTGCTGTTCACCAAGGAGCAGCGCGGCACCGCGATGGGCCTGTCCTCCATCGTGATCGGCCTGGCGCCGGCCATCGGGCCGACCCTCGGCGGCGTGCTCATCGACGCCTTCGGCTGGCGCTCCCCCTTCGTGTTCGTCGGCTCGCTGGCTCTGATCCTGGCGCTCGTCTCCAGCTTCGCCCTGTACGACCACGACATCACCGGCAAGGCCAGCTTCGACGCACTGTCCGTCGTTCTGTCCTCCATCGGCCTCATCGCCCTGCTCTACGGCCTGTCCTCGCTGGGCGACAACCCGATCCTCGCGGTTGCACTCATGGCGGCCGGCATCGCCCTCATCGCCGGCTTCTGCGTCCGTCAGGTGCGCATGACGACCCCGTTCCTCGACGTGAAGGTACTGGCCAAGCGCGAGTTCCGCTGGGCCGCCGTCTCCACCTCCGCACTGCAGGGCTGCAACTTCGCCCTGCTCGTCACTCTGCCCACCTTCCTGCAGACCGCAATGGGCTGCAGCGCCACCACCGCGGGCCTTGTGGTGCTGCCGGGGGCACTCGTGGGCGCCGTCGCCGGCTACATGTCCGGCCGTCTCTTCGACCGTGTCGGCGTCAGGCCGCTGGTCATCGCCGCGGTGCTCTTCTTCGTCGCCTCCGCCGCCGGTCTGATCCTGATGAACACCACCATGCCGCTGGTGCTGATCTCCTGCATCTACGCGCTCACCAGCCTCGCATTCCAGCTGACCATCACCCCGGTCAAGACCTGGGGAGTCAACGCCCTGCCCATGAAATCGATCCAGCACGCGAACGCCGTGCAGAACACCCTGCTGGGCGTCGGCGGTTCGGTCGGTGTGGCCGCCGTGTCCATCATCGGCGCCGCGGTCTCCTCCACTCCCGGTCTGGGCGCCACCGCCTCCTTCATCGTGATCGCGGCCCTGCTGGTCCTGTGTGCGGTCGTCCTGCTCGTCACGGTCCGCGATCGCGCGCAGGATTCCGAAGTGTTCGAGACCCGCATGATGACCGTCGCCGACTAGTCATGGTCGAGGCCGATGGGCCGATGGATACGTAGCCCAGCGATGCACCCGATCCGTACCTGATCGATCTATACCCGATCGATTCATATCCGATGAACAAAATGGCGGAGTCCCGCGGGTTGAAAACCCATGGGACTCCGCCATTCTTGTGGGCTCGAAGGGATTCGAACCCTCGACCTTCTGTTCCGGAGACAGACGCTCTATCCACTGAGCTACGAACCCGAACCGCCGTTCACGAGGTTTCCCGTGAAACATGCACCACGCCAGTTTACACGCCATACGGACAAAGCGGCGCATTCACCCGCTATTTTCACCGATATATTTCCCTGCGGATCTCCCCTGCAGCCTTTCCCACGGGGTTCCCAGGATATTCCGAAGCATTCCGTTTCGTTGGAAAATCACCGCAAACCGGCCGTATGCAAGTACGATGGTGTTATGTCTGACGAATTCGAATACGAGCGGCGATTCTTCTGCAGAAGCTTTCCGACGCAATACGACGATGGGGACTCCCCGTTGTTGATCGTGCAGAACTACTATGTGCATCAGGATGGCTTCGCGCTGCGCATCCGCATGCAGGCGCACGGAGTCCGTCTCGACATGTCGCAGGAGACCGATGGCCTGACCACGCTGCTCGACCATCGCGATGCCTTCGACGAGGCGTTCGTGACGGTCAAGGGCACGGCGGTGGGCGGCACACGGTATGAGGCCGCGAGGCAGATCGATCCGAACATCGCCTTGGAGCTCATGCTGCGCGGCGGAGTGCCGATCGTCAAGAATCGGTTCAGCGTGTGGCTGGACGAGGATGGCTGGGACATCGATGTGTTCGGCGCCAACAATGCTCCGCTGATCATCGCCGAAGTGGAGCGCAGCAGCCCGGTGACGAATCTGACCATCCCGGATTTCTGCACGTCGGAGGTCACCGATGATCAGCGGTTCTACAACGACGGGCTGGCCTCGAAGCCGTTCGGCACATGGAAGGATGAGTATTTCGCCGAACTCGACCGGTTCGGCCCGCAGTTCTCGCAGCTGTTCGGCAGGAACCGCAGGCGCAGCAATCAGTCGTTGTGATCGATCCGTTGTGATCGAGTCGGATCAGTACATCAGCGTGGCGAGACGGCGACGGGCGCGGGCCACACGAGGATCCTTCGCATCGGGAATGGCGAAATACTCCAGCAGACGCTGGCGGACCGGCTCCACGTCGGCCTTGTGACCGGCCAGAAAATCAAGCAGACGTCCGAAGGCGTCTTCGATCTGCCCGCCGATCATGTCAACGTCGGCCACGGCCAGCTGGGCTTCCACGTCGTCGGGATTGGCTGCGGCAGCTGCGCGCACGGTACGGACGTCGGCGTCGGCCGATCGGGCGAGCAGCAGGGCCTTGGACCGTTCACGGGCGGCGAGGGTGTCGCTGGGATCGGCTTCCACCAGACGGGCGTATTCGGAGGCGGCGCCGGCATAGTCGCCGTCTGCGGCGAGCTGATGAGCCTTCTGATGGGCGGCGGGGATTTCCGGCTCGCCGGATGGCGTGGTATCAGCAGCCGAATCGGTGGTGCCGGCGCCTTCCACGTATGGCGCGGTTCCGGTGACGCCGGACTGCTGGGCCATCTGGATGATCTGCGGAATCAGGGTTTCGGTGATCTGCTGCATTTCGGCGGCACCGGGCACGCCCTGCAGGATCGGCATGGGTCGCCCGCCGATCAGACCGTACAGTGCGGGGGCTCCCTGAGCCTGCAACGCCTGCGCGATGGTGGGGCTCTTCGCGATGTCGATGCGGGAGAGCTGGATCTTGCCTTCGAGCTTGTTGACGGCTTCACCGAGCTTGCGGGCGATGTCGAAGCAGCGGTCGTCGGTGGGTACCCACAGCAGCAGCAGGATGGGGAACGTGGCGGAGGTCTGCACCATCGACTGGAAGGTGGATTCGTCGGTGTCGATGACGTATCCGCCTGCAGCCGGCGCACCACCGGCCTGTCCGGCTTCAGCGTCCACCTTATGCTTCAACGATTCCAGATCGACGGCTCCGGCGAGGGAAAGGCCGGGGTTGAACTTCTGTTCTGCCATATGCGTTACCTCCTGATGATCTAGCATTACAGCCTACCCGCAGCCGAGAATCACGGGCTGCGAATCCCCATCCCGCGAACGGACGACGCGAAAGCCGATGCGGCGGGAGCCGGCAGATAGCGTGCACGCGTCACACGGCATGTTTCACGTCACACGGTACGTTTCGCGTCACACGGGCTAGGTATCCCAGGTGACGCACCCGTCAAAACGCTGAAATTTCAAGGGTTTGATCATAGCGTCACACGGACCGGGTATTCCCCGTGACGATACCTAACCCGAGTGACGGCATACGGATTCAGCCGGATATGAGACTGGGACGGCCGATAGGCGACCGCGACGAGAACACGTCCATATCCACCTCATCAGTCAGCCTCCGGCTGCCAGCTTCTCGGCGGCATCGGTCGGCCTTTCGACCGCGCTCTGTCCGCCCGCCTGTCGGCGAGCCTGAGTCCTAGAAACGCCTCTGGCGTTCCCTTAACGGACTCAGCCTAAGGGGAAAACAGCCACCTCTTGAAAAACACCCCTAGGTGGAAGCCACAGCCACCTCATCAGTCAGCCTTTCGGCCGACAGCTTCCCCTCGAAGGGGAAGCTAACACCCACGAACATGAAAACGCAATAACGCGTGCGGATTTGCGACGCCGGAAGGTGAAGGCGTACTCAGTACGTCGAACCTTCCAGCGGCTCAAAGACGCTCCGTTATTGCGTTTTCATCCGTTATTGGGCTTCTACCTTGACAGGCTGTCGCTCGGCGCCCACAGCCTGAATCTTCCCGTTGGAGGCTTTGGTGGGGATGTAGAGGGCGATGACGTTGACGTAGGTGACCTTCATGGTGCTGGTGGCCTTGCCGTTGCCGAAGAGGGCTTTTTCGGCGTCGGAGGCGGGGAGGGATTCGCGGCCTTCACCGGCGGAGCGGGTCCATTCGGAGTTGATTTGGGCGACGACAAGGTCACCGCCGTTGGCGGCGCGCATGACCTTGATCTGGTCGGACTGGGGGGCAAAGGTTTGGGATTGGGTGCCTTTGTTGTCGGCAATGCCTTTTTGGACGGTGGCGGTGAGGGTGGCGAGGTCCTTGCGGAGCTGGTCGTCTTCGAATTGGCTGGCGTATTTGCTGGAGGATCCGCGCTGGAGGACGTCGGCGTAGTGGGCGACGGCGTCGGCGGGGGTGGCGACGAGTCCGGTGTCTTTGAGATCACCCATGGAGGAGCCGATCTTGGGAATTTCGAAGGCGGGAAGCTGGGCGCCTTGGAACAGTCGGGCGACGCCCCAGAGTTTGTAGTTGCTGCGGGCGTTGGCCTGGTTGAGGACGAGGAGTCGCTGGGACTGCTGGTCGTCGGTGGTGGTGGTGATGGTGAAGACGGATCGGGGCCAGCTGGAGTCGGTGGGGATGACGGTCTGGCTGATCTTGCTGGGGATGGTGCTGTGGGGATCGGTCTGCTTGGTGGCCTTGGCGATGGTGAGCTGGCTGGTGCGAACGGCGAGTTCGGGACCTTCGACGCGGGCGGAGAGCGCCTTGACGTCCTTGCTCTGGTCGGTGGCGGTCAGCACCTTGAGGATTTCGGTGCGGATCTGTCGTTCTTTGGCTTCGCTGATGACGGGCGAGGCCGACGCCGATTCGGTGGGGGTGGCGTCGACTTTGGGGACGCGCTCGTCGCAGGCGGCGAGCGGAACAAGCATGGCGGCGCAGATGGCGGCCGCGGCGATTCGTACGATTGAGGACGTTGTCATCACTTGGCCTCCTTATCGGCATCGTCGGTATGGTGTTCGGATTCGGTTTCCGCGATCTGATCGTCGGTTTGGCTGCCGGACTGGTCGTCGGAGCCGCTGGCGGCGTTCGCCGCGCTTTCAGCGCGGAGTCGGGCGAAGTACTCTTCCAGCTCGTTGCTGCTTACGGTGGGGGTGCTTTGCCGAAGCAGATTCACGGAGGTGGCGTCGGAGACTTCGGGTTCGGTGCGCAGCTCCTCAGCGGCTTCCGCTGCGGCTTCGCGACCGCGACGAGTATGGCTGTGATGGTGGCGTCGACGGGATCGACCGCTTGGTGAGGGCGGTTCGGAGCCGGGACGCATCCATGCCGGAGGCTCGTTCGGTTCGGGCTCGTCGGCTGTCTGCACGGTAACAGGCTGGGATTCGATGGTCCGTTTGTTGCGGCGACGATGCTGTTCGATGGCGAATAGGGATGCGGTGAGAACGGCCATGACGACGAGCAGTCCGCCTACGAAGAAGCAGGGTGTGGCGAAATCGGGGACTTTGGCGCGGGTCCATGCCATGGTGAAGGTGCCGGTGGGGTTCTTTTCGGCGGAACCGAGGTCGATCAGCACCACCTTGTCGCCGCCGTCGCCTTTCCACTTCAGGGTTGCACTGCCTTTGCCGCACTGGACGGCATACCACATGTCGGACTGCTGGAAGGCGATTTCCGCTTTGCCGTTCTGGTCGCCGGCGGTGGTACCGTCGGCCTGCTCATTGGAGAACGTCTGCCAGGTGTCGAGACCGGTGACGCGGGTGTAATGCTGGTTCGCCAGCCATCCGGCGGCATCTCGCGGCGATGCGACCGCCACGCATACCGATGATGCGGCGGGGCCGGAGGCCTTGATCGATACGGTGTTGTCGGCGAGCGCCAGCACGCCGGGATCGGTGACCGCGTATCGGGTGGTCACGTTGCTGGATGCGGAGACGTTCGGGTTCGGCTTCCAGATGGTCATGTTGAGCCATCCGAGTACGAATGCGGCAACGGCGAGCAGGGCCAGGGCGGGGGTGACCACGCCTCGCATGATCATCACATGACGGCGATGCCTGCGCGCACGCTCTTCGTCGTGTTCGTGGTGTTCCTGACGCTGCCTGTGCTTGCGGAATACGGAATGATGCCATTCGGGCGCGTTTTCGGAGGGCTGGAATACGATGGTGGATTCGCTTTCCGACGCGGAATCGTCCGCACCGTTTTTCCGCTCCACACCGTCGTCGGCCGTTTCGTCGGCATTATGCGTGCGAACGGTAACCCTGGGCGGGGCCGGAACCGTGGATGCGTCGAAGGCCCGCACGGCGTCCTTCACGCCGTCGAGCACCATGGTTTCATTGTCGGAGCCGTTGAAGTCATCGTCCACCGAAGGCATATCCAACACCACATGATCCGGTTCCACGGGCTTCAGCGGGGGCATGTCGAACAGCGCCGACTCGTCGCGGTCATCGTCCGCGCCGCGCTGTGCCCTCTGGGCTTCCTGCTGATTCTTCGGGTTGATCTCACTCATATTGCCCACCATTTTACAATCCCCTATGCACGCACGCCCTTTTTGCCGCCCGGGACGAGTGACCGTAGCGGTCAGCTTCTGACGTTAGAGTAAGGGCTATGCATATGAGTCCAAGCAATGTCCGGCACGCCGTTCGACGTGCTCTCGCCCTCGCCTGCGTGGCCGCGATGGGACTGTCCCTTGCCGCCTGTTCCAGCGAGAAGTCCTCCGATTCCGCTTCCTCCAGTTCCTCCTCGTCCTCCTCATCCTCGTCGTCGCTGGCCAAGATGACGGGGGTCACCGCCACGGGCGAGCTCGGCAAGAAGCCGACCGTCACGTTCAAGACCCCGTTCGAGGTGAAGAACAACAGCTATCAGATTCTGCAGGAGGGCAATGGCAAGCCGATCGAGGACGGCGACCGCGTGTGCACCCAGCAGATGATCATCAATGCCTCCAATGGAGAGCAGCTGATGAACACCTGGGACAAGAACACGCCGGATTGCACGCTGGTGGTGAACAGCAAGCAGATCGACGCCGCGTTCTACCAGCTGTTCAAGGGCATGAAGCTCAACACCACGATCGCCTTGGGCGTCAACACCGGTTCCGGCACCAGCGGTTCTTCGGCCAGCGCTTCGGCCAGTTCCACCCAGCAGCAGTACATCAACGTGCTCACCGTGGTGTCGAAGTCCAAGGCCGCCACCCGCGCCTCCGGAGACAAGGTGGCGAACATCCCGTCCAACCTGCCGAAGGTGACGCTGGACAAGACCGGCAAGCCGTCGCTTGATCTCAACGGCTACAAGCCCGGCAGCAAGATGGTGGTGCAGACGCTGATCAAGGGCAAGGGCGCCGCGGTGAAGTCCACCAACACCGTCGAAGCCCATTACACCGGCTGGCTGGCGTCCAACGGCAAGCAGTTCGACTCCTCCTGGGATCGCGGCGCACCGTCCGACTTCCCGCTCGATCAGGTGATCGCCGGCTGGAAGCAGGGTCTTTCCGGACAGACGGTCGGCTCGCAGGTGCTGTTGATCATCCCGCCGGATCTGGGATACGGTTCGACCGAGAAAAGTGGCATCCCCGCGAATTCGACGCTGATATTCGTGGTGGACATCCTCGCCGCCTACTGATCTCTGAGCGTTAGGCCATGGAGCGTCATGGGTCGTGGCGGAGGATTCGACGTACCGTTGTACGCCTTCATCCTCCACACGGCCCATGCCACACGCATTGCCTAACGCTCAGATAACGGCTTAGGAAGTTAAACGAATCACTGTTTGCGGATGCCGCACGCCTGATCGCCGAATAATGCGTGCGGCATCCGGGAATCGGAAGGCGAAGGCGTACAAAGGTACGTCGAGTCTTCAGATCGCCGGATGACGCTTCCGCCACACACCTGATCGCCGAATAATGCGTGCGGCATCCGGAGATCGGAAGGCGAAGGCGTACGAAGGTACGTCGAGTCTTCAGATCGCCGGATGACGCTTCCGCCACACACCTGATCGCCGAATAATGCGTGCGGCATCCGGAGATCGGAAGGCGAAGGCGTACAAAGGTACGTCGAGTCTTCAGATCGCCGGATGACGCTCCATTATTCGGCGATCAGAAGAGGCGCAGTGTGTCGTCGTCATTACCCTTCATCTCGTCATAGTCGAGGATCAGGCATTCGAAGCCACGGTCCTTGGCGAGCACCTGTGCCTGGGCGGTGATGGTCTGCGCGGCGAAGATGCCGCGGACAGGGGCGAGCAGCGGATCCCGGTTGAGCAGTTCGCAGTATCGGGTGAGTTGTTCCACGCCGTCGATGCCGCCGTGGCGTTTGATTTCGATGGCTACGTGTCGCCCTGAAGCGTCCACCGCCATGATGTCCACGGGGCCGATCGCGGTTGGGTATTCGCGGCGAATCAGCTTCGCCCCTTCACCGATGCGTTCGATCTGCTCGGCGAGATACCGCTGGAGATGATCTTCCACGCCGTCCTTGCGCAAGCCGGGATCGACGCCCAAATCATAGGTCTGGTCGGAGTAGATGTGGTACAGCGAGACGATCAGGATGTCGGAGGTCTTGTCCGCGCAGACGCGCAGCGTTGTGATCGGCTGAGGTTCAAGCTGTGCGGATCCGCACTCTGCCGATTCAGACTCTGCCGATCCGCACTCCGACTCCGCCGATTCAGACTCCGCCTGTGTCGATTCGCTTTCCGCAGCCGTGATCTCCTTCAGCGTGCAGGGCGCGGCCATCCAGTTGAGCGGTTTGTACGATCCGAGTTCGGAAAAGATCAGACAGCTCTGGTCGGCTTTGATGAGGATGACCCGCTTGGCCTGGGGAAGGGAGGCGTTGAGGCGGCCGGAATACTCGGCGGAACAGTCGGCGACGATGATACGCATAGACAATCAGGGTATCAGACCGTCGGCGACTCCATCACCGTCAGTCGGATCACCGATAACGAAAAGGCCCTGCGACGATCATGTCGATCATCACAGGGCCCTCAGAAAGGAAACCGAACCGATTACTCGGCGGAAGCGGAGAGATCGGTCTCTTCGCAGGTCTCCACCGCCACGACGAGCTTGTTCTCGTCAAAGGCGATGAAGCCATCGGTCACCGTGAATCCCAGCTTGTTGCCGCTGGGCTCGGTCACCTTGACCAGACCGTTCTTGGTGGCGGTCATTACCGGCTCGTGGTCGGCGAGGATACCCATGGAACCCTCGGATGCCGGCAGGGAGACCTCCACCGCCGGGCCGGACCACACAGGGCGGTCGGCCGCGACGATGTTCACGCTGAAAGTGGGCTTGTCGGCCATCAGGCTGCAAACTCCTTCTGCATGTTGTGCCACTTCTCCTCAAGGTCGTCGATGCCGCCGATGCCGGAGAACGCCTGCTCCGGCACGTCGTCATACACGCCGTCGCAGATGCGCTTGAAGGCCTCGACGGTTTCGTCCTTCGGCACGTAGGAGCCGGGACGGCCGGTGAACTTCTCGGCCACGTAGAAGTTCTGACCAAGGAACTGCTCGATCTTACGGGCACGGTTGACGGTGGTCTTGTCCTCCTCGCCGAGCTCGTCGATACCGATCAGGGCGATGATGTCCTGCAGCTCCTTGTTACGCTGCAGAATCGCCTTGACGCGGTTGGCGGTCTCGTAGTGGTCCTTGCCCACGTAGCGCGGGTCGAGGATTCGCGAAGTGGAGGCCAGCGGATCCACTGCCGGGTAGATGCCCTTCGAAGCGATCTCACGGGAAAGCTCGGTGGTGGCATCCAGATGGGCGAACGTGGTCGCAGGCGCCGGGTCGGTGTAATCATCGGCCGGCACGTAGATGGCCTGCAGCGAGGTGATCGAGTGACCACGGGTCGAAGTGATTCGCTCCTGCAGAGCACCCATCTCATCGGCAAGGTTCGGCTGGTAGCCCACGGCGGAAGGCATACGGCCCAGCAGGGTCGACACCTCGGAACCGGCCTGGGTGAAGCGGAAGATGTTGTCGATGAAGAGCAGCACGTCCTGGTTCTGCACGTCGCGGAAGTACTCAGCCATCGTCAGAGCGGTCAGCGGCACGCGCAGACGGGTTCCCGGGGGCTCATCCATCTGGCCGAAGACCAGTGCGGTCTTCTCCAGCACGCCGGCCTCGTCCATTTCGCCGATCAGATCGTTACCCTCACGGGTACGCTCACCAACGCCGGCGAACACGGACACACCGCCGTGGTTCTGAGCGACTCGCTGGATCATTTCCTGGATCAGCACGGTCTTGCCCACGCCTGCACCGCCGAACAGACCGATCTTTCCACCCTGCACGTACGGGGTGAGCAGATCGATCACCTTGATGCCGGTTTCGAACATCTGGGTCTTGGACTCCAGCTGGTCGAATGCGGGCGGGTTGCGGTGGATGGGCCAACGCTCGGTGACGGTGATGGTCTCGTCGGGCTTCTGGTTGAGGATGCGGCCGGACACGTCGAACACATGTCCCTTGGTCACATCGCCGACCGGCACCTCGATCGGGCCGCCGGTGTCTTCCACGACGGCGCCACGAACCAGACCATCGGTCGGCTTCAGGGCGACGGCACGCACGATGGAATCACCAAGGTGCTGCTCGACCTCAAGCATGATCCTGTGGCTGGCCTCACCCTCGATGTTGCCGGCCGCGGCGATCTCCACGGTCAGTGCGTTGTAGATATCAGGCAGGTGACCGACCGGAAACTCAATATCAATAACCGAGCCCTGGACACGAACAACGCGGCCCTGCGACGCTGCCTGGGCATCCGCCTGGGCAGCAGTTGCCGCGGCTACATTTTCTTCTGCCATGGCACTCCTATTCTTTCTCATTGTTCAGCGCGTCGGCGCTGCCGATGATTTCGGTAAGTTCCTGAGTAATGGCGGCCTGACGCGTCGCGTTGAGCTTGCGCGTCAGCTCGTCGATCAGGCTACGTGCGTTGTCGGTGGCGGTATGCATGGCGTTCTGCCTGCTTGCCGTCTCGGATGCCGCTGCGGTGAGCAGACACTCGTGGATACGCGACTGCACGTACTTCGGAAGGACGCGATCGAGGACCTCGTCACGACTGGGCTCGAAGGTGTAGAGCGGCCGGGCTGCGGGAACCGAGGGATCCTCGGCCTGCTCGCCTTCGACCTTCACGATCTCCACAGGCAGCATCCGCAGGATGCGCACCTTCTGCACCACCATGTTGATGAACTCGGTGAATACAATGTAGAGCTCGCTTACGCCGCCTTCGTCAGCCGGCTTCATGTATGCGTCCAGCAAGGCGTCGGAGATCTTCTCGGCGACTTCAACGCCGGGAGCATCCGAATTGCCTTCCCATGTCGCGGCGACGTCACGGCCACGGTACTTGTAGTACGTGACGCCACGTCGACCGTATACAAAAAGCTCAGGCTTCTTGCCCTGGTCATCAAGCCTGCCCAGCAGCCCCTCGGTCTCGCGAATGATCGAAGACGTATAGGGGCCGGCCATGCCTCGATCCGCCGTGAGGGCGAGGACGGCCACACGCGGGTTGTCCTCGTTCTTCCTCACGATCGGATGCGAGATCTGGGTGTGCTGGGCGAGAGCCTGGACGGCATCGTAGATCGCATCGGAGTAAGGCTTCGCGGCCAGGGCCACGTCGCGGGCCTTGGCGATGCGCGATGACGCGATCATTTCCTGCGCGTTGAAGATCTTCTCCAGCGACGACGTGGAATTGATGCGTGCCTTATATGCGAGCTGCGATGCCATAGTTACTCCTCGTTCGCCTTGTCCTTGGCAGCGGCGGTCGCGTTGCGGGCGACCAGCTTCTCCTGCTCGATCGGAGCGGGCTGCTCGGCCTCCTGCTCCTTATCGGCGACAAGCGGAGTGCCGTCATGCTGGACGAAGGTCTTGCGGAACGCCTCGACGGCCTCGGCCAGAGCCTTCTCGGTCTCATCCGTGAAGTTCTCGGTCTCACGGATGGTCTTGAGAATGTCGGTGTTGTGGTCGAGGTAGTCCAGCAGACCCTGCTCGAACGGCAGGACGTCCTGCAGATCGAGATCGTCGAGCTTGCCGTTGGTACCGGCCCACACGGAGACGACCTGCTGTTCCATGGAGTACGGCGAGTACTGCGGCTGCTTGAGCAGCTCCATCAGTCGCGCACCACGGGTCAGCTGGGCCTTCGATGCGGCATCCAGATCGGAGGCGAACATGGCGAAGGACTCAAGGGAGCGGTACTGGGCCAGCGAGATCTTCAGCGTACCGGCGACCTTCTTCAGTGCCTTGGTCTGGGCGGCGCCACCGACTCGGGACACGGAGATGCCGACGTCCACGGCAGGACGCTGGTTGGAGTTGAACAGATCGGACTGGAGGAAGATCTGACCGTCGGTGATGGAGATGACGTTGGTCGGAATGTAGGCCGACACGTCGTTCGCCTTGGTCTCGATGATCGGCAGACCGGTCATCGAACCGCCGCCGAGATCGTCGGAGACCTTCGCGCAGCGTTCGAGCAGACGCGAATGCAGGTAGAACACATCACCCGGGTAGGCCTCACGCCCCGGCGGGCGACGCAGCAGCAGCGAGATCGAACGGTAGGCCTCGGCCTGCTTCGACAGATCGTCGAACACGATCAGGACGTGCTTGCCGTGGTACATCCAATGCTGGCCGATGGCCGAGCCGGTGTACGGCGCGATGTACTTGAAGCCTGCGGAGTCGGATGCCGGGGAGGCCACGATGGTGGTGTACTCCATGGCGCCGGCCTCTTCGAGGGCCTGACGTACGGAGGCGATGGTGGAACCCTTCTGACCGATGGCCACGTAGATGCAGCGGACCTGCTTCTTCGGGTCGCCGGACTCCCAGTTCGCCTTCTGATTGATGATGGTGTCGATCGCGATTGCGGTCTTACCGGTCTGACGGTCGCCGATGATGAGCTGACGCTGTCCACGACCGATCGGGGTCATGGCGTCGATAGCCTTGATACCGGTGGCCAGAGGCTCATCCACAGGGTGACGGTGCATCACATCGGGGGCCTGAGCCTCCAGAATACGACGCCCTTCGCTCTTGATTTCGCCCAAGCCGTCGATCGGCTTGCCCAGCGGGTCGACGGTACGGCCGAGGTAGCCATCGCCGACGGGCACGGAAAGCACTTCGCCCGTACGGCGGACTTCCTGACCTTCCTCGATGCCGGCGAAGTCACCCAGAACCACGACACCGATTTCTCGGGCATCCAGGTTGAACGCCAGACCAAGAGTGCCGTCCTCAAAGGTCAGCAGCTCGTTGGCCATGCAGCCGGGGAGACCCTCCACGTGCGCGATGCCGTCGCCGGCCGTCTTGACATAACCGACTTCCTGAGTCGGAGTGTCGGACGGCTTGTAGGACTCGACGAACTGGTCGAGCGCCTGACGTATCGCCGCGGGATCGATGGTCAATTCTGCCATTGATCACTCCTTTTGTTTATTTACTAGTACAAGAACGTTCGTATGACGTGCGACGTCGGTTGTTCGGACCTACGCGACCGCACGTTTGAGGTTCTGCAGTTGCGCCGCAACGGTGTTGTCGGTGACCTCCGATCCGACCTGGATGCGCATGCCTCCAAGCACTCGGGGATCGACCACGCAGTTGACGTACACCTTGCGGTTGAGCTTGCGCCGATAGGCGTTCTTGATCCGGACGATCTGCTCGTCCTTCAGCGGAACCGCGCTGGTCACCGTAACCATGGATCGGCCACGATGCTCGGTGATCATGTCGATCACCCAATTGATGGTCGACAGATACCGGCGGTTGCGAAGATTGCGCGTCGCGTGCTCGGCCAGATCAATCGTGATCGGATCGAGCGACTGACCTTTGAGCAGCGTATCGAGGAACTCGACTCGCTGTTCGGGCGCGGCATGCGGATCGGACAGACGCTGACGAACCACAGGCAGGTTCAGCAGGGCCGAATGCAGATCGGCGAGCTGGAACGACACCTGGGCGGTGACGTCACGCGCATCGGCATTGGCGAGCAATGCGTCGATGGCCACGTCCTCCACCGCATCGGCGATGTGTTCGGGACGGCTCCAGCGTCGAGACGCCACCGCCTGAGCCACTTCAAGGGTCAGCGGATCAACATGACCATTCAGAATGGTGGTGATCAGCTTCACCTTGTCGTCGGCGGAACGGGCCGGATCGGTAAGCGACCGTTCCAGCTGTCGGTTGTCGTCGAGCAGTTCGGCGAGATCGAACAGCTCAGCGCCGATCGCCCTCGCATCCGTGCCCTTGGCCGCCAGCTTGTCGTAGAACGCACCACGAACCGCCCTGACCGAGCTCAATGAAGTCTCTCCATGCATCGAAAGTTCACCTCCTGCCCTTTTCGTACCCGTCTTTTACCGTGCTGGCCATAATCACTTGGCCTTTCCAGCGGAGTCCTTGTCGATGTCGTCGATCATGGAATCGAGCATCGAAGCCTGCACGTCGGAATCCTGCAGCTTGCTGCCGAGGATCTTGCCGGCCAGAGCCGTTGCCAGAGCACCGACTTCGCCCTTCAAGCTCACCAGCGCCTGCTGCTGCTGGGATTCGATGGACTTCTGGGCGTTCGCCGTGATCTGCGCGGCATCCGCCTCAGCCTTCACGCGGGCGTCGGCGATGATGTGCGAGGCCTCGGTACGGGCGTCGTCGCGAATCTTGGCGGCGTCGACACGAGCGGTGTTGAGCTGGTCCTCGTACTTCTTCTTGGCGGCGTCGGCATCGGCCTGGGCCTGCTCGGCCTTGGCGATGCCACCCTCGATCTTTGCGGCCCTCTCGTCGAAGATCGCCTGGAACTTCGGCAGGAAGAACTTGTAGAAGAACACGGCAACGATCAACAGAATGACGGCCGACCAGAAGATGTCATAGGTCTCCGGAAGGAACAGCTTCACGCCATCCACTGCCTGAGTCTCCATATCCGCCTCCTTTCAACTTCCTTGTGTAATTCGGATAATGGTGGGAATACCGTTATTCGATTTAGCGGAAGATGAAGCCGGCGATGAAGCCCAGCAGGGCAAGGAACTCAACCAGACCGAAGCCCAGCCACATCAGGGTCTGGATACGGCCGCCGAGTTCGGGCTGGCGAGCAGTGGCCTCAATGGCCTTGCCGAAGATGATGCCGACGCCGACGCCAGGTCCGATAGCAGCGAGGCCATAGCCGACGGCGGACAGCGAGCCGGTCACCTCAGCGAGAGTGATGAGATCCATTGTTGTTTCCTTTCTTTTTGGGTTCGTACGTAATACGAATCAAAATTTTCCGATATGCCCTCGGGATGTTTCGCAACCGATCCCGGGGTTCTCCCGAATCCTTGCGGCGATGCCGATCCGGCTTGCCGTCAGGCCTCTTCGGGGTAGCTCAGGTTGATGTACACGCAGGACAGCGTGGCGAAGATGAACGCTTGCAGCGCGGCGACGAAGGCCTCGAACAGCGTCATGACGAAGCCGCCCACGAGCGTGAACACGCCGAATCCGGCCATCAGGCTGTGGGACTCGATCAGGAAGAACTGCGTAGCCGCGAAGCACAGCGCCACGATCAGGTGGCCTGCGACCATGTTGGCGAAGAGTCGGATGGCCAGCGAGGCGGGACGGATCAGCACGATGTCGATCAGCTGCATCGGGGCCAGGATGATGTAGACCGGCAGCGGAACGCCCTCCGGGAACATCTCCTCCTTCAGGTAGGCGCCGAGCCCCTTCTCCCGGATCGCCGCACGCCAGTACTGGACGAACGTCCACACCGCGAACAGCAGCGGCATCACGAACGTGGCGTTGGCCGACATGTTCGCGAAAGGGATGATGCCGCACAGATTGAACACCATGATGGTGAGGAACAGCGTGGTGATCATCGGCACGTAGCGCTTGCCACGAAGCTCTCCCATGACCTCATACACGATGTTGTTCTGTACGAACTCGATTAGCCACTCGACGGCTCCCTGCCAGCGACCAGGAATCAGCTTGGCGCGTGCGGCGGTAATGCCGAACACCAGCAACATCACCACGGTTGCAATGACTCGAATCATCACGATTCGGTTCATGGCAAACGGCGTGCCTGCGAAAATGATCTCTGGAGGAAGGAATTCGTCGATCTGTGGTACATGAAACTCAGCAGCCAGGGCGACGCCTGTCGTCCCCATCAACTCTGCAACGCCTGCCATAGTCCGCGCGCCTCCTCATTTCTCGAACCTGAACAAATATAACGCGACTCGAACGCAATTTGTGTCATCAAGATTAACTTTCCGATCACAAACCATGGCCTCGTTGCGGGTACATCGTTCGTCGTTATAGGATACCCCGAAATCCGGCAAATCAAAACGTCACGAACAACGAAATCCCGTCCCGTTTTCTCGCTCACAACCGCAAAAACGGAAATCTCATTATTCGGACAAATTCGACGCCGTTCTTCGCATTGTCGTTTCATCCGCGTCGTTCACCGGCCGCGGACTCGATCACGCCGGGTCAGGGTTCGATCACCCCGTATCCGCACCCATCGAACGTGTGGAAATCATCGCCGCGCGGGCCCGCCGGGCTACGCCGATACCGTCGATCCGTCCCCAGTCGCTTCTCCGCACGCAGCCGCGGCACCTCGGTCAGGTCGTACGGCGTGGTCTGGTACACCCAGTTCAGCCAGTTGCGCCACAACAGGTTGGCGTGGGACCGCCAGGCGAACAGCGGCTCCTGTGTAGGGTCGTCATGCGGATAGTAGTTCGTCGGGAACGGTACGTTGTCGAGCCCGCGAGCCATGTCACGCTCATACTCCTCGGCGAGCGTCCACTTGCCATACTCCCAATGACCGAGGGCGAACACCTCTGAGAAGTCACGCGTGGAGACCAGACCGGGCCCGCTTTCCGGACCCCATGTGAGGATCTGCAGATCGGGGTTCGCCCGGATCGCCTGCTCGTCCACATCGGCCAGCCGGGAATGGGGCTGCAACGCGATCTCGTCGAACCCGTTGGTGATGAAGCAGTATTCGTCCTGCAGCCGCTGCGGGAACACGCCGAAGATCTTCTGGTCGAGAATCCGCTTGCTCACGCCGTAACGGTAATACAGCGCGCCCATCGCCCCCCAGCACAGGTACATGGTGGAGAACACATGCGTGCTCGCCCAATCAAGGATTCGCTTGAACTCGTCCCAGTAGTCGACCTCTTCGAACGACATGTGCTCCACCGGTGCGCCGGTGACCACCAGACCGTCGTAGTAGTTGTGCTCGAAGGCATCGAGATTCTCATAGAACTTGAGCAGATGATCACGGCTGACATGCGTGGCCTCGTGGGTGCTCGTCTTCATGAAATCGACATCCACCTGCAGAGGGCTTTTGGAGATCAGCCGAAGCAACTGCGTTTCGGTTTCGATCTTCTTGGGCATCAGATTGAGGATCACCAGCCGCAGCGGACGGACGCGCTGCGTTTCGGCATCGGCCTTCTCCAAGGCGAAGATGCGTTCGGAATCGAGTATCGCGCGGGCCGGCAGACCCTCTGGAATCTTGATAGGCATACCGTTCATTATGTCAGGATGAATCGCGGCCTTCCATTGCCGAGACGACGAAAGCGCTCCACGCATTATCGATTCTGACTATGGCCGATTATATGGAGCGATGAGGCGCCTAGGCTCGAACATTCACGACACGCCGACAAAACCGCATGATTGCAACATTGTTCGCATTGAGTTTGAAAACCGTCGGTTCTGCGTTTGACAATGCGGCAAATGTACGTAATATAGTTCAGGTTGTCCGATAAGGACCGACGCGGGGTGGAGCAGCTCGGTAGCTCGCTGGGCTCATAACCCAGAGGTCCATGGTTCAAATCCATGCCCCGCTACTAGCAAAGGCTGGGAACCACAAGGTTCCTGGCCTTTTTTGTTTTCCAATCTTCACTACGGCCCGAAACCGGGGTTATAGGCCAAAATGTGTGGCCGGGCGGTCCAAGACCCCAGGAAAGAGCCGCGGATGGCTCGGTTCCGATGGAACAGGCCGTAAAAACCATGATCTGCGGTCTGCTCCATCGAAAACCAGTGACGATGCTTTCGCGATCCTTGGAATCATGCGGTTTTGAGGTTTTACCCGTCTGAGTTTCGATGGACTAGCGTGCAGTTCGCGTGAAATGCACGCTAGTCCACGGAGCGTTCCTGATCGGGGTTCGGTTCGCCTTGCGTATCTTCCTTATTTGGCAAAACCGCTCATGAAGAGGCCTGATTCGAGGTGTATATGAGCGGCTCTGCCAAATAAGAGCCTTCGAGAAGGGCATTCGGTCCCGCGTCGTAGTACCCCCGACTCCATCTCAACCACCATCGCCGCCACACGACTTACCGCATGATGTTGTTTTGATGTCATATTGATGTACAATAGATGCCATTAGGAGGTTTGATGGAATTCGAATACGATCCAGCGAAGAGCGCAAAGAACCTCGCCAAGCATGGCATCGACTTCGAAGAAGCACAACGCATGTGGGACAACTCGAAAACAGTGACGCTGACCGCTCCGAATCCCGGCAATGACGATGTGCGCTACATCGTGCTCGGCATGATCGACGGCAAACATTGGACAGCGATCACCACCAAGCGAGGCAAACGCATCCGCATCATATCCGTCCGCAGGTCGCGAAAGAACGAGGAGGCATACTATGACAGCCAAGACTAAGATCGACGCGAAGTCGGTCACCAGCGACCAACTTGAGGAGATGTTCGACAACGGAGACGACATCCTCGACTACGTCGATCTTGAGCATCCCGTGGTCGAACATCATCCCCCGCTGGAGAAGCGGGTCACGCTGACGATGCCCGCATGGATGGTCAGCGAACTAGACAACGAGGCCGCCGAACTGGCGATCAGCCGCAACGCGGTCGTCAACACATGGATCGCCGAGCGGCTACGTTCGACGCGCCGACGCGAAGCCGCCCACGTCTGACCCTGAAAACGACAAGTCCCCGAACCTACCGCAATTGCTGCGATGAGGTTCGGGGACTTCGTCGATTTCAGGCCTTGGACACCTCAGCCTTCAGGACGCTTGTGCCAATGATGGCGCAAACAGTCAAGGCAACGACACTGATGGTAGCGGGGGCGTTTTTTGATGGGCAATGATCATGAATGCCTTGACTCTGTTAATTGAGCCTCGGAATTTCAGCCACGCCAGCTTTCGAGATTCCTAGGATAGTACTCTGTTTCAGCAATGCAGCACTTCGCCGGTGTATATCACATTGAGATTACCGGATCGGTAGCTGGTGATTTGCGTGTAACTGATGCCGAGACGTGCGACGACGCCGCTGAGGGTGCCGCCACTGCGCCACTCATATACAGCCGAAAAATGAAATTTGGAGACAAGAGATCTTACGTAACGTCGAGAGAATCAGCAAAAATAGGGAAAGTGTGTTGAAAGTAATTCATACAAATGATAGGTAAAGCCCGAAGGAGCGCTATACGTCATAACAAAAGCACGCGTAAGAAAGATCCCACATTATAGGATGAAAAGTAGCATATTCCCCAGTTTGTTTTCTGAGAAAGAGAAGATAATGCTTAGTCAGATCGTTTGTCCTCATTGCGGAAGTAGTGAGTTTATCAATCAAGAAGACACCCAGATATGTCTATATTGCAGATCTCTTTTTAGGAAAGAAAAGCAAACTAAAAATACGGGGCCAACTATAAGCATTGGTGAAGATGTAAAACGGCTTCTAAATAAGTGCAAAAAAGACCCAGGCCACGCATCGAGATATGCAGCACTTGTACTTGATATCGATCCCACCAATCAGGAAGCTCTGGAATATATCTAGAAAGGTCATGCCATGAAAGCTGCACGCATTGCATCAGAAAACAATTTTGACGAGGTCGCCTTCATTGATTTTCTCAAAGACAACGGCTACCCGGTAAAATCAACCTTCTTAGGTAGCGACTTAGAAGATTCCGCTGTTACTAGGGCTGTTGCTGCCTTTACCGAAAAACTTAATGCAGCCGAGAAACAACAAAAAGAAATCAAACAGAAGAAACAGGAAGAGGAGAATAAAAAGAACGCTGCACTGTCACAGATTCTTATTACATCTGGTTTTAATTTTGACGGATATACCATCAAAAAATATTCCGGATACATATCAGGTGATGATGTGATACAAGTCGACCGAGGCCGAGAAGGTATTTTCGCTAATCCAACAGCCGTCGGTCCAGCAATGAGTAAGGCCCTCATTAATCTACGACGTAACGCTTTAACTGAGCTTAAGGAAGCCGCCCTTGACTTGGGCTGCAATGCAGTTATCGGGGTTGACTTCGATTACATGACTCTAGCCCCAGAAACTGTGAATTTGAACGGCGGAACACTGTATATGCCATACGTGTTCTGCGTCACTGCCAATGGCAATGCAGTCATTATAGAGCAGGATTAGTAAGAGGAGCTTTTCATGGGTTTTATTAAAGCATTTTCAGGCTCTACCGGCGGAACGCTTGCCGACCAATGGGCTGATTTCTACACGGTTCCAAATGCATTGCCCGCAACAGTAGGAATATGTAAAGCAACTCGGAGTTTGAATAATACTTCAAGAAGCTCTAACCGTTCTGCAAGCGATTGTGTGATAACGAACGGGTCACATATCCTCGTTCCCGAAGGCTATTCTCTCGTAACATTTGAAAATGGCGCCATTACCGGCTTCATTTCAGAGCCAGGCGGTTACATATGGAACTCCGATAACGTTAATTCCAAGAGTATCTTTGCGGGAGATTCCCTACACGAAGCAATCATAGACCAAGCCATAGCTCGCTTTTCGTTCGGAGGCGTTCCTAATTCTTCCCAAATCGCTGTCTATGTTAATCAAAAGGAGATACCGAATCTCCGTTTTGGAACACAAAACGAAATTTACTGGAATGATGCCTTTCTCAATACTCAGGTCGGAGCTTCGGCACGCGGCGTATATACCCTCCAAATAACTGATCCAATTCTTTTTCTGAAGAGATTTGTTCCCTCCGACTATTATTCGTTTAATCGCTATTCAAATGTGTTTGATTTTTCAGACTTTGAAAATGGAGCAGCAACACAACTTTTTGAAGAAGTAGTCGCAGCTCTCGCGCCAGCATTTAGTGCATTTGCTACAAGTCACGGTGGAACAGCGCGAATATCCGATTTACAATCAGGCTCATTGGCCTTCACAAAGAACCTTTCGGAGTCAATTGAAAATCAATACTCTTGGAGTACCGAACGTGGAATTAGCTTAATCAAAGCGTCTATTACAGCCATTGACTACGATCTTAAAACAAAAGAACTTATCTCGACAGTTCAGAGAGCTGATGCACTCATGGGAACACGAGGAAATTCAAACCTTCAAGCATCATTTGCACAAGGGCTACAATCCGCCGGTTCCTCTCCAGATGGCAGCGCCATAGGAATGGCCTTCATGAATATGGCCATGAACGGCATCACTGGCGCAACAACAATTAACACGCAACAGCCTTTGCCTAATCAGCCCACGGAGCCCATTGAAAGTCCTTATGAAAAACTTGAACAGCTTAAGAAGCTTGTCGATAAAGGCATCCTCAGCAAAGAAGAATTTGATTTAGCTAAAAAGAAAATACTGGGAATATAACTAGTAACAGGCTGAGAGGCAAAG
>NZ_NMWU01000011.1 GCF_002860355.1 Bifidobacterium margollesii
CCGAACGTGGAATTAGCTTAATCAAAGCGTCTATTACAGCCATTGACTACGATCTTAAAACAAAAGAACTTATCTCGACAGTTCAGAGAGCTGATGCACTCATGGGAACACGAGGAAATTCAAACCTTCAAGCATCATTTGCACAAGGGCTACAATCCGCCGGTTCCTCTCCAGATGGCAGCGCCATAGGAATGGCCTTCATGAATATGGCCATGAACGGCATCACTGGCGCAACAACAATTAACACGCAACAGCCTTTGCCTAATCAGCCCACGGAGCCCATTGAAAGTCCTTATGAAAAACTTGAACAGCTTAAGAAGCTTGTCGATAAAGGCATCCTCAGCAAAGAAGAATTTGATTTAGCTAAAAAGAAAATACTGGGAATATAACTAGTAACAGGCTGAGAGGCAAAGAGCCTCTCAGTTCAGTTTAGAGATATTCTAAACAATACGAAGGCCGAGTGCCCTCGAACTCGTCACAATCACGCTCGGTTTAGGGACACTGCGACCATCACTTCACGCCACTTACCGCTTACTTCACGAAGGATGCGGGATTCTTGTCGAAGTGGGCGGCACAGCCGGCGCCGCAGAAGTAATAGGTCTTGCCCTCGTACTCGCGGGATGCGGCGGCGGCAGCGGGATCCACGCTCATACCGCAGACCGGATCGACCGCAGCGCCGGCACCGGCCCCCGCCTCGTGATGCATGTCATGCATATCGTGAGATTCGGAATGATGACGGTTGAACAATGCCATGATGCTTCCTTTCATTATGTTCATGATTGTTCCAAAACCAGTATCGCCGGACGCCGCAGCACAGTTCCCAGTGGCAGTAGCGCACCCGGTACCATCCCCGACCGCACCGGCCACATCGGCACGCCCGGCACGCCGCCCGGACTTGACCCGATACGGCCGCACCCGCTCGGGATCGAACCCGTTGAGCCTACTGGCATTGAGCACCACCGACAGCGACGAACACGCCATCGCGGCGCCTGCGATCATCGGATTGAGCAGCATGCCCATCAGCGGATACAGCGCACCCGCCGCAATCGGAATGCCGATGCCGTTGTATCCGAAAGCGAATCCGAGATTCTGTCGAATATTGCGCATGGCCGCGTGAGACAGATCGATCGCGGTCACCACTCCCGTCAGGCTGCCGCCCATCAAAGTGATGTCCGCGGATTCGATGGCTACATCGGTGCCGGTACCGATCGCAAACCCCACATCGGCGCAGGCCAGAGCGGGCGCGTCGTTGATGCCGTCGCCCACCATCGCCACCGTATGCCCTTCTGCGGCCAACCGTGCGATCTCATCGGCCTTCCGCCCCGGCCGCACGTCCGCCACCACACGCTCGATACCGACCTCACGGGCCACCGCCTTCGCGGTATCGGCGTTATCACCGGTCAGCATCACCACGTCAATCCCACGGCCCCTCAGCGCGGCCACCGCCCGCCGCGACGTCGGCTTCACCGTGTCGGCCACGGTGATCTGCGCGGCGAGCAGTCCGTCCACCGCCACCAGCATCGGGGTCTTGCCCTCCGCCGCGAACCGGTCGAGCTGGTCGAGGATCTCGTCCACGCTCTGCGGATCGTCGGGCATCTGCACATCGTGCGCATCGATGAATTCGGGGTTGCCCACCAGCACCTCGCGACCGTCCACGCGCGCCCGCACGCCCAGACCGGTCGTCGCCGCGAAATCCTCGGCGGGAGGAACATGCACGCCGCGAGAGCGAGCACCTTCCACGATCGCCGTGGCCAGCGGATGTTCGGAATCGTCCTCCGCCGCAGCCGCGAACGCCAGCACGCCTGAATCACCGTCGGCCTCGACGCTCCGCCACTCGCCGTACGGCAGCACATCCCTGAGTTTCGGCCGCCCTTCGGTGACGGTACCGGTTTTGTCGAGCACCACCACATCCACATGAGCCGCGGTTTCCAACGCTTCGGCGGATCGGATCAGCACGCCGTACTTCGCCGCGCGGCCGGTGGCTATGGTGATCGACAGCGGCGTGGCCAGTCCCAGCGCACACGGGCACGCGATCACCAGCACGCTCACCGCGCACACCAGCGCGTAGGTGAGCGACGGCTGCGGGCCGAGCGCCCACCACAGTGCGCACGCCCAGATGGCGATCAGCACCACGGCCGGCACGAATATCGACGAAATGCGATCGGCCAGACGTTGCACCGGCGCCTTCGAACTCTGTGCGGAGCGTACCAATGTCACGATCTGCGACAGCACCGTGTCCTGTCCAACCTGCGTGGCCCGGTATCGCAACGATCCCGTACCGTTCACCGTGGCGCCGGTCACCATATCCCCGGTTTTCTTGACCACCGGCATGGGTTCGCCGGTGATCATCGATTCGTCGATGGACGTGCCGCCCGAAACCACCACGCCATCCACCGGCAGACGTTCGCCCGGACGGATCACGACCACATCCCCGACGGCCACCTGTTCGGCGGGGATCTCCTCGACCGCACCGCCGCGCTCCACGCGGGCGGTTTTCGGTTGCAGATCGATCAGCGATCGAATGGCCCGCCCCGTGCCCAGTCGGGCCCGCGTCTCCAGCACCTGACCGACCAGCATCAGGGTAATGATCGTGCCGACCGCCTCATAATACGGTTCGCGCGCACCGACCGGCAGCAGCTGCGGGGCGATCGTGGCCACCAGACTATAGAGGAACGAGGCGATGGTGCCGAGCGAGACCAGAGCGTTCATTTCCGGGGACCGATGGCGGATCGCGGCCCAGCCGGTGGCGTAGATCGGCCGGCCTGCGTACAGCATGACCGGGGCGATCAGCGCCAGCTGCCACCACGGATCGAGATGGTAGAGATGGAACATCGTGGAGATAAACACCGGGGCTGTGAGCGCCGCGGCCACGATGAGACGACGGATCAGCGAATGCAGTTCTTCGGTGCGCGTGGCATCGTCGTCGGGTTCCGGAGATTCATGGGACTCCTGGGAACCTTGGGTTTCCGGGGACTCCTGTGATTTCGGAGACTCCTGTGACCCCTGGGGCTCGGCGGGCTCGGCGGCCGGCTTCACGTCAGCGTCTTTCGCCGCGCCGGGTCGAGGCTCCCCGACCACGCGCAACGTGCCATGCAGCATGTTCATCCCGCAGGCGAACCCGTACTCCCCCGGACTATTCGGCGTCAACGTCACCGTGGTGGTGCGGAACGCCGGCAGCACGCGATCGATGCCAAAATCGGGAAACACCACATGCGACGAGCATTCCCCTCTCTCCTTGCGGTCGAAGATCAGGCGCAACGGCACACCCGCTTCCGCTTCGATCACCGAGGGGCTGTATCCGCCCTTGACCTCGATCACCGCTTCCTGCACCGCGCCCTCACGGCGGGCGCGATAGGCCGATTTCGGGGCGAAGAAGAACCACAGCACCCCAACGCTGACGATGATCGCCGCAACAACAGCCACCACGATATTCACGGCCCCTCCTTGCTTGACTGCATCTCACCATATACCCCATAGGGGTATACTTTCAAGTGTCGGATTCGAGGATTTCTCCCACGGAAAACAACACGTCGCACGTCGCCGGACACGCATTGACGCAATCCACGAACGTGTTCGGAGCAACGAAACCGCAACGCCTGAAAACGGAAAGGACACGGCCATGTCGAAGGACAACGAAGGAAACGGCAGGAACTCAGCAGGAAATCCAAGCATAGCGACCTGCGCGTGCGGAGGCAGCCGGAACGAGGCTCACGACGAATCGCAATCGCAGGGAGGCACTCACGACGAATGTGCACACGACGAACGCACGCACAATGGGTATCTGGAGGACCAGAAAAAGGTCATCACCCGACTCAGCCGCATCGAGGGTCAGATCCGCGGAATCAAGCAAATGGCCCAGAACGGCGAATACTGCATCGACATCCTCACGCAGATCTCAGCAGCCAACAGCGCACTGAAATCGGTGGCTTTGCTGCTGCTGGACGATCACCTCAACCATTGCATTCGACAGGCCGCGGCCGAAGGCGGGGATGTGGCCGACGAGAAACTGGACGAGGCCAGCGCGGCAATCGCCAGGCTCGTGCGCTCCTAGGACTCGAGGATTCACCGGCAGGGCTCACAACGACTTAGCGCCTCCGCCAAGGCCAGTGCGCGAAGCATGCCGCTCCGCAAACCCCCATCGTCCCGAATTCAACCGAATCAGCGGACTTCGAAAGCACAAAACAAATAGGAAACAGAATCGCACAAAGCATGCACAAAATCAAACAACCGTAAACACCGCCGTTCCCATCAAAAAGAGGAAAGGGGAAACGGTCGGATCCCAACAAAAAAGCCGGGTGTCAAACATCTTCGGACGTTTGACACCCGGCCGTAACGGCATTCATCAACCGCAGGCCGCTCTCCCCCGATCAACGCCGATCAGGGAAGGCCCCACGGTTCAGGATCACCAGTGGTTGGCGCCGGGGCCTTCGAACTTCACGTTGAAGCCGCGCTCGTAGTGAAGGAACATGTTGGCACCGTAACGATCGACATCACGGTGAGTGAACAGCATACGGATCGCGAATGCGGTCTGCACGTCATCCGGCAGAGCGCGGAACGCCTTGTAGGCATCCCAGCCGTCCTCAGCCACAGCCTGATCGGAAACGAAGGCGTAGCCGTAGCCATCCTCGTTCACGTAGCCCAGGAAGGGCAGGTCCCAGGCGTCATGCTCGGTCAGCGCGGCCTTGTAGTCCTCAACCTTGGAAAGCGCTTCTTCCGAGATGCCAAAGCTGCGGGCCACCTCGTTGGCCGCTGCGGTCTTACGATCGGCGTAAGCGCCGTAAAGCGACGTATCGACGGTAATCTGCTTGTTTTCCGCCATAATTATCCTTCCCCCGCATGTTCACCACTGAAGACCATGCGTTTGTTTCATATCTGTGAACCATAACATAAAAATGTCACATTTCACATGACTGAGTTATTCGCAATCCGCGTCTCACGAACTGCACATAGAACACCATACCCCAATTTTTCAGGCAAAAAATGTGAGTTCATTCGGTTTTTACAGCGAATTATTGCTTTTGTCACAAAGCTACCAACAGTGGTTATTTAGAACAATCAAAATGTTTGATTTTTGTTATATTTCGTTATGGAAACGCTATCAGAACACCAAAACCGAACTTTTAATCAGACACTCACGGCGTGTCGTCACATACCGGCGGAACCGCAGGAACCTGTGTAACCACTTCCCCCTACAATGGGCGGTATGACTGAAATCAGCAGTAACCAAGTCACGAAATCTCCATCCACCACCACTTCCGTCGAACAGGGGACGCACACACGGAAGACCACTGGTGATAGCGCCGCCACGAAGACTCCTACCGCCCGAAAGACATCCTCCAAAGCCACGCGGGGAACCGGAAGGAAGACCACACGGCGCACAGCCCGGAAAACCACCGCGCAGCCCACCCAGACAACAGTAAAAGGCATGACCATGTCGGCACCGGCGCCGAGCATTCCGGTCAGCGAGCCAGACCAGTTCGGTCGCATCAACGTTCTCGACATCACCCCCAACGCCGAAGGCGGCGTATTCCCCGCACGAGTAGAGCTCGGCGAACAGTTCCACATCACCGCCGAGGTATTCATCGAAGGCCGCACCAAGGTGGGCGCCACCGCCGTACTGCGCACCGCACGCGGCAAGATCATGCAGACCCGACCGATGGTGTGCACCAACCCCGGCCTCGACCGCTGGGAAGTGGACATGCAGGCCGGCGAGCACTCCGACGCCAAGCCCTGGGAGCCTGAGTTCGCCGAGATCAAGCGACAGCTCGGCCGCTGGAAGGTGACCGTCGAAGGCTGGGAAGACAGCTACGCCACCTGGCTGCACGACGCCACCATCAAGGTGAGCGTGCGCGACAGCGACGTCGAGAACGCCCTCGACGAAGGCGCCGAACTGCTGCTGCGCTGGGCCAAGACCCGCGACGCCGGCCTGAACGCCGAACAGCGGAAACTGCTGCGCGACGCCGCCGAACAGGTGCTCAACAAGGAACTCGACATCGCCGATCGTCTGGCCGCGGCCGACACCGAGGAAATCCATGCGCTGCACGACACCAACCCGCTGCGCGACGGCATCAGCGCCGGTCGCCCGGTGAACCTGCTGGTGCAGCGCCCGAAGTCCTCGTTCGCCGCATGGTACCAGTTCTTCCCCCGCTCCGAAGGCGCCTACGTGGACGAGAACGGCAAGATCGTGCAGGGCACGCTCAAGACCTCGATCTCCGGCCTGGAGCGAGCGAAGGCCGAAGGCTTCGACATCGTCTACCTGCCCCCGATCTTCCCCATCGGCGTCACCAACCGCAAGGGCCGCAACAACACGCTGGTGGCCGGCCCCGACGATCCGGGCTCCCCGTTCGGCATCGGCAGCGAGCTCGGCGGACACGACACCGTCGATCCGCTGCTCGGCACCATGGACGACTTCAAGGCCCTGTGCGCCAAGGCACACGAGCTCGGACTGGAGATCGCCCTCGACTTCGCACTGCAGTGCTCGCCCGACCATCCGTGGGTCAAGGAGCACCCGAACTGGTTCCGCCACAAGCCCGACGGCACCATCGCCTTCGCGGAGAACCCGCCGAAGAAGTATCAGGACATCTACCCCATCGACTTCAACGCCGACATGGAAGGCATCGAAAAGGAAGTCGAGCGCCTGATGGACCTGTGGATCGACGCCGGGGTCACGATCTTCCGCGTGGACAACCCGCACACCAAGCCGGTTCGCTTCTGGCAGGACGTGATCGGCGCCGTGACCAGGAAGCACCCGGAGATCCTGTTCCTCGCCGAGGCCTTCACCCGCCCGGGCATGATGCGCGCGCTGAGCTACGCCGGATTCACCCACTCCCACTGCTACTTCCCGTGGCGCAACACCAAGGAGGAGCTGGAGGAGTACCTCAACACCACCAACTGCGACAACGGCTACTACCAGCACAACACGTTCTGGCCCACCACGCCCGACATCCTCACCGCCTACGTGCGAGACAACGGCATCGCCGGCCACGCCGTCCGCGCCGTGCTGGCCGCCATGGGCTCGCCGAACTGGGGCATCTACAACGGCTACGAGCTGATCGAGAACCGTCAGCGCCCCGGCTTCGAGGAGCAGATCGACAACGAGAAGTACGAGATCAAGGTGCGTGACTGGGCGAAGGCCGACGAGTACGGCATCGCCGAGATCCTCACCAGCCTCAACCGCATCCGCCACGCCCACCCCGCCACGCACAGCTACCACAACCTCACCGTGATCGGCAGCGACGACGAGAACATCCTCGCGTTCGTACGCCATACGCCAGCCGAGTTCACCGGCACCGGCAAGCCGGACACGCTGATCGTGGTGGTGAACCTCGACGGTCACAACGCGCATCAGTCCATGGTGCATCTTGAGCTGAGCGACTTCGGCATCGAAGGCGACTCGGTGGACGTGCACGACGAGCTCACCGGCCGCGATTTCACCTGGAGCTGGGACAACTACGTCTCCCTCGCCCCGTGGGCCGACGTCGCGCATGTGCTCAGCGTGAAGTACTGATCGCAGCCCGACCGCAACCAATCGGCCAATTGCCAACCCGACGCAGACAAGTGGCCGGGGATTGAGTATTGTTGGTTGCGGCAATACTAATGTCAACTCACAAAGGAGACAGACATGGCAGAGACGTTCGACGTGGTCGTTGAGATTCCCCGCGGCTCCAAGAACAAGTACGAAGTGGATCACGAGACCGGCAGGATCAAGCTGGATCGCATTCTCTTCACCTCGATGCAGTACCCGGATGACTACGGCTACATCGACGGCACCCTGGGTGAGGACGGCGATCCGCTCGACGCTCTGGTGATGATCCCGAACTCGGTGTTCCCCGGCTGCATCGTGGAGTGCCGCGCCGTCGGCCTGTACCACATGGAGGACGAGGCCGGTGGAGACGACAAGGTGCTGTGCGTGCCCGCCGACGTCCGCTTCGACAACATCAAGGACATCGACGACGTGTCGGAGTACCACAAGGCCGAAATCAAGCACTTCTTCGAGCAGTACAAGGCTCTGGAGCCCGGCAAGGAAGTCAAGCCCGGCGACTTCTGGACCGGCGTCGCCGAAGCCGAGAAGGAGATCGTGGCGGCCCGCAAGCGTCTCGCCGACTCCGAGAAGTGATCGATCGGGAATCGACCGACCGAACGTAGAAAACGCCCGCCGCGCCATGTGCCGGTGGGCGTTTTGCATACCCCAGTGCCTATGTATGCCCCATTGCCTAGAATCATTCGAGTACCTAGGCGTAGGCGGTGATTTGGAAACCGTCGAGGCCCATCCTCGTGGGATTTCAAGCCGGTTCGGGTTTCACCGGCAACGATCCGCACGGCCGAGAACGATGTTCAGGCGGCAAACGGGGATGAACCTAATGCACCCCATTCACATGTTCGTCGCAGTTCTGCTCATCTCCGTATCCGTCGCCATGGACGCCTTCGCCGTATCGATCGGCAAAGGCCTCACCGTTTCCAGGATCCGACCGGTGGATGCCGTCAAATCCGCATTGTGGTTCGGAGGATTCCAGGCACTGTTCCCCCTGCTCGGCTATTTCGCGGCGTCCACGTTCAGCAAATATGTGGTCGCGGTCGATCACTGGATCATCTTCGGGCTGCTCGCCTTCATCGGCGGCAACATGATCCGCGAAGCCTTCGAGGAGGAAGAGGAGAACGCCAGGGAGACCGCCCAGTTCGACTGGAAGCATATGCTGCCGCTGGCCGTGGCGTGCAGCATCGACGCCTTCGCCGTCGGCGTGAGTTTCGCGTTCATGAAGATCAACATCATCATCTCGGTGATCTGCATCGGCGTGGTCACCGGCGCATTTTCGGCGGCTGGCCTGTACATCGGTAGGATCTTCGGATCCCGATGGCAGATGCCGGCTCAGATCGCCGGCGGCATCGTGCTGATCGCCATCGGCGTGAAGGTGCTGCTGGAGCATCTCGGCCTGCTGCCGTAGCGCAGAACACCCAGCCGCACGGCCGAAGACTAGGCCAGCGCGAAGACTACAGCGCGACATGCACGATGAACGCGGCCACGAACACGCAGTATCCGGACATCAGCACCGGCACCATACCCATGCCCATCCATGAGAACGGCAGCTTATGCGGCTTGTGGCTCCACCACGTCACGGAAACGGCGGCGAGAGCCGCCAGCACGACGACCAATACGGCGATCACGGTGGTCACCAGCCATGCCGGCGCGGCCTCGTCACGAAGATCATCGACCAGCGACGGCAGAAACATCCAGCACACTGCACCCAGTGTGGCAAGGGACGCCATGATCCCCACCGACAGCGAACGGATCAGATGGGAACGATTGCGTCGCATCATCTGCCGCAGGAACGAGACGAACACCAGAATCCAGAACCACACCACCAGGAAGACCGCCCAGCGGGTGAACGTCGCATCGACATAGAACTCACCAGAAGCCAGAAAGGCGAATCCGGCCAGGAAGGTGACCGAGGCGAACACCCGGGCGAACACCGATTCGCGAGCCTCCCCTTCGAACGGCCATCCGACCAGCATCACCATGCTGCCGCTGAGCAGCAGGAAACCCAGACCGATCAGACCGGCGGCGGTATGCGACCCCAGCGTCATCACCGCGAACAGCAGCACCGCATAGGACGCGACCTGCGTGGCCACCACGGAGAAGCCGCTATGCTTGGTCATCCCTCGTTTGAGCCATTCCTGCTCTCCCCCGCGGGGCTGCGGCTGCGGGTTCTTCTGCCAGCTTCTGAGCTTTGCCATGCCATCTCCTGCATCGTCATCGGTCAAGGTCTCAGTATACGGCCATGCGGCTCCATCCCGATCGCCACCGACCCGAACCAGGTGACCGTTGGCTCACGATTCGGATACATTTGCGCGGAAACGATCAAAACGTCCAGAATCGTATTTAATAATGAGTGGAAACCACATGAATGCAATGTAACGAACAGTAGCCAATGCGACGACACACAGCGTAGGTACAATGGTGCAGTCGCTTGACGGAGGGCCGAAAAGCACAATCAAGGGGAGAGCAGTGACAGATTTAACATTGATGACCTCAGCGGACGATCCCGCCTCCGTACTGCCCTCTCTCGCACTGCTTTCCCATCGCGTCCGCGTGCTTCCGATGGATGCGGCGTCGCTGGTCAAGATGCCGGAGAACACCATCCTGTTCCTTGATGCCCGCGACGATCTCGCCACCGCGAAAACGCTGTGCCGGCTCATCCACGCCTCCGGTCTTTCCATGCCGATCGTGCTGATCCTCACCGAAGGCGGATTCACCGTCGTCACCTCGCAGTGGGGCATCTCCGACGTGGTGGTGGCCAGCGCCAGTCCCGCCGAGGTCGAGGCCCGCCTGCGTCTGGTCTCCGAACGCGGCAACTCCTTCGCCGCCTCCGGTTCCGCCTCGGGCGCGAACGAACAGACCCAGGAAGGGCAGATCCGCTCCGGCGAACTGGTGGTCGACACGAACGGATACACAGCCAGTCTGCGCGGTCATCCGATCGATCTGGCCTACAAGGAATTCGAACTGCTCAAATATCTGGTGCAGCACCCCGGCCGCGTGTTCACCCGCGCCCAGCTGCTGCAGGAGGTGTGGGGCTACGACTACTACGGCGGCACCCGCACCGTCGACGTGCATATCCGTCGTCTGCGTGCCAAACTCGGCGGCGAATACGAGCATCTGATCGGCACCGTGCGCAACGTCGGATACCGTTTCGATCCGCCTGAAGAGGAAGCGGCCGACGATAAGGCCAAGGCCAGCGCGGCGTCCAACAGACCGCTCCCGCCTGATTCCGACGGGTCGCGCGCAGACTGATCGTCCATCGACCGCATCCGCCGAACTGATCATCCATCATGCCCCGGGAAACGAAAACCGACCGTCTGGCCCGCATGCACGAGGAGTATCGCATACTGTGCGAGGAGATTCCCACACCCGAATGCGCCCTGCACTTCTCATCGCCGTTCGAATTGCTGGTCGCCACGATTCTCAGTGCCCAGACCACCGACAGGCGGGTCAACACCGTCACCCCCGAACTGTTCGCCTCCTACCCCACCCCGGAGGATTATGCGGCGGCGAATCCTGAAGACGTGGAGCGGATCATCCGACCGCTGGGCTTCTACCGGTCGAAAGCCAGGCATCTGATCGGACTCGGACGGGAACTGGCGAACCGGTTCGATTCCCAGGTGCCCGATTCCATGGATCAGCTGGTCACGCTGCCCGGCGTGGGCCGTAAAACCGCGAACGTGGTGCTCGGCAACGCCTTCGGCATCCCGGGGTTCCCCGTCGACACGCATGTCATGCGCGTGACCGGCCGTCTGCATTGGAGAACCGACTGGCGGTCGAACAAGCCGGATCCGGTGCACATCGAACGGGAGATCTGTGCATGCTTCCCGCCCGAACAGTGGACGAACCTTTCCCATCGGCTGATCCTGTTCGGCCGGTCCACCTGTCATGCCCGCGGACCGGTGTGCGGCGACTGCCCGCTGGCCGCCACCTGCCCGAGCGCCGGACTGTTCAGATAACCGACGGTCGGGCCGATTCGGCCCGCCAGACCATTCGATAAGCCAGACTGTTCAGCCGGCCTCCGTTCGGCCATCCTCCACTCCACCGGCCACCGTTCAGCCGCTCGGCCAGTCATCCGTATAGAGTCGCAATCATGTGCAGTGTTCCTCAATCAGGCCAGACGCCGACCCCATCCGTCCCACCCACTCCCCCGTTGCCGCATGGTCGGTCCCGGTCGGCGCGACCGGAATCCCGATCAGCCCGACGGCGAGCGCAGCGAGGCGGAGTCAAGGCGATCGCGGTGTTTCTGGTCTCACTGCTGGTGTTCGGCGTCTGCGGCGGCATGGTCTACGGCATGATCTTCAATCACCGTGTCTCCCTGCCCGGCTGGCCGGCCGACGGCGGATTCAACGCCGGCGGGTCGGTGACGATCGGTCTGGTGGAGGCACCCCCGTCGCTGGACATTCGCAAGCTGAAGGACTCCGATGCCACGGCCGTTCAGCAGGCGCTGCTGGGCAATGTGTACGAATCGCTGCTCAGCCTCGACGAGAACAATCGGGCACGGCCCGGCGTGGCCGACTCCTACACCGTTTCCGCGGACGGTTTGACCTACACGTTCACGATCAGGGACGGCAAGACCTTCTCCAACGGCGACAGGCTCGACGCCGACGATGTGGTGTGGTCGCTGCAGCAGACGGTGAGCAACCATTATGCTCAGGCGGATCGGCTCACCGGCTTGAAATCCGTGAAGGCGAACGGCGCGAATACCGTGACGGTGACGCTGAGCGAGCCGAATCCCGATCTGCCGTGGCTGCTCGCCGGGAGAACCGGCATCGTCTACGATCGTGACGCCCGCTACAGCTACGACACCACGGCGATCGGGTCCGGACCGTTCACCGTGCAGTCCTGGGACAACGGCGTATCGCTCACGCTGAAGGCCAACGGACGGTATTGGGGTGCGAAGGCGAAGACCGGCACGGTCACGCTGCAGTACTATCAGGACGACGATGCGGCCGTGGCGGCGTTGGGCCGCGGGGACGTGGATGCGATCACCCCCGTGGCGGCCAGCGAAAAGGCCGCGCTGGGCAGGATCGGCGGCGTCACCGTGGAACAAGGTGAGAGCACGCACAAGATCGTACTGGGGTTCAACAACGGTGCGGATTCGATCCTTTCCGACAAGCGGTATCGGCAGGGCGTACGGTATGCGATCGACCGCGGCGCACTGGCGGGCGCGCTCGGCGGCGGGCGGACGCTCGGCGGGCCGCTCACCCCGCTGGAGCCCGGATACGAGGATCTGAGCGGACTGTACCCGCACGACACCGGCAGGGCCACCGATCTGCTGGCCTACTTCTTCTATATCAGCCATCGTCGTACGCTGACGTTCGTCTATCCGCAGCGATACGGCACGCAGGTGGGCGAGCTGCTCAAACAGCAGCTGTATCCGATGAACGTGGATCTGGACGTGAAGGCAGTGGACGACAATACATGGAAGCAGACCGTACAGCAGGGTAAGCAGTATGATTTCACGCTGTTCGATATGAACGACAGCCATGATCTGGCGACCCTGATGGACTCCGGGTCGTTCATCGGGTATGAGAGCCCCGCGGCCCAGCAGTTGTGGGCGGCCGCACGGAAGTCGGCCGACGAGACGCAGTACGAAACCGCGATGAGGCGACTGGCCCGGCAGATCTCCGACGATTCGCCGGTGGACTGGCTGTGCGTGCGGCAGCCGCTCACCGCGTACCGGCAGGGTGTGACCGGACTGCCGAAGACGATGACCGACCTGCGGTTGCCGCTCGCCGGCGTGGCGAAAGGCTGATCGAAGGTCCGTCGAAGGCGAAAACCGTTGTCACAACACGAATCTAAACTGTCGCGTATGACTGACACCGAGAATGAAGGCAACATCAGCGCGCATCTGACCGCGCTTCCCGACAAGGTCGGCGTCGAGGGTCTTGAGAGCAAGTGGACCAAGGACTGGAACGATTCCCAGGTCTACAAGTTCGGCGGCACCCGCGACCGCAAGGCCGTCTACTCCATCGACACCCCGCCGCCCACCGTGAGCGGCCACCTGCATGTGGGTCATGTGTTCTCCTACACCCACACCGACGTGATCGCCCGCTACAAGCGCATGCGCGGCTACGACGTGTTCTACCCGATGGGCTGGGACGACAACGGCCTGCCCACCGAGCGCCGCGTGCAGAACTACTATGGCGTGCGCGTGGATACGTCCCTGAAGTACGATCCCGACTTCAAGCCCCCGTTCGAAGGCACCGAAGGCAAGAAGATCCAGGCCAAGGATCAGGTGCCGTGCTCCCGCCAGAACTTCATCGAGCTGTGCGAGAAGCTCACCGCCGAGGATGAGAAGCAGTTCGAGGCGCTGTGGCGCGAGCTCGGCCTGTCGATCGACTGGTCGCAGACCTACCACACCATCGGCGAGCATCCGCGTCGCGTGGCCCAGAAGGCGTTCCTGCGCAACCTCGCCCGCGGCGAGGCCTACCAGAAGGATGCCCCGGGCCTGTGGGACGTGACCTTCCAGACCGCCGTGGCCCAGGCCGAGCTGGAAAGCCGCGAATACGACGGCTTCTACCACAAGATCGCGTTCCGTTTCGAGGACGGCACCCCGATCTACATCGAGACCACCCGTCCCGAGCTGCTGGCCGCCTGCGGCGCGCTGATCGCCCACCCGGACGACGAGCGCTACAAGCCGTACTTCGGCCAGTACGTGTACTCCCCGCTGTTCAAGGTCAAGGTGCCGATTCTGGCGCACAAGGCCGCCGAAATGGACAAGGGCGCCGGCATCGCCATGTGCTGCACCTTCGGCGACGTGACCGACGTGGAGTGGTGGCGCGACCTGAATCTGCCGACCCGTTCGATCATCCAGCGCAACGGCCGCATCGTGATGAGCGTGCCGGACTGGATCACCGATGAGTCCGGTCGCGCGATCTTCGAGGAGACCGAAGGCAAGACCACCTTCACCGCCCGCAAGATCATCGTCGAGCATCTGCGCGAATCCGGTGACATGGATGGCGAGCCGAAGCCGACCAAGCGTATGACGAACTTCTACGAGAAGGGCGACAAGCCTCTGGAGATCGTCACCTCCCGTCAGTGGTACCTGAAGAACGGCGGCACCGACGAGAAGCTGAACGCCGAGCTGATCGAGCGCGGCAAGGAACTGAACTTCCACCCCGATTTCATGCGCGTGCGCTACGACAACTGGGTGCACGGCCTCAACGGCGACTGGCTGATCTCCCGCCAGCGCTTCTTCGGCGTGCCGTTCCCGCTGTGGTACCCCGTGGACGCCAGCGGCGAACCGGACTACGAGCATCCGATCACGCCGAGCGAGGACATCCTGCCGATCGATCCGACCACCGACGTGCCGGCCGGATACACCGAGGAGCAGCGCGACCAGCCGAACGGCTTCACCGCTGAGAAGGACATCATGGATACGTGGGCGACCTCCTCGCTCACCCCGCAGATCGTGACCCGCTGGGAGGAGCCCGGCGAGGAGAACGAGGCGCTGCACAAGGCCACGTTCCCGATGGATCTGCGCCCGCAGGGACAGGACATCATCCGCACCTGGCTGTTCAGCACCGTGGATCGCGCGCATCTGGAGAACAAGTGCCTGCCGTGGGCGCACGCCACGCTGTCCGGATGGATTCTCGACCCGGATCACAAGAAGATGTCGAAGTCCAAGGGCAACGTGGTGGTGCCGAACGAGCCGCTGAAGAAGTTCGGCGCCGACGCGGTGCGCTACTGGGCCGCGGCCGCCCGTCTCGGCCTCGATGCCACGTATGACGAGGGTCAGATGAAGATCGGCCGTCGTCTGGCCATCAAGCTGCTCAACGCCACCAAGTTCGCGCTGGCCATCGGCCGCGAAGACGAGAACCATCATGTGGGCGCTCCGGCCGAAGCCGTGTGGAAGCCCACCGATGTGACCGAGCCGCTGGACCGTGCCGCCATGGCCAAGATGGCCTTCGTGGTGCGCACTGCCACCGAGGCCTTGGAATCCTACGAGCATTCCAAGGCGCTGGAGATCATCGAAAGCTACTTCTGGCAGTTCTGCGACGACTACATCGAGCTGGTGAAGAACCGCGCCTACGGCACGCCCGACGAGCATGGCGATACGCCGAGCGAGAAGGCCGTGCTCTCGGCACGCACCACGCTGGGTCTGGGCCTCGACGCCTTCGCGCGTCTGCTCGCCCCGTATCTGCCGTACGCCACCGAAGAGGTATGGAGCTGGATGCACGCGGGCGAAGGCTCGGTGCACCGCGCCGCATGGCCGACGCCGGAACCGTATGTGATCGCCGCCTCCGGCGTCTCCCCCGAGATGCTGGCGTGGGCGGGCAAGGCCGTGGAGCAGCTGCGCAAGATCAAGTCCGAGGCGAAGGTCTCCATGAAGACGCCGATCCTCTCCGTGGCGCTGTCCGCCGCGAAGGACGGTGTGGACGCGATCCGCGCCTCGCTGGACGACATCGCTCAGGCCGGTCGCGTGGTCGGCCGGTTCGATCTGGTCGAAAAGCACGCCGAGGAGGCCGCCGCGGCCGATGAGGGCGACGCCGAAACCGTGGTGATCGAGACCAGCGAGCTCGGAGAGCCGCCGGCCAAAAAGCCGAAGAAGTAACCCGCACGGCCTTCGGGCTTCCCGAGGTATTCGGCCTTCCCCTTGAGGGGAAGCTGTCGGCGGGAGCCGACTGATGAGGTGGGACGAGCGAAGCGTGGTTCTGAACCACAACCCACCTCATCCGACCGGCTTCGCCGGCCACCTTCGCAAGAGTGGACGGCCTGCGGCCGCGGCTTTTCTGCTCGCCTGTCGGCGAGTCCTCGCCTGAAAATGCCTCTGGCATTTTCTTCACGGCTCGGCCTAAGGGGAAGGCCATAGCACGCCGAAGGGCTGCGGAAGTGATGGCTTCCGCAGCCCTTCGTCCATACGGGGCGCTGGCACACACCCCGCCGCGGCCGTGCCAGGCACGGCCGTCTGCTCGTGAAACGTTTCGTTACCGCTCCAGCTCCTCGATGCTCAGCCCCTTGGTCTCGCGGGCGGTGAACGCCGAGATGGCGGCCATCACCATGCACACCGCAATGAAGATCGCAACCGGAACCCATCCCATCGGACCGGGCTTGACCAGTGCCGCGGCGATGGTCGGCGCGAATCCGACGACGATCAGACCGATCTGGGTGCCCAGCGCGTAGCCGGTGTACCGCACACGCGAGGGGAACATCTCGGTGTACATCGGCGCCTGCACGATGTTGCCGCCGCAGCCGAGAAGCTGCAGCACCGCGAGCGCTCCGAGGATCAGAGCCCAGTTATGCGTGTGCATGGTGGCGAACAACACCGGGAACAGTACGGCCAGGCTGAGCACGGAGATGATGTACACCGGCCGCCTGCCGATCTTGTCGCTGATCCACGCCCACGCCAGGCTGATCGGGATGATCACCAAGCCGAGAATCGAGCTGAATCCCAGATATTTCGCCGATTCCAGGCCGGCGTACTGCGTGGCGTAGGTGAGGCCGAACACGCTGGTCATGGAGCCCATCAGCGCGTACAGCGAGCAGACGATCACGCGCAGCAGGTTCTTCCAGTGGTAGCGCAGCACCTCGGCCAGCGGCACGGACTCCTTGGCCTTGCTTTGCGCGCGCATCGCCTTCTGTTCGGTGAACACCTTGGGTTCCTTCACCTTCGCCCGAATCCACAGGGTGAACAGCATCAGCGGGCCGGCCGCCAGGAACGGGATGCGCCAGCCGAAGCCGAGCAGGAACTCCTCGCCCATCGCCGTGATCGGCACGAACGCCACGGAACCGAGCATCGTGCCCACGGCGACGCCGATCATGGTCCACCCGGTGAACACGCCTCGCTTCTCCTTCGGCGCGTTCTCGCTGCTCAGCGAGTTCGATCCGGCCTGTTCGCCGCCCGCGGAGAGTCCCTGGGCGAGTCGGAGCACCACCAGCGCGATCGGTGCGGCGATGCCGATGGTCTGCGGCGTGGGCAGGCATCCCACCAGGAACGTGGCGGTGCCCATCAGCAGCAGGGTGATGATCAGCGTGTGCGTTCTGCCTAGCCGGTCGCCGAGCGTGCCGAAGATGATCGCACCGAGCGGACGGGCGATGTACGCCACGCCGAATGTGGCGAACGAGGCGATGGTGCCGCCGACCGCGCCGAACCCGGCGAAGAACACCTTGTTGAACACCAGCGCCGAAGCCGTGGCGAAGCAGACGAAATCGAAGTATTCGATGGTGGAACCGAAGAATCCGGAGATGGCGGCGAGCCGCGCGTTCCTGCGGTCTTCGGCCGACATGGTCGCTTCGGAATCCTGAATGCCCGGGACGACGGGCTGCTCCGATGAATTGGTATGAGACTGAGACATTGCCTTATTCCTCCTTGAATCGGCAAAACGATAAGACTACGAAATCGGGAAGGTGATGGACGGACTCGGCGGGCCGATACGTGCCCGCCGATGGGTTCAGACTTCCTGCGGCGTGTATTCGAACGGATCGAGGCCTTCCACGCAGCGCCGCCAGAGTTCGGCCTCGATGTTGTGCAGCACCTTGCGGCCGTGCGGCTCCAGATATCCCGCCGCCTCGAGCCGATCATCCACGGCATCGCATGCCTCCTGATACGCCTCGCAGGTGGGATACAGGGCCTGCACTCGTTCGGCGTCGTGCAGGGTCATCGTGCCGCTGACGCCGCCTTCCAGCGAAGCCGGATGGAAATCGGCGATCGGATGCACGAGCATGCCGAGTCGAATGCCTCCGGAACGGTTGCCATGCTCGTCGTCGACGAACCGTCTATCGGCATCGGCGGAGCCCGAATCAGCAGCGGCAACGTCGAAGTAAATGCTGCTCGCCGCCGGCACGCCGGTCTCCACCCAACGGGAGATCGCCGTCATGGCCGCGGTGATCACCGGCTCCACCGGCAGGGTGATCAGCGAGCGCAGCCATTCCCCGTCCCGATTGCGTGGCAGTCGTCCGGCCCGGATGATCTCGTCGTCGCGAGGAATCACGCGGGATCGTGCGTCGGAGTGCGGCACTCCGGCCACATGCCAGTGCCGTCGCAGCGGGCCGTCGCCCAAGGTAAATGCTTCGGCTCCGGTTCCAAGCCCTGCGAACAGATGCGTATCCGCTTCGGTGGAGACGGCGATGACGGGCGCGCTGATCTCGGCCGGTGGCAGCAGTCTCGGCGCGAATCCCGCGGTCCGTCCGTCTGCACCGTCGTGTGCGGCGCCCATGTCCGGCTGCTTGAGATCCCGGCACAATACCGATCCGGCTCCCGGCAGGTAGCCGTCGAAGATCCTCCGACCGTTTTCATCGACCAGCAGATCATCGAAATAGGTGAGATACGTATTGGTGTAGATGGCGGACTGCGATTGTCCCATCATGAAGACGTGCTTCGGCGCGGGAAACGATCCGCCGGATCGAACCCATGCCCCTGCCTGGGCGAGAATGTCCCATACCAGCCCCTCCTCACTGCCTTCGATGACCTGGAAGGGATTCCAGCCGGGCTGAGCGTGCAAACCCGGCAGCGTGCCGCCCCAGGTGAGCCGCTCGTATCGTTCGGGATCGAAGTTGTGCAGGGCATCGGCGTTGATGGGTTTGCTGGTCACCCCCACGTAGCAGTCGCCGTTGGCGATGATGTAGTCCCATGCGCGCCGCCAGTCGTCTTCGATGTCGTAACCCTGCGAGGCGTTGAGCACGCTCAGACACGCGTTCGCGGAGCCGCCGCTCGCGGGACGACGTACGAGGATTCGGGTCACGTAGTGCACCGGCCTGCCGTCCGGTCTCGCCTCGCCGGCCGCAGGTTCCGTCGGTTCGGATTCCGCCGATCGGTGTTCCGTGTAGGTGTCCGCCTCGCCTTCGAGCAGATACTCCTCCTCCACATACCCGTAGTCGGCAAGATCCAGCGGACCGTTCGCGTATCTGGAGCAGCTGAATGGATGACCGTGCTCGTCGTCGGGCAACGGTCCGTGCGCCAATGGAATCTTCTGTAGGATCATCGGCTTCTCCTTAGGATGAGGATGCGTCGGCATACGTGTCGCGGCCTCGCATCGTGGGCATCATTGCGTCATTGCAGTGTGGCCGTCGTGACGACCAGGGTGATGATGTGCCTTCATCCTATGTGCCGACGGCATGAGACCGCGGCGTGAGAAACGCGTGATTCGCCGTGCCCCGTCTCATGCATCGGCGTGACATGCACTAGTGCAAAAGGCCGAGTTCGCGGGCCTTCGCCACGGCTGCCGGAGAGCTGTGCACGTTGAGTTTGCCCAATAGATTGGTCCGGTGCGTCCGGACCGTGTTGACGCTGATGAACAGCTGATCGGCGATCTCGCGGCTGGTCAATCCCGCGCCGATCAGTTTCAGCACTGAAAGCTCACGATCCGTGAATTCGGGGATCGGACCGATGCCGACGTCGGTCGCGGAGGCGGTGATGGCAGAACCGACGTCGGTCCGTGAATCGGCCGACTGCGATTCCGTCTGCGTTTCCGACCACCCGTCCGTATGTCCATCTTGTCCACTCGTTCGTCCGCCCGCCTGCAGTCCGGCCGCAGATCGGCGATATGCAGCCGTATCGTGGATCGGCACTCGGATGGATTGTCCGTCCGACCGATAGATGGTGGCGCATCGGGCATCGTCCAAGGCCAGCGCGGTGATCTGGGCGAGCATGCGCAACCGCGCCCGATCATCGGCGCGAAAGGCGTTCTGCCGTGTCCAGCTGCTGATCAGCATCGTTCCGAGAAAACGATCATCCACCATGATCGGCATGATCATCAGACTCTGATGCCTGATGCCCATCGACGACACGGCGACGTACCGATTCTCACCGAGACATTGCGCGTCCCGCACCACCGACTCGGATTCCTCCGCGGTCTTCGCCCAGATCTCCCGGCCGGAGGTCATCATCTGGTCGGTGTTCTCGGGAACCAGCATCGTATCGGAAAAATGCGGATACCCGAACACGCCCAGCGTCGCAAACGCATTGAGGCTCGATACCCTCACGTTGACGGATATGCCATCCGCGATCGGAATGACCTGATGCGCGAACTGGGTCATATACCGTGCTATGTCGCGAGCGTCCTCCTGATGGTGCAGATATGCCGCCGCCTCCACCAGTCGCTCGGCCAACGCATTGGCGGAGATGCCGGAAGACCGTGTTCCAGCGGGGCCGGAACCGTTGACGGGCAATGTCATGATCGCAGACACCTCCTTCGGCGCATGGTCATGAACAGCACTACACAACCATCAGATATCCGATTATTGCACGACCGGAGGCGTTTGCTTGGGAGCGTTCACGCGAATACGTCGAGAATCACGCGAACACATCGAGAACGCCCGGATCTCCTCCCGCCTCGGCGATGCGCTTGTGGCGTTTCTTCGACTCGGTGACGACGAATTCGCGATACATTTCGGCGATGTTCGGGTCGAGTCCGGCGTCGATGGCGATGCGCTGGAGTCGGGCGATCTGATAGTCCTCGCGTTTGTAGTCGGCGGGGGCGAATCCGGCGCCGGCCTTGAGCACGCCGACGGATGCCGTGGCCTTGAACCGTTCGGCCAGCAGGTGGATCACCGCGCCGTCGATGTTGTCGATGGTCTGCCGCAGCGCCTCGATGCGTTTGACGGCTTCGGCCACTTCGGGATTGCTTCTGGCCGCCGCATCGTCGATGGTGGACGATTGTTCGGCTTCGATTTCATCGCTCACCGATGAGGCCCGCGCGATGGCGGCCGCGCTGACCGGTCGGCCGTCCACGGCGATTACGGGCTGATTGGAATGGATGTCTGCCGGCCGAGGCCAGTCGCTGCTTTCGGATTCGCTCATGGTTCCTAGAATATCCCGAGGTTCGGGCCAATCACGGTAGGATGATCCGAAAAACGGAAGCGGCCCGCTCCCCTATGGGAAGCGGGCCGTCGCAAAGGTCTGCCGGAATCCACCAGCCGGCATCCACCTGCCGGAATCGACCTGCCGGATTCGATTACTTGTTCTGCGGCATCGTGGAGGTGATGGCGGCCAGGAACTCGCGGTTCGTCGCCGTCTTCTTCAGCCTCGGTACCAGAGTCTGGTAGGCCTGCTCCGGCTCCATGCCGCCCATCAGACGACGCAGACGGTAGACCACGGCCAGCTCGGCGGGCGGGGTGATCAGCTCCTCGCGGCGGGTGCCGGAGGCGTTGATGTCGATGGCCGGGAAGAGACGCTTGTCGGCCAGTTCGCGGCTCAGACGCAGTTCCATGTTGCCGGTGCCCTTGAACTCCTCGAAGATCACCTCATCCATCTTGGATCCGGTTTCCACCAGTGCGGACGAGATGATGGTCAGGGAGCCGCCGTTCTCGATGTTGCGGGCCGCGCCGAAGAACTTCTTCGGCGGGTACAGGGCCTGCGCGTCCACACCACCGGAGAGGATGCGGCCGGAAGCCGGCTGGGCGATGTTGTAGGCGCGGGCGAGACGGGTCATGGAGTCGAGCAGCACGACCACATCCTGACCGAGCTCCACCAGACGCTTCGCACGCTCGATGGCGAGCTCGGCGACGATGGTGTGATCGGAGGCCGGACGGTCGAAGGTGGAGGAGATCACCTCACCCTGAACCGTGCGTTCCATGTCGGTGACCTCTTCGGGTCGCTCATCCACCAGCACCACCATCAGATGCACTTCGGGGTTGTTGGCGGTGATGGAATTGGCGATCTGCTGCAGGGTGATCGTCTTGCCGGCCTTCGGCGGGGAGACGATCAGACCACGCTGACCCTTGCCGATCGGGGAGACGATGTCGATCAGACGACCGGTGAGCTTGGTCGGCTGGGTCTCCATGCGCAGACGCTCCTGCGGATACAGCGGCGTGAGCTTGTTGAAATGCGGACGGCTCTGCGCCTCCTCGATGCTCATGCCGTTGATCGTTTCGATGGACTGCAACGGCACGAACTTCTGACGCTGGTTACGGCCGCCTTCGCGGGGCGGACGGGTGGTGCCCTGCACGGCGTCGCCCTTACGCAGACCGTACTTCTTCACCTGGCCCATGGAGACGTAGACGTCGTTCGGACCGGGCAGATAGCCGCTGGTGCGAACGAAGGCATAGGAGTCGAGCACGTCGACGATGCCGGCCACCGGCACGAGATCCTCCTGCGGAACGTCCTCGCGCATACGGGAGTCGCGGTCGGCACGGCCGCCGCGCAGATCACGGTCGCGACGATCGCGGCGATCGTTGCGGTCATTACGGTCATTGCCGCGGCGATCGTTGCGATCATTGTGGTTGCGACGTGCGAAATCACGATCATCATCCTGCTCATAACGATCGGAACGGGTGTCGCGATCGGCACGATCACGATTGGAACGGTCGAGATGACGATCATCATTGCGGCGCTTGGTGCTCTTGCGATCGTTCGGACGGTCGGAACGGTCCGGTAGGGCGGCGAGGATGTCGCCCAGATCGCGCACATGCTCGTTGGTCTCCGGTTCCGGCGCGGTGTCCTTGCGACGGCGGATGCGAGGCAGATCGAGATTCAGATCAAGCGTACCGGCGCCGCCGTGGTTCGCGTTCTCGTCGGCGTGCGCGGCCCTGCGGTTGCGTGTCTTGCGAGCGGGGGTCTCCTTGGGGGCGGGCAGAGCGATCTCGTCCAGCGACAGCGGTTCGGCGTCGCGCTTGCGGATGGAGCGCCTGACGGGCTGCTCGTCGCCTTCGCCATCGGACGCCGCGGCGATCGGCAGCGGCAGGTCGATTGGCAGCGACTTCGCCTCAACCGGTTCGGTTTCGGCGGGTGCGGCTTCGGCCGGAGTCGCAACGGGGAGGGATTCAGCCGCGGCGGCGGAATTGCCCGCATCGGCGGTCTGCGCAGCCGGTTCGGACTGTGCGGACTGTTCGGTTTGTGCTGTTTGTGCGGCCGGAAGCGTCTGAGACTGAGTCTCGTCGGCCGAAACCTTGGAAATCTTCGATTTGGCGGACTTGGCGGCCGTCTTCGGCACTCGCACGGTCACGCCGGCGGGGGCCTCTCCCCCATTGCGGGCGGCCTCGATGGTGCTGACCAACTCGCCCTTTCGCATGGTTGAGGTACCACGCAGACCCATCTGCTTGGCGAGCTCCTTGAGCTCAGCCAACTTCATAGCTGCAAGATTCTGGCTATCTGCCACGTTGTGTTGCCTTTCGTCTGACCTATGACGACGATTGAAGCACATGGCTCAATCACACGACCCGAAGGTGCGGTCACAGGGTATTCTGACGCAAATGCCCATACGGTGAGCACTACCTCGCCGCTGGCATCATCTCGTCATCGAAAATCCGAACTAAGAACTCGTTCCGGACTGCCCTAACTATACGACGAGTGTGCGACCGGTGCAATTCGACACGGCCGGGCAGGGCCGAACATGGCCACGATGCGTCTTTCGATTCCGGACTCCGATATCTGACGTCCGGCACCCGGAGCAGGGCGAATGACCGATCCGGCACGGCGAAATCGGCCGATCCGGCACGGCACGTACGACTTCCGGAGCATCGCAGGGCCCGATCCGCCGCAAAGTGCGCCTGAAAATGTGCGGATCCATTCGAAAAGTCCGCCTGATTTCGTGCGGCCTATAGGAAACTCGCCAATAACCGGTCAGAATACAAACGAATCACTACGAATCAATACAGACAAATCAATGTACATTGAACGAATCTGCATATTACCGTCACCGGGCATACCTTTACCCAGTAACACACGCCACAAACCCTAATAATTCCAACGATTCCAAACCACCGTCACCGGGCATGCCCATACCCCGTGACAAGAGATATGCCCGGTCACATCGATGTCATGGCAGAAGGGGGCGGTCCGACATGAAGGGGCGGTCCGGCATGAATCGGGCCGCCCCTTCGAGGCTCAGCGGATCATCGTCACACGATCATCCGCGCATTTTCCTTACCTGTCTTTACTTGCCTGTCTGCACCTTCCTGCCTGTGTCTATCGGCTGACCATCAGTCGGCTCGGCGTCGACGGGCGATGAAGATGACGACACCGGCCACCAGCAGCACGCCGGCAACCGCACCGATCGTCACGATCGCAACGCCGGTGCTCGACAGTCGCTTCGCGTTCCCGTCGGCATTATCGGAAGCATTGGCCTTGGCATTATCACCGGTTTCCGTTCCGGCATTCGCAACGGCAGAGCCATTCGAACCGTTCGCAGCGGTGGAGTGCGAGCCGTTATCGCCATTCGGCGCAACCGGCGTGACACCACCGCCATTCGTTCCGCCGTTGCCGTTCTGGTTGCCATCGCTGCTGGCGATCACGGTCTCATACGAACCGTTGTTATCCTTGTCGACCGCCGCCTTGACGTTGCTGCCGTCATCGGTAACCAGAACCTTCTTGGCCGTGGTGTTCAGCGCAACCGACTTGGTGGTGTCCGCATCGTTCGCGGTGATTTTCGCGTTGGCCAGATTATCACCGGAAACGACATACCCCGCAGTGGTCCTGTCCAAGGACACATTGGAGGAATCCTTGCCGCTCACCGTATAGGTGAACAGCTTCTTCTTGCTGTCGAGCGTGGAGGAAAGCTCATAGGAGCCCTTGCTACCGGTCAGGCTGGCATCGCCATCCTTGGAGAACGTGGCGGATGCCGCCCTGTCGGATTTGACGGATACCAGCGAATCCACGTAATCCAGCGAGTAGTCGTAGTATCCATTGCCGGTCACCGTATACGAGGACTGCTTATCCGGCAATACAAAGTGCGCATCGGATCTGGAAGCTTTATCAGTGCTGGGACGATACGAAGGAATGTCGGAGTATTGTCCACGAAGAATCTTCTCGATCTCCCACGATTGCGCACCTCTATGCAGAGCGGCATAGGCTGCCAGAGTCCGCCAGCCAGCAATAAATTCAGCTTTGACGTTGGCATGCTCTGTATCGATGTCCTTGTCCAGCCACGTTGACGTATTATTGCTGGCAAACACCAAATATCCGCGATGAGCACCCGTTATCTTATCCCATATCGAGAAATCGGATCCCGGCTTGACTCCGAACGAATTGGCATCCTTCTCGAGATCCCGTGTCGTTCCCGGTACGTTGTACTTCCAATCTCCGGTCTGATCATTAATGTACAGATAGATATCCTGCTGATCGGGATGATTGTTGTCGTAGATATGCACACGGCCATTGAAGGTATGCCCATCGATGACTCTATTCTTAAGCGTCTCGTATTTATCGGCTACTACCGCATGAGCGCCACCCTTTGCAGGATCGGAGTATTCGACTCCGAACCCCAAAACAACGGGGGCTCCGCCGGTTTTAACCTGCTGAACCTTGCGCTTGATTTCCGCGACCTGCTGTTTCTGCCCATCAGTGGTATTGCTCTTATCCAAGAACTTCTGCTCCTCACTTTTTACGGGATCTAGGAGCTGCGTGAACCAGTAGTAATTGATGTAGGAATGTACGGATCCTCCCGTTTTTCCTTCCTTCATGTCATGCACGCTTTTCGCACCCTGCTGGCGGGAAACGGGAGACGCCACATTCATCTTGGCCAGAACCGAGGTTACGGCAAAACCAAAGCAACTTCCGCCGGAAGACTTATCGTTTTTCCCGCCGCTGTCCGTACTGAGATTTGCAAGCACCTCTTCGGTCGACGTGGAATCAAGACCGTGCAGCAGCGCTTCACGATCACTGTCGGTCAAAGCGTATCCACGAGGCTCAACGTAGTTTTCAAACGCCCACGTATCCTTCGAAAAATCAAGCTCGTTGTTCTTCACGCCCTGCTGAAGGATGATCTTCCCCTGCTTGGAGATACTCGCCATATTATGTCCTTCGGCGGTAACTTCAAATACGGCGCTGACGCCTGCAGAACCTTCAACCTGCGGCACGACCTTATCCCAAGTGACGACTCGGTACTTCTTGGCGTCAATCGTTCCGATGGTTTTCTTCGAGTTCCCCGTAATGGCAAGATTCTTATCCGTTGACAATGAAGCGGTGACATCCGATACCGCATTGTTGTTCGGATTGGTGATCTTCGCCGTGATTTCGTAGAATGTCTCTTTAGTCGGATATGTTTGCTGCCACTTCTTGGTTGATAATTCGATCGTCAGAGGATTAAGAATCACATTGACGATTTCGATGAATTTCTGGATCAGCGCATCGAGGTCGTTGGCTTCGAAGTAGCCCTTGTTCTGGATCGACTTCATGAAGGTGCTGGCGGAATTGTCCTGATATGGGTAGAAACCGACCGAGTACATGTTGTAATCCGCGAACATGGACTTGGCCTGATCCGTGGAGGACGTCGAATCGTTCGGCCAGCCGTCGGACATGGTGACGATGCTGCGCGCGTACTTCGTCGAGGCGGTGTCCTTGAAGTTCTTCAGCACCTCGTCGGCCTTCTGGAGTCCCGCCGTCACGTTCGTACCGGAGTCGGCGAACAGATTCTTATCCGCAAAGTTATCCAACGTGTTCTTATCGTTGGTGAAATCCTGAACGGTGGCGTCATCGCTGAAGGCGATCAGCGAAATCTGGCTCTGCGGATCCTTACTCAGAATCTTGTCCACGAACTGTTTCGTCGCGGTCTTCAACCGTTCGATCGGCTCACCGTACATGCTGCCCGAATTATCCAGCACCAACACGATGGCGTTATGGGTCGACTGCGATGCCGCAGTTATGGTTCCTCCTGCGGCGACTGCCGACGATGCGCCGAAGCCAACAATCATGGCGACGGTGAGCATTGCAGACAGAATCCCAGCGAATACGCTTCGCAAGCGTTTCATGATTCTCTCCTCTCGGAACCGATCCGGTCGAGACCCAAACCCCTTCTCAATCGGCATTCGGGGATCGCGCCCAATCATTGCGCCCCCTCCATATCCATTATGGAGGGGGCGCTGTACAAGCGGCAGCTTCCGATCGGAGATTAATCCAAAATTAACTTGGGGCCGCAGAGAACAGCAAGAACCGATATCTTTCGGCGAGAAACCGACGATGGTGGATCAGGAGATGTGGAGGGAGTGAGAGATACGGAGGGAGTGAAGACAGTGCGGGAAGAGGGGAGTTGGAGATTGAGGACAGTGGCAGCGCTCAGATGATCTGCGGGATTGTGCAGCAAGATATGCAGGAGGTTGAAAGACAGGAAGGCCGAAAGATCGGAAGTCAAGGATGCGATCGGCAAGAAGACAAGAGCCACAAGAGATCACGAGCCAATATGGCTCCGCGAGAATCACCGAACGATCTGACTGAACCAAGGCGATGGACTAAGGCGAGTTTTGAGTGAAATGTGCCTTAATCCATTCAGATCGAACCTGTACGAACTCCAAAACCGCATGATTCCAAGGTTTTTGAAATCTCGGGTATCGAATTCCGATGGACTAAGGCGCAGATCAGGATTTACACACCCTAGTCCATCGTCCATCCAGCCTAGGCATTCATGGAATCAAGCGCGGATTACGTCACCGGGTACAGGTTGCGTCACAGAGTACAGGCTGCGTCACCGGGCACACCCACACCCGGTGACGCAACCCCACAATCCCTATAATTTCAACGATCCCGAACCGTCGTCACCGGGCACACCCATACCCGGTGACGGTAGGTATGCCCAGTGACGGCGGCTATGTCCGGTCACGAACCGCAGACGGGCACAAACGAGCTTCCCCCTAGGCTGAACCCGTCAAGGAAACGGCAGAGTCGTTTCCAGGGTTCAGGCTCGCCGACAGGCGAGCGGACAGAACACAGGCGAAAGACCGACCGATGCTACCGAGAAGCTGTCGAGTGAAACGAGACTGATGATGTGGATCGAACAACACACCCGACACGTTCTAGTCGAGCCTTGCCCGCAACCCCTCATCAGTCAGCCTGACGGCTGCCAGCCCCCCCCAGGGGGAAGCCAAGAAGACCAGCTCACAGGCGTACAACACGAAGTGCGCAATCAGGCTTCCCCTACGAGGGGAAGCCAGGAAACTAACTCACAGCGACTTCCACGCGACGCCCTCGCCGCGCCAGCCCGCCTTCACCACCGCACGGTACTCGCCGTAGCTCGTCGTGTACACATGCTCGCCGGAATTACGGTTGTACAGACGGTACACCGGCCTGCCGTTCGAGGGCGCGTACCAGGCGACGCCCTCGTTCCTCCAGCCGAGGCGCACCAGCATGTCGTGCTCCCGCTTGTTCAGCGTCCAGTTGTGGTTGCCGGAACGCCTGTTGTACTCGCGGTACACCGGACGGGCGCCGGGCGTGCCCCTGCCCACGGTGACGAACGACGCGCCCCGGCTCTCGTCACGCCAACCCAGACGAACCAGCATGTTCCGCTCCGCGGCGCTGGTCGTGTAGTGGTGCAGGCCGGAGTTGCGGTTGTACACGCGGTACACCGGCACCCGCTTCACGGTAGGCTGCGTCGGCTTCGTCGGCGTCGCGTTCCTCGTCCACCGGGCGGTCAGCGTGATGTTCGCCGTCACGCCGCGGTTGAAGTCCCACTTCGCGTTGCCGTAGTACCAGCCCGCAAACGTGTAGCCCGAACGCGTCGGATTCGCCGGCTGCCTGACCTTGCCGCCGTTGGCCACCCTCTGCGACGCCACCGCGGAACCGCCGTTGGAGTTGAACACCACGGTACGGTACGCCGGAGCGGGCGCGCCCTTCATCGTGAAGCTCACGCTGGCGTGCAGCGTGCCCGAGGCTCCGGCCGCGTAGTCGTACGACACCACCGCACCCGGCTTCGCGCCGGCCACGGGCGCGATCACACCCGCACGCGAGATCGTGCCGCCCTTCACATTCGACACCTTCGACAGGTCGAACCACGGAATCAACCGCTTCAAGTTCAATGAACGCCCATCCACCGGATAAGCACGCTGACCACCCACCGTGACTGCGTGATGGTTATGAGATTCCTGATAGGCAAGCATACGATTGCCGCTCAGATCTGTGTCAAGCCACTCCAATTGGGTACGAGATGCATCCAACGCGTATAGCTGGCTTCCTCGAACATTCAAAGAATCCAATTTCGGATTATGAGACACATCCAAAGAAGAAATCTGGGTATTCCTCGCATCCAGCAATGTCATCTTTGGATTATGCGATATATCCAACGCAACCAAAGGATTGTCGCCAACCCGTAGATACGATAGCTCAGGATTATGTGACAAATCCAAGGACGACAAACGATTCTCTGACGCTTGCATGCCAGAAAGTTTCGAGTTATGAGATACATCCAAGGAGGATAGGCGATTACCATCAACAAGCAAATAGTCAAGGTGAGAATTATGAGATATATCTAAGGAAGACAAATGATTCCCACTGACCGTCAATCGTTCAATCTTCGGATTACGAGACACGTCCAAAGACGACAAACGATTATCATCAACAGTCAATTCTTTAAGCAGGGGATTACGAGACACATCAAGCGTCGTCAGCCGATTCCCCTCCAGATATAGTTCCTGCAATTGAGGATTGTGCGATACATCCAAAGAAGCCAATCTCTTGCCTTTAACGTATAGAGTTTCACCAGTAATCTGAAGAGACTGCAACATTGGATTATGCGACACATCTACAGAGTTCAATTGCGTACCGTCTAGATTGAGATACGTTAGCTTGTGATTGTGTGACACATCCAAAAAAGCTAACTGAGTACCGCCATCAGTCGAATTAGCAGAACTTTGCAAAACGGAAAGGTTCGGAAACCATTCGATGCCTTTGGATGATTTAACAAAAGAATCAAAATTTATCTCAGTGACGGCATTTCTTTCAGCAAAGCTAAGGACACCGTCCCAGTTTTTATCATAGCTACCATTTGACAACAGGTAGCGAAATTCTGCATCCGGGAAGTTCTTGGCGTTGATGGCGACGTCACCGGTGGCAGCGGAGGCATCCCCGGAAGCCTCAGCCGCGTTGGCCACGGCCCCCATCGGCAGCAGCATGGCGATCGAGGCGATCATCCCTATGCCGATTTTCCATAATCTACCCGAGCGTACAGGTTTCCTTGAGATCATCATTGAACCTCCCTTTCGGAATCATCCTTTCAACCTCTCATACTGCCACTCGATTCCGACAAGCATACCCCCTAAATCAACATCCCATACACGCAAAAAGCATACCTTTCAGAGGAAAAGACGATGACGTCAGCCAATAATCAGCGAACACAATCACACTGGGAATCCAACACTATACAACCTCTGATTTTCGGCATACCGAAAATATGGAGATACAGCAGTGGTAGATTACATCGCACGAGAAAAACTGATGTCCACCTTGATGAGTCTTCGCGATGCGCCCGAAATCCAAGACATGCCGGACTGGGAACAGGTCGTACGGCGAATGCCGCACCCGCAATGCAAGTACTATCCAGTCGACAACGGATTCCGCAATCTCGCCAACGGCTTCAACGGATCGGATCGTGCTCACCCTCGACCGGTTCAGCAAATGCCGCCGAGAAGCCGGCAACCGAAGGGCTCGCCTGTCGGCTCGTATTCCAACCAGCACCTCGCCCGACGCCCCTCATCAGTCGGCTACGCCGACAGCCCCCCCCAAGGGGGAAGCCCAGAAAACTGGCGCACAACGACTTCCACACCGGGCGAGAAGCCAATCACCGCACCCCATGATTCCACTCCCCTGTCAATCAGCAACATTCCCTTTCCGACCACACCGCTTCACCCTGACCACACCGCTTCACCCTGACCACACCATTTCACCCTGACCACACCATTTCACCCCGATCAGCACTGCTCCATCCAGTTCAGCATGCCACCTCCTCCCAATCAGCACCGCCTCCGAGCAGACCAATCCTGATCAGTACCGTCTCATCCCCGATCGGCACGGGTTCCATCTCGCGGACCGAGTTTGATGACCATACCCCCAAACGACCTATCATCGGTACGAAAATCAGGGGAGGATGGGCATCATGATTCGGGAAACCGCGCAGATTCGTAACACCGTGCAGGGCACCATGGAAGACACTGCACAGGACACCGTGCTGCTACCCGACGGCACGTCGATGCCCCGATTCGGCATGGGGACATGGCATCTGGCGGAGGGACGACGACCGCAGTCGCAGGAGCTCAACGCGCTGCGAGCCGGCCTCGATGCCGGGATCACACTGATCGACACCGCCGAGATGTACGCCGACGGGAAGGCCGAATCGCTGGTCGGCCGGGCCATCAAGAACCACGACCGTTCGCGGCTGTTCCTCGTGTCCAAGGTGTATCCGCATAACGCCGGGCGTCGGCATCTGCGGCAAAGTCTGGAGGCGTCGCTTTCCCGGCTCGGCACGGATTATCTCGACATGTATCTACTGCACTGGCGGGGTTCGATCCCACTGTCCGAAACCGTCGAATGCATGGAACAGGCGAAATCGGACGGACTGATCCGCAATTGGGGAGTTTCGAACTTCGATACCGCGGACATGCAGGAGCTGTTCGCCACGGATGGGGGTGATGCCTGCGCAGTGAATCAGGATCTGTATCATCTCGGCTCGCGCGGCGTGGAATATGATCTGCTGCCGTGGATGGACGCCCACCGGATGCCGATGATGGCATACTGTCCGCTGGCTCAAGCCGGTACGCTGCGAAGCGGGTTGACCTCCTCGCCGGTTGTGCGCAGTATCGCCGCCGCGCATGACGCCGATCCGATACAGATACTGCTCGCATTCGTGCTGCGCCGAGACGATATGATCGCCATTCCATGCACGGGCAGCGCGGAGCATCTGCGCAGCAATCTCCGGGCGCGCAGCATCACGTTCAGCGACGACGAGATCACCGCGCTCGACCGGGCGTTCCCCGCGCCAACGGAGAAGGAACCGCTCGACATGCAGTGACGGACAGCGGATAAGGCGAGCTTCGTTCTCACCTCATCCGGCCGATTTCATCGGCCACCTTCCCCTCAAGGGGAAGGTCACAGACATTTGGCTTCCCCAGTGGGGGAAGCTGTCGGCATTAGCCGACTGATGAGGGGCATCTGACCACTGTTGCGGTTGAAAGCGGCCGCATCCCACCAGCTCGTCTGTCGGCTCGCCTGAGCCCTGGAAGGTCATAGGGGAAACAAAAACGCAGGGGCGGCGATCCCTCACGATGAGGAGATCGCCGCCCGTGAAAACCGATGGTCACGGTTCCGATCACGGACCGATTAGGCCAAAACCCGATCACAGCCCGATCGACATCCGATCAGAACTCGCGCTTCTCGCGGTAGAACTTGATCAGAGCCTGAGTGGAGGCATCCTGATCGGCGAGGGCCTTGTCGTCCTGAGACAGGGCCGGGGTGATCTGCTTGGCCAACTGCTTGCCGAGCTCCACGCCCCACTGATCGTAGGAGTCCAGACCCCACACGGTGCCCTCGACGAGGGTGATGTGCTCGTACAGGGCGATCAGCTCACCGAGCGAGAACGGGGTGAGGGCCACGCCGAAGATCGAGGTGGTCGGACGGTTGCCCTTGAACACGCGGGCCGGGACGATCTCCTCCGGGGTTCCTTCGGCGCGCACTTCATCGGCGGTCTTGCCGAAGGCGAGGGCCTTGGTCTGGGCGAGGTAGTTGCCGAGGAACAGCTCGTGCACGTCCTGATCGCCGTCCTTCACCGGGTTCGGGGTGTTGGCAAAGGCGATGAAGTCGGCCGGGATGAGCTGGGTGCCCTGGTGGATCAGCTGGTAGAAGGCGTGCTGGCCGTTGGTGCCGGGCTCACCCCAGAAGATCTCGCCGGTTTCGGTGGTGACGGGGGTGCCGTCCCAGCGCACGGACTTGCCGTTGGATTCCATGGTGAGCTGCTGCAGGTAGGCCGGGAAGCGGTGCAGGTACTGGTCGTAGGGCAGCACGGCGTGGGAAGCGGCCTTGAAGAAGTTGCGGTACCACACGTTGAGCAGGCCGAGCAGGGCGACGACGTTCTTCTCGAACGGGGTGTTGGCGAAGTATTCGTCGATCTCGTGGAAGCCGTGCAGGAACTCCTCGAAGCGGGCCGGTCCGAACACCACGGCGAGCGAGGTGCCGACGGCGGAATCGACGGAGTAGCGGCCGCCGACCCAGTTCCAGAAGCCGAAGGCGTTGGACGGGTCGATGCCGAACTCCTCGACCTTCTCCAGGTTGGTGGAGACGGCCACGAAGTGCTTCTTGATGGCTTCGGCCTTCTGGGCCTCGTCGCCGTCGGAGATCGCGCCGGAGGCGACGAGCTCCTCAAGCAGCCAGGTGCGGGCCTCGCGGGCGTTGGTCAGGGTTTCGAGGGTGGTGAAGGTCTTGGAGACGATGATGAACAGCGTGGTCTCCGGGTCGAGGCCCTTGGTCTTCTCGGCCAGATCGTTCGGGTCGATGTTGGAGATGTAGCGGGCGGAGATGCCGGCGTCGGCGTAGGGCTTCAGGGCTTCGTAGGCCATGACGGGACCCAGGTCGGAGCCGCCGATGCCGATGTTGACCACGGTTTCGATCTTGCGGCCGGTGATGCCGGTCCACTTGCCGGAGCGCACGTCGTCGGCGAAGGCGTAGATGCGCCCGAGGGTCTCGCGCACGTCCTTGACCACGTCCTGACCGTCGACGATGTACTTGCCCTCATCCTCCTCCGGGCGACGCAGCGCGGTGTGCAGCACGGCGCGATCCTCGGTGTTGTTGATGTGCACGCCGGTGTACTGCTGCTTGATGCGCTCGTCCAGCTTCACGTCCTTGGCGAGGTTGGCGAGCAGTTCGATGGTTTCGGGCTTGATGAGGTTCTTGGAAAGGTCGAAGTGCAGGTCGCCGGCCTCGAAGCTCAGCTTCTCCACACGCTCGGGATCCTCGGCGAACCACTTCTTGAGGTCGACGCCTTCAGCCTGAAGAGCGTCGTAGTGCTTCTGCAGCTCGGCCCAGGCGGGAGTCTGGGTGGCGTCGATAGGAGGATTAATGGCCATTGAACGGTCCTTTCATCATTTGAAAGCGGCGGGCGTATACGCACCACCTTGTTCCGAATCTCACGATACTGTGCTCGGCGGACAGAGTTATTCGCACAAAAATGTTGGTATTTGTGCGTTAGAACGTGCAATAATTTAGGGTTATCGTCGACGCCCTCCGTTCGGAATCCGTTAAGATCCCGTTACCGTTCGCAACACCAAAACGACACCGATTCGACCGGTCAGGCGCCAAGACGACCGACCAAACGGCGATCCGACGCGGACACGCCGAACGACCGCCGAACAGTAGTCAAACGACCGCAGGTCACAGCACCGCATCCTCACCCCGTGTCGCCAGCGCGGCCACCATGCGCTTGACCTCCTGACTGCGCGCCCGCGGCGCGACCAGCAGCGCGTCGGGCGTATCGATCACCACCAGATCGTCGGCGCCGAGCATGGCCACCATACGGCCCGATTCGGGTGCGATCACGTTGCCCGCGGAATCCAGACACAGTACCTTCCCGGCGTCCCCGATGATCTTGTTGTTGAACGCGTCGGCACTGGGAATCAGCGCCGCCACGGAATTGAAATCACCGATATCGTCCCAACCGAACCCGCCGGGGACCATCGCCACTCCCCCCTTGGCAGACAACGGTTCCGCCACCGCATAGTCGAACGCTATTTTTTCGACCCCCGGCCAGATCCGCTCCATCGCCTCATCGCGAACCTCGACCGGACCGTCCCACACCGATGCGATTTCGGTTACCGCAGCATGAATCTCCGGCTTCAGCTGCTTGAGCAGATCCAGCAATACCCCCGTCTTCATCACGAACATGCCGGCGTTCCACCGGTATTCGCCTGTATCCAGATAAGCGGCGGCCGTGGCCGCGTCCGGTTTTTCCACGAACGCCTTCACCACGCGGGCGTGAGGGGCGCCCGGCGCCCGATCGGCCAAGGACTCGCCCTGACGGATATAGCCGAACGCGGTGGACGGACGGGTTGCCGCGATGCCGATCGTGGTCACGTAGCCGACCCGTGCGGCCGCAACCGCCTCGCGGACGCAGTCGCCGAAGGTCTCGTCGTCGCGGATCACATGATCGGCGGCGAACGATCCGATCACGCAATCGCGGCCGTACCGGTTAGCCAGAATCGCGGCGGGCAGGGCGATCGCGGCGGTGGAGTCGCGCCCCACCGGTTCGCAGAACAGATTACGGCCGTCAAGATCCGGCAGCTGCGCGCGCACGGCCGCCTCATGCGCCACGCCGGTGATCACGGAAACGTGATCCGCACCGGCTATGGCGGCCAGACGATCAAATGTGGACTGGATCATCGTACGGCCGGATCCGAGAAAGTCATAGAGAAACTTCGGCCTGTTCCGACGGCTGATCGGCCACAGACGGGACCCCGCCCCGCCGGCCGGAATAAGCGCATGGAAATCGTCGTTCGTCATACGCCCATTGTTCCACGGCCTACGTCACCGCACGGCACGCGCCCCGCCGATCGACGGTCAACCCGGCGAGCGTGACGCGCCGATCGGCTTCGATTAGACAAAATCGGAATTCGACCCTAGAATATTCTTTCTGTGTGCTCTTGCACCAACAATTTGCCACTTTAGCTCAGTCGGTAGAGCGGCTCACTCGTAATGAGCAGGTCGACAGTTCGATTCTGTCAAGTGGCTCCGCACCCTAGGCCCCAACGCCTAGGGTTTTGCATATATGCAAGCATGTGCAATGTGCAGTAAGCGCGAGTGGCGGAATTGGTAGACGCGCAGGATTTAGGTTCCTGTGTCTTTGACGTGTGGGTTCGAGTCCCATCTCGCGCACCATGGTTCATGCAGCCGCCGATGTTCCGCGCACATGTTCTCCGTGAAACATCCCGGCACTCCGATGGCCCGCCCACACCAACGCCATACCTACCCGACTTCGCACCGATCCCCTACAAAAACCCTACGCATCGCCAACACCAGCATCATCCGCCAACACCATCCACAACACCGAGAGAATCGCAGGAACCGAAATGCCGTCAGCCATGTCGTCGTTGATCCATCCGATCACTCTGCTGCTCATCATCTTCGTCGGATACGGATTCAAACGCTTCCATATCTTCGGCGACAATGACTATCGCGTTCTGCAGCGCGTGGTGTTCAACCTCACGCTTCCCGCGGCGATCATCGTGTCGTTCCTCAACAATTCGCATGATCTGAGCCTGCTGTGGGTCACGCTGTTCGGATTCGTCTGCGGCATGATCCCGATTCCGATCCTGTATTTCGCCAGCCGTCGCAGGCCGGTGAGCGAACGGGCGTTCCTGATGCTCAACGGCGCCGGATTCAACATCGGCAACTTCTGCTTCCCGGTGATGCAGGGCATGCTCGGTTCGGCCTCCCTGGTGCCCGGCGCGATGTTCGACATGGGCAACTGCGTGGTGGTGTCCGCCGGCAGCAATCTGCTCACCCTTCGACTGCTGCACATCCAACCCGGCAAAACACTCAAGGAACAGGGGGCCGGCGACGCTCCGGTGCTGCCGAAAATCACCCCGAAAGACAAGGATGCCCGACGCCTCGCCCGCATCGCCGCCATCAAGAACATTCTCAAAGGCTTCTTCACCTCGGTGCCGTTCGACTGCTATCTGCTGATGATCGTGCTCATGCTCACCGGCGTCACCCTGCCCGGCGTGGTCTCCACGGTACTGGAGCCGTTCGCCAACGCCAACGGCTTCTGCTCGATGCTGATGGTGGGCATGCTCATGGATCTTCCCGCCGGACGAAACGACGTGAAGCAGGTGCTGCGCGTACTGGCATGGAGGCTGCCGTTCGCGGCCCTGTTCGCCGCATTCGCCTGGTTCGTGCTGCCGTTCGACGCGAGCATCCGCAAGGCCGTGGTGATGCTGTGCTTCGCTCCCACCGCCATCTTCGCCACGCTGTTCTCCGACAAGGTGCTCGGCAATGCGCGCATGGCGGGATTCTGCCTGTCGGTCACGGCGATCCTCGGCATGATCGCCCTCACCGCGATCAACTTCCTGATCCCGGCCTGAAGATAACTAGCCGGATCAGTCGATCAGTCGGCGTCCAACACCATGGTGCGGATCAGCGGAACCAGACGCTTCAGAGCCTTGGAACGATGGGAGATCGCGTTCTTCTCATCGGACGTCATCTCGGCGCTGGTCAGCGTCACGCCCGCCTCGACCGCACGGGCGGGCTGCTCCTCAGGCACGAAGATCGGATCGTAGCCGAATCCATGTTCACCCTTCGGGGCACGGTTGATCATGCCCTTCATATCGCCCAGCTGCACGGTTTCGTTGTGAATCTCGTACGGTGCCGCACTCTGACCGGATTCGGGCACCACCAGCGCGGCTGCGCAACGGAACCGGGCATTGCGGTTCCGGTCGGGAATATCCTCGATCTGGGCGAGCAGCAGCTCGTAATTGGCCACATCGTCGCCGTGACGGCCCGCCCAGCGTGCGGAAAGAATGCCTGGGGCCGAGCCGAGCACATCCACGATCAGACCGGAATCGTCGGCCACTGCCGGCAGACCGGTTCGACGAACCACGTCGCGGGCCTTGAGCAGCGCGTTCTGCTCGAAGCTCACGCCGGTCTCCACGGGATCGGGCAGACCAAGCGAACCGGCCGACACCAGCTCGATGCGATCCGCATCCGCGCCGAGATCCTCAGCGAGAATACGGCGGATCTCGACCAGCTTGCCTTCGTTATGGGTGGCAACCACCAGCTTCACGACGTCGCTCATAACCATCCTTCTCACTCGGTCGTTCTCACTCGGTCGGTCGGTTGATCCGCCGACCCCACAGCGGCGCAGACCGCGCACCGCATTCCATTATGGCAGATCGGCCACCACGGCAAATCAGCCGCAGTGGATCGACGGAAATACGAAAGACGGTCAGGCCTCCTGAAGCGCCTGACGCTGCACGGCCTGCAGCTCCTTGTTGCCCTTTTCGGCCAAGTCGAGCAGCACGCCCAGCTCCTTGCGGGTGAACGGACGATGCTCGGCGGTGCCCTGAATCTCGATGAACTCGCCGGCGCCGGTCATGGCCACATTCATGTCGGTCATGGCCTGGCTGTCCTCCACGTACGGCAGATCCAGCATCGGCTTGCCGTTGATCACGCCGACGGAGACGGCCGACACCTGATCCTTGATGACCTGACGGTTCGCACGGATCATCTTGTGCTTCTTGGCCCAGTCGACCGCATCGGCGAGCGCCACATACGCTCCGGTGATGGATGCGGTTCGGGTGCCGCCGTCGGCCTGCAGCACATCGCAGTCGATCTGGATCTGGTTCTCGCCCAGCGCCTTCATGTCGACCACGCCGCGCAGGCATCGGCCGATCAGACGGCTGATCTCGTGGGTGCGGCCGCCGATCTTGCCGCGCACGGATTCACGGTCGGTGCGCTCGGCGGTGGCGCGCGGCAGCATCGAATATTCGGCGGTCACCCAGCCGAGACCGGAGTCCTTGCGCCAGCGGGGCACGCCCTGGCTGAACGTGGCGGTGCACATCACGCGGGTGTTGCCGCAGCAGATGAGCACGGAACCTTCGGGAACGTCGGTGAAGTGGCGGGTGATCGTGACCGGACGCAGTTCGTCCACGTCACGCCCGTCGGGACGAATCGTCGTATCGGCGTCAAGCATGTCTTTAATCTGCACCATCGTTGTCAAAACCTTCCCAATCGCAGTCGCGGCGCATCGCCTACGAGCCATACGCCCCATGTTCTTACGCACGGTATCCGTCTTTGCCGACAATACGCCGATCATGATCTCATCGCGGCAGCACCTGCTTGAGGATATGGATTATCCGCCGGAACCGCCTAAACTGGCTCCCTAAGAGCGCGAGAGCGCACGGAGTGATACGACGCGACGTGAAGGAGCCGTGACGAACGATATGACGAACGATTTCTCGCCGGCCATGATGACCGATATGTACGAGTACACGATGCTGGACGCGGCCATGCAGGACGGCACCGCGGACCGTCGCTGCGTGTTCGAGGTGTTCACCCGTCATCTGCCGGCCGGACGCCGATACGGCATCGCCGCAGGACTGGGACGCATTCTGGAGATGCTGCAGGATTTCCGGCCGAGCGAATCGGATCTGAGGTTCCTGCGGGATCGCCATGTGGTGAGCGAGCGGACCGCGAAATGGCTGGAGGACTTCCGGTTCTCGGGCACGATCCGCGCCTATCCGGAGGGTGAGGCGTTCTTCGCGAACTCACCGATCCTGCAGGTGGAGGGCACGTTCGGCGAGTGCACGCTGCTGGAGACGCTGATCCTCTCCGTGCTCAACTACGATTCGGCCATCGCCTCGGCGGCCTCGCGCATGACCAGCGCCGCGGGCGACCGTCCGTGCATGGATATGGGCGGCCGCCGCACCAACGAGAGCGCGGCCGTGGCTGCGGCCCGCGCGGCCATCGTGGGTGGTTTCGCCGGCACCGCGAATCTTGCGGCCGCGAAGAAGTACGATCTGGTGTGCATCGGCACCGCGGCGCACGCCTTCACCCTGCTGCACGACGATGAGCGCGACGCCTTCGTCTCCCAGATCAACGCGCTCGGCCCGGGGACCACGCTGCTCACCGACACGTACAACATCGAGCAGGCGATCACCACCGCCGTGGAGGTTGCCGGCCCGCAGCTGGGCGGCATCCGCATCGATTCGGGCGATCTGGCGTCGTTGGCCCAGAAGGCCCGCAAGCAACTGGATTCGCTGGGCGCCACGAACACGAAGATCACCGTGACCAACGATCTGGACGAATACGCGCTGGCCGCGCTGGCCACCGCCCCCGTGGACTCCTACGGCGTGGGCACGATGCTGGTCACCGGATCCGGTCATCCCACCTGCGCGATGGTATACAAGCTCACCGAACGTGAGGGCGCGGACGGCGAAATGCACGGCGTGGCCAAGAAATCGTTCGGCAAGAGCACCGACGGCTGGCGCAAGCGGGCGCTGCGCTGCTACCAGTACGGACTCGCGCAGGGAGAACTGGTGGTGTGCGGTTCCGCGGAGAAGCTCGCCGCCTACGAGCCCGATCACGACGTCTACGGCGACACCAAGGATCTGCTCATCACCGCGGTGGATCATGGCGACGTCGATGAGTCACTCACCGGCCATGAAGCGCTGCTGGCGGCCCGGGACCGCCATCGCCGGGCGCTGGACGAGCTGCCGGTCACCGCGCTGTCGCTCAGCCAGGGCGAGCAGGCGATCCCCACCGAGGTCATCACGCTGAACCGATGACGACGCCGAACCGATGACGGGCCGCCGCCCGGACTGCTACCGCATTTCGTCGTAGATGCGCTTGCAATCCGGGCAGACCGGGTAGTCGGAGGGGTTGTGCTTCGGCACCCACACCTTGCCGCACAGCGCCACCACCGGCCGGCCCGTCAGACGGGATTCGGCCATCCGCTCCTTGGAGACGTAGTGGGCGAAACGATCGGCATCGCCGTCGTCGCTCTTCTTCGTCTCGGTTTTGGTCTCGGTGCGTTCCAGCACCGCGGTGCCGGTACCGGAATCCGGATCGGACAGCGGAGCATCGAACAGTCCGTCGGACATTCCGTCGAGCATGGTCATATCGGACATGGTCATCACGATCTCTTTCCTTGCGTATCTGATACCTATCTGCGCTGCTGCGTTTCTGCACATCCGCGCGTCGATCATCCGAACCATACGCAGCGCCGGGTGATCGGTCAATCCACGTTCATCATAAAGCGGAATATGGAACGGTATGCGCTCCCGGCACGCTTCGCGCGGCTGAAAACCGGCGTATGACGAACAAACACGACAACGACGGCCGGATACGCCATGACTCACGGTAGGCTGGGACGCATGACAATTGCAGTTTGCCCCGGCTCGTTCGACCCGGTGACCTCCGGCCACATCGATGTCATCGAACGATGCGCCCATCTATTCGAACAAGTCCACGTAGTGGTGGCGATCAACGCCAACAAGCGCCCGATGTTCAGCGCACGGCAGCGCGTGGAGATGATCCGTACCGTTCTGCACGACGACGGATACGAGAACATTCTGGTCGACAGCACCGAAGGACTGATCACCGACTATTGCGCTAAGGTGGGAGCCAAAGTCATCGTCAAGGGTCTGCGCCAGAACGGTGATTACGAGGCCGAACTGGGCATGGCGCTGGTGAACAAGCAGCTGGGCGGCGTGGAGACGATGTTCCTGCCGGCGAATCCGCTGAAGGAGCATATCTCCAGCACGATCGTGAAGGACGTGGCCCGTCACGGCGGAGACGTCACCGGACTCGTGCCCCGTTCCGTGGCCCCTCTGCTCATCGAGGCGCTGAAGAACGAGAAGAGGTAGGTAGATAGGTATGAACGACTTCAGGGGTCATGGCCCCGACGATGGAGCCGCCGACGATACCGGCGATTCCGTCGTCGCCCGTCAGATGAACGGCAGGGATGAGGCGATCGTGGATCTGGACGATTCCACGCATCTCACCTCGCTCGCCGCCCGTCAGGTTCCGACCGCACGGACGGCGCCCGCTGAAGCCGCAACATCCATCAACGCCGGCGCCAATGCCGGAGTCAATATCGGAGGCAATGCCAACGATCGGTATGCCGCTCGGTATGCCAACGATCCGTATGCCAACGATCGGCATGCCGGCGATCCGTCGGTCGCACGGCCGAGGCTTGACCTGCCGGGACTCGACAATCTGCCCGATCTGCCCGGACTGGGCAGAGGCTCGGCCGGCTCGGTTGGCTCGGCCGGCTCGGTTGGCTCGGCCGGCTCGGCCGGCTCGGTTGCCGATCTCGATGATTCCACGCAGCAGCGCACTCCATCGGCACGCCCTGTCTCGCCGCAGTCCGCTGTACCGCAGTCCGCTGTGCCGCAATCCGCCTCGGCTTCGACCAATCCCGGTTCGGCCAATCGAAATTCGACCGTGCAGCTGCCGCGGAACATCCAGGCGTTTCTGGAGGACGACGAGGACGAGGATCTCGCCACCAAAAACCAGTTCACCACCGTATTCGACGTGCTCAACCAGATGGAGACGCTGGTGGAGGATTCGAAGTCGAGCTTCTTCTCCGGCGGTCAGGTGAGAGTGGACCGCGAGCAGCTCACCGGTCTGATCGAAGAGCTGAAAGGCAAGCTGCCGGTGCAGCTGGAACGGGCCTCCGCGCTGATGCGCGAATCCGAACGCCGGCTGGAGAACGCGCAGTCGCAGGCCAACGCGATCGTCGCTTCGGCGCAGAGCCGTGCAGCCACCATCGTGCGCGAGGCCAACGAACAGGCACAGTTTCTGGCGGGTCAGGAGAACGTGATCTCCATCGCCACCGAACGCGCCCGCAACATTCTCGATACCGCGCAGACCAAAGCCGACCGGCTCACGCAGGGTGCCGACCAGTATTCGGCAAGCGTGCTCAACGAGCTGCTCAACCAGCTCGACAAGGCGACGCACGGCGTGCAGAGCGGCCTCGATGTGCTGGCGGAACGTCAGCGTCAGGCGGCGCAGCAGATGCCTCATCTGAACGAAGACGACTACCCTCGGCAGTAGAACAGGAGCAGAAATGAACGATATTCGACCGGAAGAGTCTCCGTGGGCGGTTTCCGTGGCGCAGATCGCCACCCGCCCGGGGCAGAGCAAGGAACTGGACTCCGACTTCCCCGTGCCCAGCGGCATCGGCGATGAGGTGTTCAACGTGCGCAAGGGCGAACCTGTGCATGTGAGCGGCTCGATCGATTCGATCGTGGACGGGCTGATTCTCAACGTCACGATCAGCGCCCCCTACGTCGGCGAATGCTCCCGATGCCTCAAGGAGCTGTCCGGAGAGCTCAACGTGCCGGTCACCGCGTTCTTCCCCTACTCGCAGGACGAGCACGACCGTCGTCACGGCAATCACGACGACGAGGAAGTGGAGATCATCGCCGGTGAGGAGGAAGGCGGAGACACCTATCCGCTTGCCGGCAACAACATGTTCATGGATCTTGAAGCCCTGCTGCGCGACAATCTGGTGGAGGCCATGCCGATGCAGCCGCTGTGCCGGCCGGACTGCCGAGGACTGTGCCCACAGTGCGGCGTCGATCTCAACGAGAATCCCGACCATGAGCACGAAACCACCGACATCAGGTGGAGCGCCCTGGAAGCACTGAAGCAGCAGCTGGAAAACGAGCAACAGTAGGCTCGGCAGCCATACCGATTCAGGACTGTCAGCGGTACGGTCAGCAATACGGACCGGCTCGGTTTGGCAAAACCCGCGAAGTGCGCTAAAATACCGAAGGCTTAAGCTCAATAACAACTTTCGATCGAAATAGAGGGTCCGAAAAATGGCACTGCCCAAGTACAAGACGTCGCGCGCCAATACGCACACGCGCCGTTCCGCCTGGAAGACTACCGCCGCTCAGACCGCGGTTTGCCCGAACTGCGGTGAGCCCGTGCTCGCGCACCAGGCTTGCCCGAGCTGCGGCTCCTACCGCGGCCGCACCTACCGCGCTGCGATCAAGTCTTCCTTCACCAAGTGAGACTGAACGTCAGATAGTCAAAGACCTCGCCATCGACGGGTGGCGGGGTCTTTTCATATTCCACCCCTATTCCACATCGCACTCATCACACGCACTCATTACACTAGGAAGACATTATGGCCAATAAGCATCACAAGTCGAATCCCGTCGTCCTGCCCGAAGGTCTTGATCCGGACACCGCACCAGCCGACCTCATCGAAGCTCTGGGCGCACCGATCAGTCCCGATCTGCTGATCCACGCGCTCACCCACCGTTCGTTCTCGCACGAGCACCCCGGCATGCCCAACTATGAGCGTCTGGAGTTCCTCGGCGACGCGGTGCTGGAACTGGTGACCACCGAAACGCTGTTCACCCGCCACCCCGACTTCTCCGAAGGCCAGATGGCGAAGATGCGGGCCAAGGCCGTTTCCGAGGAATCCCTTTCGGCGATCGCCAGAACGAAGCTCAATCTGGGGCAGTACGTGCTGCTCGGGCACGGCGAATCCGAAAGCGGCGGGGCCGACAAGGATTCGATCCTATGCGATCTGGTGGAGTCGCTGATCGGCGCGGTGTTCGTGCAGCACGGCATCGAAGGAGCCCGCAAGGTGGTGCACCGGCTGATCGACGAGACCCTCGCCGAAGTGACGAAGGCGGGACCCGCACTCGACTGGAAGACCTCGCTCGCCGTCAAGGCCCACGAGCTGCACATCCCCGAACCGCGCTATCAGATGGAGGTGCAGGGGCCGGAATACCAGCTGGAATTCACCGCCCATGTGATGGCCGTGCTGCACAAGGGCGCGGAGGAGACCGAAATCGCCTCCGCCACCGGCACCTCGAAACGCAAGGCGCAGCTGGCCGCGGCCGAGAAGGCATGGCATGCGCTCGACGAACAACGCCACTGACGCTCGGTGATTCGCAGCCGCTCCAAGCACGGCGAATCACCGCAGACGAAACAGGCCCGGAACAGGCATGCAGGTGGCGAAAACAACGCTGCTCCGCCTATACTGGGCCACATTGAGCGCCGCCGACGCCACAAGCCAGCAGCGCGTTCCCCGTCGGTCCGAATAGCGTATACCCCGCGCATTGATGACCGGACCGGATATATTCTGTTTCCATTACGTACAACCACGCATGCCGCAGGGCATGCCGAGGATGAGAGGAAGATATGGCTACGCCCACACCTCTGCAGGCATTCAGTGCAGTTCCCAAGGCTCCCGTCGAGAAGCTGTCGGCAGACAAGCGCATCGTCAACGGAGAGAAGATGAGCGGCGCCCAGGCGGTCGTCCGCACGCTGGAGGATCTGGGCGTCGAGGATGTCTTCGGTCTGCCCGGCGGGGCGATCCTGCCGGTGTACGACGCCATCAACGATGACACCAAGTTCCGGTTCGTGCTGGTGCGCCACGAGCAGGCGGCCGGTCACGCGGCCGAAGGCTACGCCATCTCCACCGGCAAGGTGGGCGTATGCATCGTCACGTCCGGCCCCGGTGCCACCAACGTGGTCACCGCCATCGCCGACGCCAACATGGACTCCGTGCCCATGGTCGTGATCACCGGTCAGGTGGGCGTGAACGCCATCGGCACCGACGCCTTCCAGGAGGCGGACATCGTCGGAATCACCTACCCCGTGGTCAAGCATTCGTATCTGGTCACCCGCGCGCAGGACATCCCCCGCGTGCTCGCCGAGGCGTACCACATCGCCGGCACCGGCCGTCCCGGCCCGGTGGTGGTGGATCTCACCAAAACCGCTCAGACCGAGGATCTGTTCTACTCCTGGCCGCAGCGGCTGATCCTGCCCGGCTACAATCCGACCGTCAAGGCCCACGGGCGCGTACTGTCCAACGCCGCGAAGCTGTTCAGCCAGTCATACCGCCCGGTGCTGTATGTGGGCGGCGGCGCCGTGCGTTCCAAGGCCGGCGATCTGGTCAAGACCCTTTCGGAAGTCACCGATGCGCCGATCGTGACCACGCTGCCCGCCCGCGGCATCGTGCCGGAGTCGGATGACCATGTGCTCGGCATGCTTGGCATGCACGGCACGATCGCGGCCACCGGCGCCGTGCAGCAGTGCGATCTGCTCGTGGCGATCGGCGCCCGCTTCGACGACCGTGTGACTGGGTCGCTGCCGGACTTCGCCCCCAGCGCCCGCGTGATCCACATCGACATCGACCCGGCCGAAATCGGCAAGAACCGTCAGGCCGACGTGCCGATCGTCGGCGACGTGGCCACCGTGCTCACCGATCTGATCGCCGAAATCCACCGTTCGCAGGCCATCAACGGCAAGCCCGATCTGAGCGCATGGTGGGATCAGATCAACGAATGGCTGGACAAGTACCCGATGACCTACGACCAGTCCCCCGACGGCACGCTCGCCCCGCAGTGGGTGGTTCAGGAGCTGAGCCGTCAGGCCGACCCGAACACGATCTGGGTCACCGGTGTGGGCCAGCATCAGATGTGGGCCGCGCAGTTCATCGACTTCCACCGGCCGAACGCCTGGATCTCCTCCGGCGGCCTCGGCACCATGGGCTACGGCCTGCCTGCGGCCATGGGCGCTGAGGTCGGCGCCCAGCGTGAGAACGAGCAACAGCCCACCCCGGTGTGGCTGATCGACGGCGACGGCAGCTTCCAGATGCTGTCCGAGGAGCTGGCCGCCTGCTTCTTCAACCGACTGCCGGTGAAGATCGCGATTCTGAACAACTCGGTGTACGGCATGGTTCGCCAGTGGCAGACGCTGTTCTACAAGAACCACTATTCGGCCACCAACCTGATGGACGGCGAGGCTCGCGAAGGCGACGTGATCGGAACGAACGCGAAGGCCGGCGAGATCATGGACGTGCCGGACTTCGTGAAGCTGGCCGAAGCCTATGGCTGCGTGGGCATGCGGGCCTTCACCGAGGACGAGGCCGTCGAATGCATTCGCAAGGCCAATGAGATCAACGACCGACCGGTGCTGATCGACTTCCGCGTGTGGAAGGACGCCATGGTGTGGCCGATGGTCGCCGCGGGCGCTTCGAACAGCGACGTGACGTACAAGCCGGGTATTCAGCCGCTTAAGGGCAGGACCCCCGTGGACGGCGTCGACAATGCCGGCGACAGCCAGACCGCGTGAGCGCGGCCGCTGGTCGCATGATTCGTGATTGGTAGCAAGGAAGATTTGAGGTAAGCAAATGGCAAACTATCCCGCTTCTCAGCCCGGTGCCTCGCGCCACACCCTTTCGGTGCTGGTGGAGAACCGTCCCGGCGTGCTGGCCCGCATCGCCGGACTGTTCGCCCGCCGTGCGTTCAACATCAACTCGCTGTCCGTCTCCCCCACCGAACGTCCGGACATCTCCCGCGTGACGGTGACCGCCGAGGTGGACACTATTCCGCTGGAGCAGATCATCAAGCAGCTCAACAAGCTGCTGCATGTGCTCAAGATCGTGGAGCTTGATCCGGAGGAAACGGTGGATCGCGAGCTGGTGCTGGTGAAGGTCGCCGCGGATTCGAAGACCCGTTCCGACGTGCTGGAGATCGTGCAGACGTTCCGCGTGCGCGTGGTGGACATGCACCCCGAGTCGCTGGTGATCGAAGCCACCGGCTCCGAGGCCAAGCTCAATTCGCTGCTGGCTCTGCTGGCCGATTATGGCATCATCGAGCTGGTGCGTTCCGGCTCCGTGGCGGTGAGCCGCGGCCCGAAGGCGCTGAGCGAGAAGGTCGTCGGCTCCGAGATTAAGGGCCGATAGAGGTTTACCTGCAAATACAGCCTCACAACTCGACTGCAAACCGCCCGATATGGGCGTAATTCACGGTTTTCGGTCGAGTTGTGAGGCTTTGTTTTTTCGAGACCCCTACTTCAGGCTCCACACCGAGCCGCTCGGGCCGTCCTCGATGGCGATGCCGGCCTCGGTGAGCGCGTCACGGATCGCGTCGGCCTTGGCGAAGTCGCGGTTCCGGCGGGCCTCGGCGCGGGCTTCGAGCTGTTCGGAGATCAGGGCGTCCAGCACCTCATGCTCCTTCGACCCCTCCCCGTTCCCGTCGCCGGAGGACGCCCACTGCGGGGCGAGCGGATCCAGGCCGAGCGTGTCGAGCATCGACCGCACCGACACGAGCACGGCACGCACCTCGGCCTGCGCCGCCTTGGAATCGGCGGCATCGTCCAGACGACTCAGCAGGGTGTTGCCGTTACGCACCGCGGTGAAGATCGCAGCAGTGGCACCGGCCACATTCACGTCGTCGTTCATGGCCTTGACGAAGTCCTGCGGCAGATCGACGGCCGGCACCGACGCGATCTCGTCCCATGCCGGCTGTTCGCCGATGGCCGCACCGGCCCGCTCGATGAAATTGCTCACCCGGTCGTACGCGGACTGCGCCTCGGCAAGCGTCTGGTCGCTCCATTCGAGCATCGAACGATACTGCACGCTGGCCAATGCGTAGCGCACCACCCATGCCGAATGCTCGGCCAGCACCGCCGGCACGGACAGCCCGTTGCCCAGCGACTTGCTCATCTTCTCGCCCTTGGCGGTCACCCATGCGGAATGCATCCACAGGTTCGCCGAGGGGAATCCGGCGGCGCGGGTCTGAGCCATCTCATTCTCATGGTGCGGGAATCGAAGATCGAGTCCGCCGCCATGGATGTCGAAACCGTTGCCGAGATACCGGTGGATCATGGCCGAGCATTCGATATGCCAGCCGGGGCGGCCCACGCCGAACGGGGTGGACCAGCGGGCGTCCTCGGGGTCGGTGTCCTTGGGGGCCTTCCACAGGGCGAAGTCGCGCGGATCATGCTTGTCGGGCGAGGCGTCGGCCGGATCGACCGGATTGTACTTGTCCGCACCCGTCTCATCCACGCTCGGCCCCATGCGATCGGTCACCTCGGAGGCCGCGTCGGATTCGATGCCCTCGCCCTGCTTCTGATGGGTGAGCTCGCCGTAGTGGGGCCAGCTCGGCACGTCGAAGTACACGTTGCCGGTGGGGTTGCCGTCGGCGTCGGTGACCACGTAGCCGTGGCCGTTGTCGACGATGCGCTGGATCAGCTCGACCATGTCGAGGATGTGGCCGGTGGCTCGGGGCTCCACGGTGGGAGGCAGCACGCCCAGCGTCTCATAGGCGGCGGTGAACTCGCGCTCATAGATGTAGGCACGCTCCCACCAGCGCTGACCGGCCGCAGCGGCCTTGTCGAGGATCTTGTCGTCGATGTCGGTCACATTGCGCACGAAGGTGACCTTGTACCCCAGCCTGAGCATCCAGCGACGCACCACGTCGAATGCCACGGCCGCGCGGATGTGCCCCACATGCGGCGAGCTCTGCACGGTGGCGCCGCACACATAGATGCCCACCCTGCCGGGCTTCAGCGGAACGAACGGAGTGATGCGATGGGTGGCGGTGTTGTACAGGTGGAGGCCTTTCGCCACGGAATCGCTGAAATCAAGCGGTTTTGGGGTATCTGTCATACTGACGAGCGTACTTTTGCAATACGACAAAGCGCAAGGGCTCGCCTATGCATTTCGCTTATGGAAACGCTTATGGAAGCCTTCCACCTTGACGCCACGGAAATCGACCGGAACTACGTAGCCTTTTCGCCCCACCGTAACCCGAATATGTCTTCGCAGGTGTCACAATGGAGATATGTCGCAATCGCAGGTACTGATCTTTCAGCACGTAGAGTGGGAGAAGCCCGGACGCATTCTCGACAATCTCGAAGAGATGTTCGTGCCCACGCAGATTCTCAACATCGCCGGGAAGAAGAAGCCCGACCTGCCGGATTTCAAGGACGTGGCGGGCGTGGTGATCATGGGCGGGCCGATGGGCGCGCAGGATTACGACAAATACCCCGGTCTCAAGGCCGAGGCGAAGCTCGTGAAGGCGGCCACCGCCGTGGGCAAGCCTGTGCTGGGCATTTGTCTGGGACATCAGATCATCGCCGGTGCGCTGGGCGGCAAGCTCAAGCAGGGCAAGGCGCCGGAGATCGGATTCGGTCCGATCACCCGTGTGGAACAGCACGACTATTTTCAGATGTGGTCGAAAAGCCTTGAGGTGCTGCATTGGCACAACGATGTGGTGTCGCTACCTCAGGGCGCGCAGGTACTCGCCCGCAGCCCGCTGACCAAGGTGCAGGCGTTCCGGGCTGGCTCGGCGCTGGGATTGCAGTTCCATCTGGAGGTCACCGCCACGCTGTTCGAAGAGTGGCTGAGTGAGCCTTCGATGGTGAAGGACGCGAAGAAGGCCGGCGTGAGCGTGGAGAAGCTACGCGAGGATTTCGCCGAGTACAATCCGCGTCTGCTGCCGCTGGCCGAATCGGTGTTCTCCAGCTTCGCGGCCCGATGCTCCACCTATGCCAAGGCTCTGGACGAGAGTCGGTGAACGGTCGACAGTGAACGAGCGGCCAGCGACCGCAGTGGCTTGATACCGCAGTAGCCTACGACAGCAGTGCCTTACGGGCCGTAGCATCGCCGTCCATCTAGAACACGCCGGAGGCGAACAGCGACACCACGATCACGATGGCCGCGAAGACGACGAAGAATCCTGCGGCCAGACCGCTGCCGGCCCTGGTGACCGGCTTGGCGGGCGACTGACGTGACCGATTCCGACGATTCCGGGCTTCGGTCTCCCCTGCGGAATTCTCCAGGGTCTTCTTTCTGGATCTTTTCGTGGACTTACCCATGATGATGCTCCTTACGCCGTATGGTCATCACCATACGTCATCGTTTCCGTCATACGATTTGATATCCATGATCAAATATCCGTGGTCCGACCGCCCATTGGACGATCGGACCACGATCACTCGACATAGCCTCCTAAAGGCCGCTCAAACCGGAAGGCCGCTCAGACCGGGCAGCTCCATCCGGATTCCACCCATGTGCCGCTGTTCGAGCACCAGTGCCACCCTGCGCCCGGAGATGATCCGGCGCTGGTGCGCACGATGTCGGCGCCGTCGAGCTTCACGATATGCATGCTCGGGGATTCGTAGATCGCACGGGCATCATGCCGGGACGATGCGATATTCATTGGATTCCTTTCGCTGTAATCGCTGTAATCGTCGGGCCCACACGAACTATCGGGCGTTCGACACACTGCCGGGGAACGGCACGTCCGTGTCTCCGGCACTGGTGCGCACGATGTCGGCGCCGTCGAGTTCGATGACCTGCATGATCGGCCTGATGTATTCCTGCTGCATGATTGCTCCTTTTGATCGGTGTGTTTGATCTGTGTATTTGATCGGTGTGCTGATTATGGTTGCACTGATTACGGTGTCGATTGCGAACGGCCACCCGCCGATCGGTCAGTCGTCCGCCGTGGTCATGGCGTCGAGGAGGCGCTGGGCGTAATCCTTGACGGCCTGCCCCGCGTCGGCGTCGGCCACGATGCGTTCGGCGACCTGCCGTACCGAACGGGTTTGCACGTTGGCATCGGAGACGGTCATCGACGTGCCATCCGGCGTCGTGTACGTCAATCCCATGCGCACGCTGATGTCCGTACCGTAGGAGGCCTTCGGCACGTTGGTGAACACGAGATTGTTGACCGTGTAGCCCGCGGTGTCCACATACGGGTTCTGGGCGGTGGCCGTGTAGTTCTTGCCGTTCACCGCATACGTCCACGACGCGGACCGGTAGGTGATGTCACCGCTGAGGATCTTGGTGCGGTATCCGAATCGCAGACTGGTGACGTCGTAGGTGCTCGTATCATCCACGCGCAGCGAGGCTCCGGGGAACTCGAAGACGTACGCCTCGTCGATCGGGATCATCTTGGCGTAGGCGGCCTTGGTGTCGGCGGTGGCGACGATGGTGTGGTCCTTGTCCGCGTACCAGCCGACGAACGCCATGCCACTGATGTAGGGGTTGCGCTGACGGTAGTTGCTCTGGCCGATCACGTTGGCGTCGGCTCCGGTGCCGTAGTCGACGTCGTCGGGCGTCATGGCCCCGGAATCGAACAGCGCGTTGAGATACACGTTCGCAGTGTTGTCCTCCAGCGTGTTGCTCTTGATCTGCAGCCCGGTGCTGGCTGATGTGGAGCCGCTCCAGTAGCTGGGGCTGACGGCCATGTAGGTGCCGGTGACGGTGTTCTTCGAGAAGTTCACGTCCTTCACGTCGGAAATCGCCAGCGCGTAGTCCCTTTCGGCCAATGCCGAACCGTCGACGACGTTGCCGGTGATCTCAAGGCCCTGCACGCCGTAGGAGCCCTTGGTGTTGCCGTTGGCGACGATGAACATGGCCGAACCGGAGCTCACGCCCGCAGCATCCTTGGTGAAGGTCACCGTGTTGTCGTTCACCTTGGTGTCGGTGATCGCCGATTTGCCGCCGACGAAGTTGACGCCCACCGCGGAGTTGTTGTGGGAGCGACCGAGGTTGAAGGCGTTGTCGTGGATGTTCGTGCCCTTCACGCCCTGCTCCAGCCAGATCGAGCTGGGCTGGAAATCCACCTGCCCCTTGGTCACGCTGGCGATGGTGAACGTGTTGTTCGCGATCTCCACGCTTTCGGCCTTGGCGGAGATGATCACGTTCTGCTGCACACCGCTTTGGTATGTGTTGCCGTTGAACTTGAGGTCGTCGTTGTCGATCACGAAGTCGATGCCTGAAATCTTGGATCCGCTGGCCGTGAAACGCATCAGGCCATTGAAGGAGACGTCCTTGTCGGAAGCAGTGACGGTGACTTTGCGGTTGAAGGTGTAGGAGGAGTGGTCGGTCACGCTTTTGGTGATGGTGACGGTGACGTCGTCGGTCTTGTTCGCATCGGCCACCGCCGCGGCCAGACTCGCGTATGAGGTCACGTCGCCATCGGCCGTGGTGAGCGTGGCGGCAACATCGGCCGGGGTGGACGCGCCGAACGTGCCGTCGGCGTTCCTGACGACCGTGTATCCGGCAGCGAGTTCGTCATCGGTGGGCTGCACGTTGAACGAGCCGCCCGAGATGGCGATGGACGCGCCCTTGGCCGTGTCGACGTTGGAGATCATGCCGTTGCCGGAATTCAGCGTGCCTCCGGTGACCTTCAGCGAGGCCTTGTCGAGCACACGGACGACATAGCCCTGCGTGCTGTTGACGACGACGTCGCCGGAGATGACGGCCTCGCCGATGTAGGCGGGTTCCTGCAGCCCGTCGATGCCGATCGGAATGCGCGGTGCGGTGATGGTGCCGCCGGAGATGGCGGCTTTGTGCACGGAGAACACGGCGTAGAAGGTGGGCGTGGTCTGCGTGACCGTGCCGCCGGTCATCGTCAGCACGCCGTAGTCGTCGTTCTTGACGACGATCTTGCCGCCGGTCAGCGTGCCGCCGGAGATGGTGAGCTTCGCGCCGTCGTTGGCACCGTACGGGCTGTCAGCGCCACCGTCGGAGGAGTCGTACCAGCCGTTGGCGATCAGGCTGGATTCGTAGCCGGGATTCCCGTCTGAGAACTTCACCGTGCCGCCGGTGATAGTCATGGCACCGAAGTTCTTCAGCACGTAGTACGAGTTGCCGCCCGATGCGGTGCCGCCGGTGGATTCGTTGTAGGTGCTGGCCTCCGCGGAGCGGGTGTAGTTGCCGGATTCGAGGGTCACGGTGCCGCTCGCGTGATTGTAGATCGCGGCGCGAGCGTTCGAGATGTTGTCCACCGTTCCGGTGTTGGCAGCGCTACCGTCCTTGATGGTCAGCGTGCCCTTGTTGACGATGGTGTGATCGCCGGCCGTATTAGTCAGCGTATAACCGTTGAGGTCCAGGATGATCGTCGCGTCGGCGTCGATGACCACCGATTCCGTCACGTCGGCGTCAAGCCGGACGGTTTGACCTTCCTTGGCCGCGGCGATCGCCTCGGTCAGCGTGTCGTATCCGGTACCGTCCACGCTGGCCACGGCGTCGGTGGCAACGGACGTTTTCGCGGACGAATCAGAGCCGCCGACGCCGGATTCCGTGGCGAATGCCGCGGGAGGGGCGATCATCATGGTCGCCGTCATGGCAATGCCGACGATCACGCCCAATCCCTTGATGAACGGCCCGGTCGTCGCCGGGTCCTTTCCGTCTCGACTTGTTCGCAAGCCGTTGTCTGTTGACATACATACCTCTCTTCCAACAGGAATAGCTCACTATGGGGTGGCTCACAACGTACATGACGATCCGAAGAGCCATGAAGACAAGGAAACCGCAGCGTTCACATGCCTATGCTCCAATGCATAGACCTCGCTACGCATAAAACCGCATCCACGTAGTAACTACGTAGTATAAACCCCGCTCCCCCCGAACAGCCCCCGCACGACATCGTGCAAGCAGTATCATCGTTGATATATCAGCGATGACGACGAAAACGGTCCGAGCGTGTCGTGCTCGGGCGCCCGAGCACCGTGCGCCCGAGCGCAAACGGCTCGAATACCGCGTGCACCGGAACCAGAATGCACCGGGCATCGGTCACCCCGGATGCCGGTCACCCGGATACGCCGTCACCCGTATGCGCCATCACCGCCGAATCATCCGCCACCATGTGCCCAACGGCGTTCCGGCCAGCATCCTGCGAAGGGCATGGCACAGATGCCGCAAAGGATAGCTCGTCACCCACAGCCGCACATATGCACGGTAGGGCCACCCGTCGAGATCGATCCGCCGATCACCCCGATAGCATTCGACCAGTACGCCGATGATCTGATCGGGGCGGATGAACTCCGGCGAATAGGTGTTGTCGCCGCGGATCACGTATACCGTGTCTTCGGGAATATGGCCTCCATCCGCGTCTGTGCGGCCCTCGTCTGTGCGGCCTTCGTCGGCGTCCGAACGGCAGCCTTTCGCACCATCGCACCCGGACGAACGCCGGATGCCGACCACCCGGTGCAGGACATACGCGCCGTCGGAGGCTCGACGATACAGCGGCACGTCGTATCTGCGCAGACCATCCGGCCGCACGCTCGACGCCGGGCGCACGACGATCGTGTCGCGGCGGTTCCGCAGCATCGGCTTCATGCTCACGCCCGCCGTCGTGGAGACGAACATGCCCTCGATGTCGAGCACATGTTCGATATCAGCCGACCACGTCGCTTCGCCATACGGCATTTCGGTATTCACCGGTCCGCTGTTCGCCGATCCGCTACTCAACGATCCGCTACCGGGCGATCCGCTACTCAACGAGGAACCCGTTGTCGCTCATCTGGCGGATGAAATCGGCGACGTCGGCCCGCGCCTGCGATTCGGACACATCGAAGCGCGCGGTCAGTTCGGCGACGATCCCGTCCTCGGTCTTCCCGTCGGTCAGCGCCTTCCAGATCAGCTCGCCCGTGGCGTTGAGCCGGATCATCCCGTGGAAGTTCTCGCTCGCCTCACCGGTGGCGATCACCACGCCCTGACCGGCCACCTCGCGCAGCACGAATCCATCCTTGATTCTCATGATCGTTCCTTTCCGTAATGTTCCATATTGTTCGATTGATACATACGTGGTCGTGTATACGGTATCGGGGATCAATCCCCGCCCAGCCGGATCACCCGATCGCAGAACTCCAGCACCTCGGTGCGATGGGTCACGATCAGCACGGTCCGGTCGCGCAACGCGCGGATCCTGCTCAGCATGGCATGCTCCGTATCGACGTCCAGCGCGGAGGTGGATTCGTCCAGCAGCAGCACCGGCGCCCGGCTGTACAGTGCGCGGGCCACCGCCAGACGCTGCATCTGCCCTTCGGAAAGCCCGGCTCCCCGCTCGCCGAGAACGGTGTCGTACCCCTGCGGCAGATTCTCGATGAACCCGCTCGCGTCGGCTATGCCGCACGCCCACTGCACGCGATCGTCATCGACGTGGCTCGGATCGGGATCATGGTCGGCGAACGCCACCACCTCGCGGATGCTGCCGGACATCAGATTGTTGCCCTGCGGCACATAGGCGAAGAATCCGTGCGGAATCCTCTCCGGTGGGATGTCACGCGAAGAAGGCCCCGCACCCTCCTCCAGCACCACGGTACCGCGCTGCGGCGCATAGGCGCCGAGCAGCAGCTTCATCACCGTGCTTTTGCCGATGCCGCTGCGACCGGTGACCGCAACGAAATCACCCCGTCGAATGCTGATGGAGCAATCGTCCAGCACCGTGTTACGGCCGTAGGTGAAGTGCACATGGTCGAATCGCAGCGCGGTCATCCCGTTGTACAGTCTGGTGATGTCGGCATGGGAGGCCGGAACAGCCGGAACGGAATCGGAGGGCTCCGCACTGGAATCGGTTCCGCTGACTCCGTAACCGGTGTCGGCAGGGTCGGCGGTGTCGGAACCGGTGCCACTGATGCCTGCGGATCGCGTTTGGGATCGGGGCATCGTGTCGATCAGCCGTTCGGTGCTGGCGATCATGGCGGCATGCTGTGGGAACATGCCGCCCAGCGAGGCGAATGGGGCCTGGATCTGACCGATCAGCTGGATCACGGCCATCAGCGTGCCATAGCTGATGGTGCCGTGAAGCAAGCCGTAGCCGCACCACAGAAAGCCGATCAGATAGCCGCCCTGCATGGCGAAGTTCAGGCCGGTTGAGGCGAGATCGCTGACCGCCACCCGCCTCAGCCGAGCACGCTGATGATCGTCCATGCGACGACCGGCACGATCCAGCATCTTCGCGCCGACGCCGAACGATCGAATCACCAGCAGACTTTCCAGACACTCCTGCATGAACGAACGCACACGACCTTCGGCCTCCTGCACGCGCTTGTGGAGTCGTTTGAGCCATCCGCGCAGCAGCACCGAGAACACGGTCATCACCAGCCCGGCGACGACGAACACGCCGGTAAGCGTCGGGGACAGCAGGAACATCACCGCGATCACGCCCACGATGCGGATGGCCATCGACACGGCCACCGGGGCCAGCGTGGTGACCGCCTCGGAGACCACGGTCACATCCGAGGTGAGACGGTTCATCAGTTCGCCGGAATGATATCGGGATGCGTACGCGGCGTCGGAACGCAGGATCCCGCTGAACACCGTGGATCGCAGACGATTATCCATCGTCGAGCGGGAAAACTCCCCTACGTAGACGTACGCCGTGCGCAGCAGGATCTGCACGAGCAGCACCACGCCGAACAGCATGACCATGAACCAGAATCGTGCTGAATCACGGCCGACCGCCGCATCGATCGCATCGCGCATGAACAGCGCATAGCTCACGCCGATCGCGGCCATGCCCGCCTGCAGCACGCACAGCAGCACCACCAGCCACGCACTACGACCGCAGACGCCAAGCAGCCACCGATACGCATGCCGCGACGAGTCCGATAACGAATGCCAAGGTGAATCGACCGGAAGGGACTTCGGCTTCATATTCGCGTTCTCCACCATCTCATCATGATTTCACAGCATTACCCGGCTTGCGCTATGCCGTCCGGATCACATTATGCCGCCCGGATCACACTATGCCGCCCGCATATCTGCCCGAATCATCAGTAGGACTTGGTCCAGTGACTACCGTCACGCTCCGTCACAACGCCGGACTCACCGCTGATACCGGTGCCGCCCTGCTGTTTGTTCGCGCCGTTCGTCGAGGATGACGAGCCGGATTGATTGCCGGACAGTCCCGGTGCGTTCACGTAGCTGTTGCCGCTGCCGTTCGATTTCTGCGTGGAGCTGGTGCCGCTCGAATTGGATGCGGTTCCACCGCTCACTGCGCCGTCTTCCACCGTCACACCGTAGTCACTGCCGCTTTGACCGTTCTGGCCGGTTGTCGTTCCACTGGTGCCGGACGTCTGGCCGCTCTGCTGACCTGACTGTCCCTGCTGGGAGCCGGCGGATTCGCCGTTTGAGCCCGTCGAAGAGGACGATGGTGAAGCCGATACCGATGCACTTCCGGATTGCGACGAGGAAGGGGTTTCTCCGGTTCCCGAATCATGACTCGATCCTTCGGAGAACATCATCGACCACGCGAAGATCAGCACGACGATCAGCGCCACCGCAGCCGACACGACGGCGATGATCCTGCCGCGGGCGCGGTCTTTCCAAGATCGGCGTTCCTCGCCGCTGCCTGCATGTTTTCCCATATCCATAAACCCTTTGAATCAATTACCACCGCACATGACTTCACATGGGTGATGACCGTACATGACTGCTGACTGTACAGGAATACGGCGCTACGCATAACTAAGGCCCGGATACAGGGTCCGGGCCTTATCGACACGACGTATCACACGATAGGACGCAAACGCCGATCAGTACGAACAGGAGTATTCGGGCTCGGCCCAGGTGCCGGTGTTTGCACACCAGTGCCAGCCCGGTCCCGGCGCGCCGCTGGTCCGCACGATATCGTCCGCGGCGAACCGCACGATATGCATGTTCGGCTTCTCGTATGATTCCGCGCCATTGAGCGCATGCCATGAATGCTGCATCATGGAATCCTTTCACAACCGTTGAAAGGGAAGAGGCCACGGAATTAGTCCCGAAGCCCCTTCCCATCGCCTTACCAGACCGTTAACGGTCTAGGCTCACTTGGCGGAAACGCCGGTTCCCGGCCACGGCACGTCAGTGTCTCCGGCGCTGGTGCGGACGATGTCGGCACCGGCCAGCGTGATGACGGTCATTGACGGCTTGGTGTATTCAGTGTTCTGCATGATATGCTCCTTTGACTGTTATGTGATTGATGATTGTTTGGTCTGTTATCTTGCTACCTGCTGGCCGGCTCACTGGAGCGCCAGAGAAGCATCGAGAAGACCCTGGGCGAAGTTCTTGACTTCGCTGGAGACGGTCTTGTCGTTGACGATGGCGTTCGCCACCTGGTTCACCGAGCGGGACTGCTCGACGGGGTCAAGCACGTTGACGAACGTGCCGTCCGGCGTCTTGTACTTGAGGTTCATACGCACGCGGACGGCGGTGTCGTACTGATCCTTCGGCACGTTGGTGAGCACCAGATTGTTGACGGTGTAGCCATCGGCATCCACGTACGGATTCATGGCGTCCGCTGCGTAGGGGTAGAAGCTGCTGCTGCCGGGCTTGATGTCGAACGACCAGCCTGCGGACTCGTAGGTCAGGCCCTTGTCCAGTTTGGTGCGGTAGCTGAAGCGCAGGTTGGCGGTGTCCTTGACCTGCGGGTTATCGACGCGCAGAGAGCCGCCGAGGAACTGGATCTTGTACGCCTGATCGACCGGCATCAGCTTGGGAACGACGTTCTCAGAACCTGCCTTGGCGGGCGTGGTAAACGTCGCGTCGGTGTACCATCCCGCAAACGCCAGACCGTTGACGTATGGGGCTTTGGCCTCGTACTTGGAACGGACAATCACGTTGGATTCCTTGCCGCCGCCGTAGACGATGTCCTTCGCGGTCATTTCGCCGGTGTTGAACAGTGCGTCAAGATACACGTCGGCGACGTTGTCCTTCAGCGTGTTGCTCTTCAGCACGATGTCGGTACTGGCAGAGGTCTTGCCCGCCCAAGAGCTGTAGCTGAGCGCCATGTAGGTGCCGGTGACCTTGTTATCGGTCAGGTGCAGTCCCTTGACGTCGGAGATTGCCACGGCGTAGTCTCTGGTAGCAAGCCCGGTGCCGTCGATGCGGTTGCCGGAGGCCGTGACGTTCTGCACACCGTACTTGCCGTCGGTGTTGCCGTTGGCGACGACGAACATGGCGTCACCGTTCTTGACGTTTGGAGCATCCTTGGTGAAGGTCACCGTGTTGTCGTTCACGGTGGTGTTCGTGATGGGGGTCGCGCCGCCGACGAAGTTGATACCGACCGCGGAGTTGTAGTGGGCACGACCGAGCTCGAAGTCGTTGTCGTGGATGTTCGTGCCGTCCACACCCTGCTCCAGCCACACGGAGCTGGGCTGGAAGTCGTAGTCGCCCTTGTACACGCTCGGAATGGAGAACGTGTTGTCGGCGATCTCGACGTTCTTCGCCTTGTTGGACACGATCACGCTCTGCTGCACGGCGCCGGGCTGAAGCTTGCCGTCCTTGAACGTCAGGTCGTTGTTATCGATCACGAAGTTGACGCCGGAAACCTTCGAACCGCTGGCCTTCAGACGGATCGAGCCGTTGAATTTCACGCCGGACCTGGCGGCGACCGTCACCTTCGTGTCGAAGGTGTACTGGGAGTGGTTGTCCACGCTCTTCAACATGGTCAGCGTGGCGCCATCCAGCTTGTTGGCGGCCGCGACGGCATCAACGATCCATCCGTAGGAGGTGGTCTTGTTGTTGGCGTCGGTCAGCAGCGCGCCCGTGGTCTGGTTCGTATCCGCCTCGAACTCGCTTTCCACGTTCGTGTACTCGTCACCGGAGACGGAGACGTCGGCACTGGAGGAGGTCGAACCCTGCCAGACGCTCTGGGCGATGCCCTTGGCCGCGTTGCTCACCTTGTTGTTGACGAACTTGATGCCCTTGATGTTGGCCAGTCCGGCGAAACGGGTGTTGTAGTTCTCGGGATCAGCGGCGGCATCGTAGGTGTTGCCCTCCACGGTCACGTTCTGGATGCCGTACTTGTCCGCGGTGCTGCTGTTGCCCATGGCGATCAGCAGTTGGACGGAACCCACTCTGGTGGCTTCGGCGGCGGGAGCCGTGACGGTCACGCGGTTGTTCTTGATCGTGACGTCATGGATGTTGTTGTTGCCCCATCCGACCAGATTGACGGCCTGGTTCGAGTTGACATCGGCGGACACGTCGCCGGAGCCGTTGGTGTCGTTCAGACGGCCCAGATTGAACTCGTTGTCTTCGATGGTGAGGTTGACGGAACCGCGCACGTACACACCGTTGTACTGCCATTCCTTGCCCCGGAACAGGGCGCTCGGGGAATTGAAGACGTTGCCGCTGACCGTCACGTCCTTGACGTTTTCCAGTTCGACGGCGTTGAAGTTGCCTTCTGCGCCAGCCGCGGGACGGTCGAAAGTCACGCCTTTGACCGAGGAACCGTCGGCACCCCTCGTGAACTTCACGGTACCCGCGAAGGACACACCTTTCTCGGCTGTGATGTTGAGCTTCTTATCAATGCTGACACGCTCATCGGAATTGGCGGTCAGCGTTACGGTCTGCCCGGCCTGCGCGGCGGTGATCGCCTCCGCAAGCGTCGGGTAGGTCTTACCATCCACGGCGGCTACGTTCTTCGAGGCCGCCGGCAGGGTTACCGTGGTATCAGCAACCCCCCCCCCCGTTGGTTTCTCCCGCTGCATACGAAGCAGGAGCAACGGAGGCAAGAGCCGCGATCATCGCGATGCCGGCAAACACCCCCGTTCCAGCCTTCAGAATATTACCTGATACCATCAGTGCCCTTCTTCCATATCGGAGCAAATACTTTAAAACTACGTAGTTGCAGCGCAATCCTCTCGCGCCCTACACGCAACCACCCTTCACTTTAGTGCCAACACCCCCCGACGGCAAACGTGATTCCACTCACTTGGCCCCACTTCACAGGGGGCGAGACGCGGTCATCGCCGTCGAACTGGCCTTCACCGCGGCTTCGCTGATCGTGCACGACAGCCGATACACCGGCACGTCCGCCAGTACTTCGTCCAGCAGTTCCAGCGTTTCGGCGACCATCGACGGATCGGACGGCATATAGGTCTGTCGCAGGATCAGCGGCATGGCCTCGGCCGCATTCATCCGTTCGCACGTATTCGCCACGCCGTCGCCGTCCACGAACGCAGTGCCGGATCCCAAGGCGTCGGCGGCCTGCAAGCCATCGTCATGCACGGCATCCGTCGCCCGGTTCACCACGCAGATGCCGGCCACGGGGGCGCTCACGTTGCGCTGCCACCGCTCCTTGCCCGCCCACGGCGTACCATAGGCGATCACGGATGCGTGACGCTCGCCGCCCACACGCTGCCGCCCATCGGCCACACGCCGGTCATCGGCATCGCAGCGCACCTCCAGCATGGGCTTGTCGCCGTTGATGATGCCGACACGATCGCCGAACACACGCTTCCACAGGCGGATGTGCGTGGTCTTTCCGGTTCCGCTTGGCGCGGTGAAGATATACGCCTTCCCCTGATATTCGATCGTGGCGCCGTGGAACACCAGACGACGATGGGCCGGCGCCACCTCGGCGATCTTACGGAACACGGCCAGCGTCTCCAAATACGGATCGCTCCAATCGCCCGGCTCCCCGATCTCACGTTCATGACCGATATCGGCCGGAGAGATCTCGACGGCGATATCCGCCTTCGCCGCATCCCTATCGAAGCCTTGCGACGGCAACAGATAATCGGCGCTTTGCTCGGCGATACGATCGTAAAGCGACCGCACCGCCACATCGAGGCCGGCCACACGCATGAGAAAATCAGTCATGCCGTCATCATACGGCGCGCAAAATCCGGTCACACGAATATCGTCGGACGGGTAACGTCAAACAGCAGAGGTCGCCATGGCACATCATGAAACGATGGCACATCACGAAACGGCAACGCCATCGCCCGCCCAATTCCGACATATGGGCGATTTACTGGTCGAGATGATCGCCGCGGCACTGCACGGCGATCAAGTAGGGGGTTCCGATACCGAGCCAAACACCGATTTCGATGATTGGGCACACCTGTACTCACTGGCCGTCTTCCATAGCGTCGAGCCCCTCACCTGGGCCGGTATGAGCGAATCCACCCGAAGCCACCTACCCGAAGAAATCGCCGCGAAATGGCAAAACGCCGCCGATCTGGCCCTGTTCCGACAGTTCACCTACGATGCGGAACGCTCCTCCATCCTGTCGGACTTCCGGCGCGCCGGACTCTCATGGCTGCCGCTGAAGGGCATCGTCACCGCCACCTACTACCCGCAGCCCGGATTACGTTCCATGGGGGATCAGGATCTGGTGTTCGGCTTCGTGGAGTATGATCCGTCATCCGAGACGTCCGAGGATTCCGAGACGTCCGGCAACCCCGGCGAATGGCGGTTCCGCGGAAGCACCGAAGTCGAACGCGCGGCGATGGAGGCCAAGGCCGCCGAAACCGCCACCGCGATCATGACCGCGCACGGCTACACGGCAACCAACGTCTGGGAACGGGAGCTCGCCTTCGCCAAAGGCGGGATCTCGTTCGAACTGCACCGCTGCATCGTGGTTGATTCCGAAAAAACCGAAGGGTATTACGACGATTCGATGATCCGGTACTACCGCAATCCATGGCGGCTGGCAGTGCCGGACGGCGACCCGCACGGTGACCCTCACGGCAACCCGGATGGTGACGATCACAATATCGACGGCGACCCGCATGCCCCACATGCCCCACATGCGGGAGGCTTCCACTGGCGACCGGAGGACGAATACGTGTTCCACGTCGCGCACATGATGAAGCACTACCGTTCGTCCGGCTTCGGACTGCGGTTTCTCGCCGACGAGGCGGTATTCTGCCGCCGATTCGGCGAACACACCTCGCAACCGTTCGACTGGGACTATATTCACGCACAACTCGACGAATTGGAACTCGCCCGGTTCGAGCGAACGGTGCGACGGCTCTCCCTGGCACTGTTCGACCATCCGCGAGACTGGCGTCGGCATGTGGACGAATCCGAGCGACGCCTGTTCGAGGAGATCGTGACGAGCGGCGTCTACGGCACCCGACGCAATGGGCTGACCAAGCGCTTCCGCCGGCAGCAGGAGGCGTTGGAAAGCACGAGAGAGAATCAACCGCAATCAGCGCACGAACGTTCGACGACCGGCGCGGAATCGCCCCGGCTGCGGCATATGCGGACGGGGTTCGCGCGCACTGGATTCATGCGCACCGGAGTGCTGTATGGATTGCGGCGCATCTATCCGCCGAGGTCATGGGTGGAGCAGCCTTTCCCACGTTGGGCCGACGCCCGCTGGAAGCGAGCGCTGCTGCCGCTGTATCGGCTGTCGCGCGGTTTGCGGCAACATCCGAAGGATCTGCTGTTCGAGCTCAAGCTGATGCTGCGCAAGTAGCCGGCGTCACCGCGTTCCGGTCCGCCAATCCTATCCCGTTCCGCCAGCCCGTTCCGCCTGCCCTGCTCCGATCCGCCCGCGGTTGGGGCTTGACCCGGGCGGGCGGTAGATTAGTGCCTTGTGCCTACTTATGATCTTGGATTGGAACACGTTTCGCTCGCCTTCGCCACGAAGACCATCTTCACCGATGTGACCCAGGGTGTGTTCGAGGGCGACCGCATCGGCATCGTCGGCAAGAACGGCGACGGCAAGTCGACGCTGCTTCACCTGTTCAACGGCACGCAGCAGCCGGATTCCGGACGCGTGACCAAGCGCGGCGGCCTGACCTTCGGCATGCTCGACCAGCGTGATCCGCTTGACGACAACGACACCGTGCGTCAGGCGGCGCTGGAGGGACGCGAGGATTACGAATGGGCCGCGGAAACCAAGTCTCGCGAGATCGTGGAGGCGCTGCTGGGCGGCATCGATCTGAACGCCCGCATCGGCTCGCTGTCCGGCGGCCAGCGCAGGCGTGCGGATCTGGCCCGGCTGCTGCTTAAGGATTGGGATATTCTGGCGCTTGACGAGCCGACCAACCATCTTGACGTGGTGACGATCCACTGGCTGGCCGAGCATCTGAAGAACCGCTGGTCGGCCAGTTCGGGCGCGCTGCTGCTGGTGACGCATGACCGTTGGTTCCTTGACGAGGTGTGCTCCTCGATGTGGGAGGTGCACGACGGGGTGATCGATCCGTTCGAAGGCGGATACTCCGCATATATGCTGCAGCGCGTGGAGCGCGATCGGCAGGCCGATGTGCGGGAGACGAAGCGTCGCAATCTCGCCCGCAAGGAGCTGGCATGGCTCACGCGCGGGGCAAGGGCCCGTTCCACCAAGCAGAAGTTCCATGTGAAGGCCGCACGAGAGCTGATCGCCGACGTGCCGCCGGTGCGCAATACGCTCGAGCTCAAGCAGATGGCCACGTCCCGGCTCGGCAAGCAGGTGGTTGATCTGATCGACGTAACGCAGATTTTCGCCAAGCCTTCGACGAACGGCGATCCGGCTTCGGCTGAAGGTTCGCAATCCCCGGCCGGTGAGGATTTCGTCAACGCGATGTACGCGGAGCCTCAGCCGCACGGTTCGGTCGAAGTGGCGGTGGACACGCTCGCCGATCCCCGTCTGGTGGATGCCGGCGTGCCGGAGGCCATCGAGGCAGACCGGCAGGCCCGTGCCGAAGCGGAGAGGTTGGCCCTCGAGCAGGGTGTGGTCGAGGTCGAGGTGAAGCCTCAGGTCACGTCCGCTGCGCAGCGGGTGACCGTTTCCGGCCGTAAGATCCTCGACGACGTGACGTGGCTGATCGGCCCGGGCGACCGTATCGGCATCGTCGGCGCGAACGGCGCCGGCAAGTCCACGCTGCTGAAGCTTATCGACGGGTCGATCACTCCGACCGTCGGCCATGTGAACATCGGCAAGACCGTGAAGTTCGCGGTGCTCTCCCAGCGTTTGGACGAACTGGAGAAGCTGGGCAAGTACAAGATCAAGGAAGTGCTCAGCCGATACAAGCCCAGCTACATCGTGGACGGCAAGGAGACCACGCCGGGTCAGATGATGGAACGGCTGGGGTTCGAGTCCGCACAGCTGATGACGCCGATCCGTGATCTTTCCGGCGGGCAGAAGCGCCGTATGCAGCTGCTGCTGATTCTGCTTGACGAGCCGAATGTGCTGATCATGGACGAGCCGGGCAACGATCTCGACACCGATATGCTCGCCGTGATGGAGGATCTGCTCGACACCTGGCCGGGCACGCTGATCGTGGTTTCGCACGACCGGTATCTGCTCGAACGAGTGACCGACCAGCAGTTCGCATTGTTCGACGGCAAGGTGCGGCATCTGCCCGGAGGCGTGCAGGATTATCTCGACATGGTCGAGCATCTGCAGCGGGGTGGCGGTTCAAGCGATGTCGACGCCGCACCGCAGGGTTCGGGAGCGCCGGGCGCGGATTCGACCGGAGTGCAGGGCGGAAACGACGATGCCAAGGCGAAGCTTTCCGGCAAGGAATACCATCAGATCACCCGCCGAATCTCGGCCATCGAGCGCAAGCTGGCGAAGCTGGAGGAGCAGAAGGGCGATCTGGAAGCGCAGATGGCGTCGCATGACCCCACCGATTTCGAAGGATTGAACAAGCTCAACGAGCAGATGCAGGCCATCGCCGCCGAATCCGAGGATCTCGAGACGGAGTGGATGGAGCTGAGCGAGCAGGTGGAGTAGGTCGCTATCGGCTATGCCTGAGCAGCTGGTCTGGCTGTGTGATTCGAGATACGCTCCAGGCCGCTCTGGCCAAGTCTTTACGATCTCGAATCACACAGCCAGACCAATACAACCGGCCGACGAAGCCCCTCATCCGTCCGGCTTCGCCGGCCACCTTCCCCCGGTGGGGGAAGGCTCAGGCCCTGCTCACTGGTGTCATCACCCACCACATTCGACGGCTCCATCCCCTCATCCGTCCGGCTTCGCCGGCCACCTTCCCCCACCGGGGGAAGGCTCAAGGACCATCATCAAGCACCATCGGCCACCTCCCCCCAGTGGGGGAAGACTCACGAGAGATGGCCTGGATGATTCCACGGATTCACCACCGTAACCCCGGTACCTTCGAAGTCCTTGACGTTGCGTGTGGCCAACTTGCAATCGTTAGCCAGAGCCGTGGCGGCAATCTGGGCATCGGCAATCATGATCGGGCGCCCCGCCCGCTCTCGTTCCATCTTGATTCGCGCATATCGCAATGCGGCCGTGGCATCAAAAGGCAGCACTCGTTCGACGAACGGGGACAGCATATGATTCAGCACAACGCTCAGCTCATGCTGCCTCCTACCTGACGGCATGCGCCAACATCCGTAGAACAACTCCGCCACGGTGATCGACGTTATGGCAAAATCCTCAACGGATCGCCCGACAAACCACCTCATTACCGACCGATCCGGAAGCGGACGCACAAGCTCACTGATAACGTTCGTATCCAACACAATGGTCATACGGACGTTCCCCTCTCGATCGACCGGGAACCGGCATCCCCGGTATCCCGCCAATCGTCAAAAGAGACATCCCGCGACATTTCCGTCCGACGGTCGGGAACGGAAAACTCCTCATCATCGAATCCGGCGATACCCATTTCCGACATGAAATTCCTCATTTCCTGTGCAAAATTGGTGGATTTGGCCTCCTCATGCGCCACATATCCGGCCGTCCATTCCTCCAGAACCGACTTCACCTGCGATTCCATGGAACGGTTGTTCTCTCTGGCCGCCTGCTTGAGCACGTCCACGCATTCGACCGGAACCTTGCGGATCGTCAGCGTACGAACGGCAGTGGGGTCGCTGTCAATCGTCGTCATCGGGCACCCTCCCATCATTCGATGTCAATCAATGTCAATCAATGTCAATCAATATCGTCCAAGCGTCGCAACACCTTGCATGCATTCTGCTGTCATAATCATGCTAGCAAAATGCATGCATATCGTCAACCTCATCCAATGGCCCATCGGGCGACCGTCGACCACCGCGCACGCCCGACCCGACCCGAATTTCCCGCCGGATCGGTAGACTAAGGGACATTATGGCTTTTAACTCTTTGACTGACAGGCTTTCGAACGCCTTCAAGAATCTGCGTTCGAAAGGCAAACTCACCGATGCGGACATCGACGGCACGATCCGCGAGATCCGTCGCGCCCTGCTCGACGCCGATGTGGCGCTCGACGTGGTCCGCTCCTTCACCGGCCGCGTGCGCGAACGAGCGCTGGGCGCCGAGGTCTCAGACGCACTGAACCCGGCCCAGCAGGTGGTCAAGATCGTCAACGACGAGTTGACCGAGATCCTGGGCGCCGGCGTGGACCGCCCCCTCAACTTCGCCAAGAACCCGCCGACGATCATCATGCTCGCCGGCCTGCAGGGCGCCGGCAAGACCACGCTCGCCGGCAAGCTCGGATACTGGCTCAAGGATGCCGGGCACACGCCGCTGCTCGTGGCCGCCGATCTTCAGCGACCGAACGCCGTGACCCAGCTTCAGGTGGTCGGCGAGCGCGCCGGCGTGCCGGTGTATGCCCCGGAGAAGGGCGTGCAGTCCGACGGCGGCGATGAGGTCAGCGCTCCGGGCGAAACCACCGGCGATCCGGTGAAGGTGGCCCGAGATTCGGTGCGCCTGGCCAAGGAGAAGCTCTACGACACGGTGATCATCGATACCGCCGGCCGACTGGGCGTCGACGACGTGCTGATGAAGCAGGCCCGCGATATCCGCGACGCCGTGCAGCCCAACGAGATCCTGTTCGTGATCGACGCGATGATCGGTCAGGACGCCGTCAAGACGGCCAAGGCCTTCGACGAGGGCGTGGATTTCACCGGCGTGGTGCTTTCCAAGCTCGATGGCGACGCCCGTGGCGGCGCCGCGCTGTCCGTGGCCAGCGTGACCGGCAAGCCGATCCTGTTCGCATCCACCGGCGAGGGTCTGAAGGATTTCGAGGTGTTCCACCCCGATCGCATGGCCTCCCGCATCCTCGACATGGGTGATATCCTCACGCTGATCGAACAGGCGCAGAAGCAGTTCGACGAGGAGCAGGCCCGTGCCGCCGCTGCGAAGCTTTCCGAAGGCGAGTTCGGACTGGACGACTTCCTTGAGCAGCTGCAGCAGGTTCGCCAGCTCGGCCCGATGAAGAACCTGCTGGGCATGATCCCCGGCATGGCTCAGCATCGCAAGGAGCTTGAGGCCTTCGACGAGAAGGAGGTGGATCGCACCGAAGCCATCATCCGTTCGATGACGCCCCAGGAGCGCCGCAATCCGAAGATCATCGACGGCTCCCGTCGCGCCCGCATCGCCTATGGTTCCGGCAACACCGTTTCCGCGGTGAACGGTCTGCTGCAGCGTTTCGAACAGGCCGCCAAGATGATGAAGCGGATGAGCAGCGGCCAGCGCGGCTTCCCCGGCATGGGCGGCCCCGGAGGCGCGAAGTCGAACCGCAAGGGCAAGGGCAAAAAGAAGAAGGGCGGCAAGTCCGGCAACCCGATGAAGCGCGAGGCCGAAGAGAGGGCATTGCGCGACCGTCTTTCCGGCAAGGGCGGCGCCAAGAAGTCCTCGGGGTCCGCATTCCAGAAGCAGCCGCAGAACCCGGCTCTGCCCGCGGGCCTTCAGCAGGCTCTGGGCGGCAACGGCACGCCTGATCTACCGCCGAATCTCGGTGGTGGTCTCGGCGGTCTGTTCGGCGGCCGCTGATCGACCGCGCCACCACGTTCAGCTCCCTTCGTCTCCAAGACGGAGGGAGCTCCTCGTTTCAGCAACCGAATCATGGCCAGAAAATCAACTTCACCGAATACGCGGACCACACGTCAGCAAAGGGCCGCGCAGCGCCGGGAACTGCTCGACCGCGCCGATGCGCGAAAATCCGGCAGCCGTTCACCCCGTAATCATTCCCGCCGCCCATCGTCACGATCGACGTCACGATCCTCGTCACGATCGGCATCGCGTTCGGCGGCCGCATCAAGGAACCATCGATCAAGCAACCATCGATCAAGGACCCATCGTATGAATATCCTGCTCTGGATCAGCGTCATCGTCATCGCTCTGTGGATGGCGTTGAAGTATCTTCCCGCCGGCACGGAACGGTTCCGACCACTGCCCGAGGCCATCGCGCTGATCCCGCTGTTCGTCGTGCCGCTGCTGCTGATCGCGGTCGTCGCCCTGATCACCCATCATCGTCCGCAGCTGATCATCGCCGTCATGCTGATCGTCGTGCAGCTGATCTGGCAGATCGGATACGTCATGCCGATCCCGGATTCCTGGACCGCCGCACTCGGCGTGCCGAAACAGACCATCGCGCAGCGGACGACGTCGCAGACGCCGCAATCCGGGCCCGCGAAAACCGGTTCAACCCTGCGCGTCATGAATCTCAACACCCGGTACGGTCGTGCGGACACCGGCTCCATCGTCCACGAAGTGGAGATGGATCATATCGACGTGCTCGCCGTCGAGGAGATCAACGACGACTTCGTCAAACGCATGCAGGATTCGCATATCGCCGATCAGCTGCCGTATCTGGTGCTCGGCGACAAGGCGAAAACCGACAACGGCGGCTCCAACGCGATCTGGAGCCGATACCGGATTACCGATTTTTCCACCGATACGCTGAACATCCATGCGGCGGCCGTGCCGAGCGCCACCATCGACGTGGACGGCACCGCCGTCACCGTGGCCGCGGTCCACACGAAGTCCCCCGCCCGCTCCGGTGCCGATTGGAGTCAGGGCATCCGCAACCTCGGCCTGTTCGCCATCGAACCCACCACCCGCCATGCGCTGGTCTCGCAGGCCGAGGCCACCGGGATCACGCCCACCACGCAGGTGGAGCAGACCACCGGAACAGGCAAAGGCACCGGCACGGTGGCGCAGCCGCCACGCACCGCGGTGATCGGCGACATGAACGCCAGCGTCTACCACCCCAGTTTCCGCTACGCGCTGGCGCTGGGGGAACGATACGGCGGCACCGGTCTGGCCGACAGCTCCTTCGAACTGCATCACGGCTGGCACAACACCTTCCCCGCCACCTGGCCCGGATTCCCCGCGCTGATCGAAATCGACCATGTGCTGCATACGCCCGGCCTGAAGCCTTCCGCCATCAAGACGGTGAAGATCCCCCGGGCCGATCACAAGGCCCTGATCGTGGATCTGACGATCGTATGACCGAACGCAATCCGACACCGACTCGGTTACGGCATCGAAAACCCAAGGCGAATCAACACTCGCTTTGGGTTTTCCTATCGGAAAAGTGTGGTTATACTAATTAGTTGTTATTCGCGAACCGTGGCGCCCTCTACACCCCGGGGAGCGAGGACACGTGGGCTCTCGGATTCCGTGCCCCACGCAGAAACCGAAAACCCGCAACCCTATCCGATAAGGAGAGCCATTTTGGCAACCAAGATTCGTCTGAAGCGCCTGGGCAAGAAGCACTACGCCTTCTACCGTGTCGTCGTCATGGATTCCCGCAAGGCCCGTAACGGCAAGACCATTGAAGAGATCGGCATCTACGATCCCAACAAGCAGCCCTCGCTGATCCAGATCAAGTCTGACCGCGCTCAGTACTGGCTGGGCGTTGGCGCACAGCCGACCGAAGCCGTCTTCAAGCTGCTGAACATCACCGGCGATTGGCAGAAGTTCAAGGGCCTGCCGGGTGCCGAAGGCACGCTGAAGGTCGCCGAGGAAGGTCCCGACGCCGAAGCTCGCGTGGCCGCTGCCGCCGATGAGGCTCAGAAGCTGAAGGCCGCCAAGTCCGAAGCCGAGGCGAAGGCCAAGGCCGAGGCCGAGGCCGCTGCCGCCGCCGAGTCCGAAGAAGCTCCGGCCGAAGAGGCCGCCGAGGAGAAGGCTGAGTAATCATGCTCGCAGAAGCCGTCGAACACCTGATCAAGAACATCGTCGATTTCCCGGATGACGTATCCGTCCGCTCCCACGAGAACAACCGCGGCGAACTGCTTCGCGTGCGGGTGAACCCGGAGGACATCGGCCGCGTCATCGGTCGCAGCGGTCGCACCGCGAACGCGATCCGCACCGTGGTGCAGGCTCTGGCCGACCACAAGGTGCGCGTCGACATCATGGATGTTCGTTGATCACCCGTTGATCGTCCGCCTGTCGGTTCCTGATTGCTAGGATGGTAGCCCGCAAGGGTTAGTTTCCGAGGACTCAAGGATTACGACGATGGCGATTACGACGACGTCCAACGTGACGACGGTTGAACATTCCTCAGACAACCCTCAGCAGCGTGAACTGCTGAGGGTTTGTCGTATCGGGCGTGCGCAGGGGCTCAAGGGCGAGGTCAACGTGCGCGTCTTCACCGACGAGCCGGAGGAGCGGTTCTCTCCCGACTCCGTGCTGCTTTCCCGCGACGGTCGCGAGTTTCGCGTCGTACGCTCCCGCAAGTTCAGGGACCGTTGGATCGTCCTGTTCGCCGGCGTGACCGACCGCAACGCCTCCGAAGCGTTGAACGGCACCGATCTGTATGTGGAGCCGAGCCACGAGTTCGGCGCCGGTTCCGATGAGTCGGATGAGGACGACGGCTTCTACGCCGAGGAGCTGATCGGCTTGGAGGCGCGGATCTACGCCGATTACGAGACCGAACCAACCGGCAGCTACGAGATCGCCGGCAAGGTGACCGACGTGCTGGAGAATCCGGCCCAGTGGCTGCTCACCGTCACCGAGCCGAGCGGCGCCGAATCGCTGGTGCCGTTCGTCGAGGAGATCGTGCCCGAGGTGAACGTCGACGAAGGCTACCTCGTGCTCACTCCCCCGAACGGACTGCTGCAGGACCGGTAAGCCGCGTGGAGTCCCGCTCCACCAGCGTGTATCCGGTCATATGGAACCGCGGCGGACCATCGTATCCCTGAATCCGCTCAAGCAGCATGTCGAACGCCACATTGGCGTATTCGCGCAGCGTGGGGTCGATCGTCGTGAGCGCAGGATTGACGAACCGGCTTTCGTCGATGTCGTCGTGCCCGCTGATCTGTACGTCCCCGGGCACGCGCAGTCCGCGGCTCATGCAGGCGTGCAGCACGCCGATGGCGATCTCGTCGGTGAAGCACACCATCGCGTCCGGAGAGGCCGTCCGATCCAGCATCGCTCCGGTCATGTCGAACGCCCGGCTGGTGGACCACGCATCGTCGCAGCAGATCAGATCCCAATCGGGCATCATTCCGCGTTTGACGAATGCGTCGCAGAATCCCTGCAATCGCAAGTCGGCAGCACCATCGACCGCGGCGAATACCATGTCCAGCAGGGCCTTCGCGGTCATCTCACCGTTCCGGGCCGCGTGAATCGCCGGGATCAGGGATTCAGGAGCACCGAACGCCCCGACCCTGCGACATCCCGAATCAAGGAACCGTCCGGTCATCTGATCCATGGCGGCCCGGTTCGACATCGCCACGGTGTCGAAATGCACGGCAGTCGAGTATTCACCCACCTGCACCGTCGGCCTGTTCCACGATGAATGGATGAAACCATCGCGGGCATGCGGCGAAAGATGCAGGATCCACCCGTCCGCGGCCAGAATGTTCGCCTCCTGCTGGAACTGCCGGAGTCGCCCGCCGTGGGTGTTGACGATCACCCCGTACCCATGGGCGTGAGCCGCATCGGAAATCGCGTTGATGAGATGCAGAAAGAACGGCTTGAACTCCTCGACGGCGATGCCGATCACCTTGGTGTGGCCGGTTTTCAGCGATCGCGCGGACACGTTGAGCTGATAGCCCATTGCATCCATCACGGCCTTCACCCGCTTGCGGGTCTCTGGTCGCATGCTGCCCGAATCGTTGATCACGTTCGACACGGTCTTGATGGACACTCCCGCCTCGCGTGCAACGTCCTTGATGGTCACGCGCTTGCGCATATCGGCTTCACCTTTCCGAGGCGTCCGACCGCCCATCCGTTATGTACGATCGTACAAATCTTCGTCCTCATCCCATCATAGGGGATGACATACGAAAAGCGCGGCCGAACGACATCTCCTCGTTCAGCCGCGCCCGCTATTCACGGCGCAGGATCGCGATCACCGTACCCAACTGCGATCAGTGCGCATTCGCATTCCGCCGCTCGGCCTCGGCCTGCCGCTTCGCCACGCCAGCCATGATCTCGTCGTATCGCTTGTCGATGTCGTAGAAGCACATGATCACCACGCACACGGCCAGCAGAATCGCCGGACCCCACAGGGAGATCTGGTAGATCGCGTTGATCGCGCTCGGGGTCTGCACGGCCGCAAGACCGTTGTACCCGCCGAAGGCGAGGATCCACCCCACCAATGCGGTGCCGAGACCGGAACCGATCTTCTGGCCGAGCGAACCGCCGGAGTAGAGCAGACCTTCGTTGCGCACGCCGGTCTTGTAGTAGCCGTATTCGATGGTGTCGGGGAACAGCGACCACACGGCACCGGTGATCGGCCCCTGTCCCAGACCTCGCAGCACCTGCGCGACGACGAACAGCTCCAGATTGGTGGGGTTGAGCACCGGCATGATGAAGCCGATCGCATACACCACCGTGCCCACCAGCAGGCAGGCCGTCTTGCCGAACCTGCCGAACAGCTTCGGACACAGCGGCAGCACCGCCATGGTCGGGATCAGGTAGGCGAAGGTGAGCACGCCGACGATGCCTTCGTTGCTCAGCACGTACTTGGCGTAGTACACCAGACCGCCCTGATACAGGGTCTGCGCGATGGTGAGCAGAATGAAGTAGAAGAACGCGAGGAACCAGTACTTGTTCTGCAGCAGCGCGCCGAAGCTCTCCTTCAGCGGCACCTGCTCCTCCATTTCGGAGGTGTGCACGCGCTCCTTCTGGGTCTTAAACACCACGAGGAACAGCAGCACGGAGATGCAGGAGAGGATGGCGTAGGTGATGGCCCAGGCCATCTGGGTGCCGCCGAACAGCTGCACCATCGGGTAGGTGCAGTTGGTGACGATCAGCACGCCCACCTGGGCCAGCAGCATGCGCCACAGGTTGAGTCCCTCACGCTGGGCGCGGTCCTGCGTGACCATGGAATTCAGCGTGCCGTACGGGATGGCCATCGAGGAGAAGGCGATCATCAGCAGGTTGTACGAAACGAAGATGTAGCCCACCTTCCATGTTTCGGACCAGCTCGCCGGCACGGTGAACAGCAGGATCGTGAACAATGCGAACGGCACGCAGCCGAACAGCAGCCACGGTCGCGCCTTGCCCCACTTGGAGTGGGTCTTGTCGACCAGAGAACCCACCACCATGTCGATCACGCCGTCGAACGACCGGGAGAACAGCATGACCGTGCCGATGATGCCGGCGGCCACACCGATCACGTCGGTGTAGAAGTACACCACGTAGAGGTTGAGCGAGGCGAAAGTGAAGTTGATGGCGGTGTCGCCGATGCCGTAGCCGATGTAATCCTTGATGGTCAGCGGCTGACGGAAGGAGTGAGGGGCGGGCTTGGCCGCGGGCCGGGACGCGGATTGGGACGTGACGGAGGATGAGGAAGCCATGGCGTTCATGATTGGTCCATTCCCTTGAGGATCCGATGGCAGGATACCGCTCAGCGGCAGTGCAGGACGGTCCAGGAGATCGGCGGCACGCTCACCTTCACGGTGCCGGCTGCGGCGTCGAGGACGGCGGTGTCGTTGACGGCGGGAACGACGTGGTTCTGATCGTCGGCGGTGTTGCGCGCGTCCGGATCGTCGTCGTGCAGGGTCTGCGCCTCCACGACGGTGTAGGAGGCGTCGTCGGGCAGATCGATCTCGAACTCGCCGGACTGATCGGCCGAGCGGTTCGCCACGAACACGGCGAGGGAACCGTCCGCCTCACGGACCGCGACGGCGTTCAGCGTGTCCACGTCGCCGTACTTGTCGGTGTGGTGCCGGTCGGAGGCGAGCTTCGGCTCCAGCACCGTGCCGCCCTTGGCGTGCTTGGCGGTGAGCGAGAACGGGTAGAAGGTGGTCTGGCGCCATGCGTCGCCGCCGGTCACGGTCATGATCGGGGCGATGACGTTGACGAGCTGGGCGAGGGATGCGGCATGCACACGGTCCGCGTTCTTCAGCAGGGTGATGAGCAGATCGCCGAACACCATCGCATCGGCGGCGGAGTAGATGTCCTCCAGCAGGTGCGGATGCTCGGGCCAGTTGCCGATGCCCTCCGGGTTCTTCGACGGCTCGGAATCCTGATACCACACGTTCCACTCGTCGAAGGAGATGTACACCTCGTGGTCGGACTTCAGGCGGGCCTTGGTGGCGTCGATGGCGGCGGCCACATCCTTGATGAAGGAGTCCATATCGGCTCCGGATGCGAGGAAGCTGGTGACGTCGCCGTTCTTCGGCCAGTAGTAGGCGTGGCAGGAGATGAAGTCGATCAGATCGAAGGTGTGGGTGAGCACGGTCTCCTCCCACTCGCCGAACGCCGGCATCTCGTGGCTGGACGAGCCGCAGGCCACCAGTTCCAGATCGGGGTCGATCTGCCGCATGCCGAGGGCGGTCATGCGCGCCTTCTTAGCGTAGTCCTCGGCGTTGAGGTGGCCGAGCTGCCAGTCGCCGTCCATTTCGTTGCCGAGGCACCACATGCGGATGTTGAAGGGCTCGTCGGCGCCATTGGCACGACGTCGCTCGGAGAGTTCGGTGCCTCCGGGGATGTTGGCGTATTCCAGCAGGTCAAGGGCCTCCTGGGTGCCACGCATGCCGAGGTTCACGGCCTCCATCAGCTCGTTGCCGCCGGTCTTCTCCAGCCACTTCGCCATCTCGTGCAGGCCGAACTCGTTGGTTTCGGTGGAGTGCCAGGCCAGATCGAGACGACGGGGGCGGTTCTCCTTCGGGCCGACGCCGTCCTCCCAGCGATAGCCGGAGACGAAATTGCCTCCGGGATAGCGCACGGTGGTCACGCCGAGTTCCTTGACCAGATCGATCACGTCCTGACGGAAGCCATTCTCGTCGGCGGTGGGGTGGTTCGGCTCATAGACGCCTTCGTAGACGCAGCGTCCCAGATGCTCGACGAAGGAGCCGAAGAGTCGGTCGTTGACGGGGGCCACCTCGAACGCCGAATCGACGGTGAGTCTGGCGTGGGCGGTGGAGGTCGGGTTGGAGTCGTTGCCGTGGCTGGCGGTGGTTGCGGTCATTGAGGTTCCTTTCACATCATTGTGGATTGTTCGCCGGGTATTGCCCGACGTTAATACAACGTTGTTCTTTATGGCACACAAAAATCAAGGCTTTCGCACAGCATTTACATGGTTAACCTTGATCGATCAGTACCGTTTGACAAGTACAACCTTGTACTAATTTGGTAATATACACCCATGAGAGCCATCCCGCAACACCATCGAACGACGACTTGGCCTCTACGCGGTCAGATCGCCATCAACATCGCGGAACGGGCTACCCATGATCGATTCGGCCGAATATCCGATGACGATCCGATGACGATGAATGCAACCGCAACAGAGACGGAGATCAGGAGATCATATGACGAAACACGCGAGCCGGGGACTGACGGCGCTGGCGTTCGGCACGTTTGCACTGGGCGCTGCGGAATTCGTGATGATGGGCGTGCTACCGCAGTCGGCGGCGAGCATGGGCGTGAGCATCCCCACCGCAGGCCATTTCATCTCCGCCTATGCGATCGGCGTCTGCGTCGGCACGCTGTTTCTGGTGTTCGGGCGGCGCATCCCGCCACGCACGCTGCTGCTCGCTTTCGCCGCCCTTATCGCCATCGGCAATCTGATGGCCGCATGCTCGGCGAGCTACGTCATGCTGCTCGCCGCCCGATTCATCTCCGGACTGCCGCACGGTGCGTTCTTCGGCGTGGCGGCCATCGTAGCCAAGGCGCTGGCACAGCCCGGTCGCGAAGCGAGCGCCGTCTCGATTCCGCTCACCGGGCAGACCATCGCCAACATGCTCGGCGTGCCGTTGGGCACCATGGTCGGCGAATTCCTCTCGTGGCGCATCGCCTTCGCGTTCCTCGGCGTCTGGGCCATCGGCGCGCTCGTGGTCATGCGATTGTGGGTGCCGAGACTACCCGCCATTCACGATGCCGGTCTGCTCGGCCAGTTCCGGTTCCTGACCAAGCCCGGCCCTTGGATGATCGTCGGCGCGGTGCTGCTCGGCAATACGGGCATCTTCTGCTGGTGGAGCTACGTGTCGCCGTGGCTCACGACGGTCGGAGGATTCCCTTCGGGCGCCACGCCGTTGCTGATGGCACTGGCCGGCTTCGGCATGGTGGTCGGCGGTATCTGCGGCGGCCGGCTGGGCGACCGCTGGCGCAACGGCGGATCGTCGGCCGTGGGCCAGTCCATCAGCTGCCTCGGTCTGGTGCTGGTCATGCTCGCGCCCGGCTCGATGCCGCTCGCCGCGGCACTGACGTTCCTGTGCTCGTTCAGCATGTTCTTCGTCAACGCGCCGCAGCAGCTGCTCATGGTGGATGTGGGCGAAGGCGGCGGCGAGATGATCGGATCGGCGCTGGTGCAGATCGGCTTCAATCTCGGCAATTCCATCGGTGCCGCGATCGGCGGCATGACGCTGAACGCCACCGCCATGAACTACCGGCTCTCCTCCGGCGCCGGCATCCCGTTCACCTGCATCGCCGCATTGCTGCTCGCCGCCTTCGCATGGCGGTACGAGCTGCGGGCGCCGCGCAATCCGCGTTGACTTGCGGGGCCGGTAGTCTGGAGCGTATGCATATTGACATCGTTTCCGTGTTTCCGGAGTATTTTGACGTGCTGAAGCTCAGTCTGCTGGGCAAGGCGCAGGAACGTGGCCTCATCGACGTGCGGACTCATAATCTGCGCGACTGGACGCACGACGTGCATCACTCCGTGGACGACACGCCCGTTGGCGGCGGCGCGGGAATGGTGATGAAGCCCGAGGTGTGGGCGCAGTGTCTGGATGATCTGCTGGGGATGAACGCCGTGGACTTCACGGAGTCGGATGGCGAACCCACGCTGACCCAGGATCCGGCCACGCTGGCCGCCGATCAGCGAAACGGATCGGCGGCCCACCGGCCGGAATCCGGCGCCGACCTTGGAGCCGATGGTAACGACACCGACGATAAGACCGAAAACGTGCGCACCGGCTCCTACCCCGACGGCAGCAGCACCGAAGAGACGGAAGACGCCAATCGCCGTCAGCTGCTCGACGCCAAAAAGACCCCCGAGGAGCTGATCGCCGCATTGGATTCGCTGTACGGCGAGGACGCCGGCTACAACGTACCGGAATACGACTTCCCGGTGCCGAAGCACCCGGCCGGCAGCGACCGCATGGACTCCGCAAACGAACCCGGCACCGGCTCCGACTCCGGCACGGACAAGGTCAAGGTCAAGCCGATTCTGATCTTTCCGAATCCCTCGGCTCCCCTGTTCACGCAGCGGGACGCCACCGAGCTTTCCCGGGTCGGCCGTCTGGTATTCGGTTGCGGTCGGTACGAGGGCATCGATGCGCGTGTGCCGGAATACTACGCGCGGCAGGGCGTTGAGGTCCGCGAGTATTCGATCGGCGACTACGTGCTCAACGGCGGCGAAGTGGCGGTGAGCGCGATGATCGAGGCGATCGTGCGTCTGCTGCCCGGATTCATGGGCAATCCTGAATCGATCGTGGAGGAATCGTATACCGGCGATCCGCTGCTGGAACACCGGCAGTTCACCAAACCGACCTCGTGGAGGGGCATCGCCGTGCCGGACGTGCTCACCAGCGGGGACCACGGCAAGGTCGACCGCTATCGCCGCGACGAGGCTCTGGAGCGCACGGCCCGCATCCGCCCCGATCTGATCGAAAGCCTCGACTGCAAGGCGTTGAGCAAGGCCGATCGCAAGACGCTGATGTTGCTCGGCTGGGAGGTCTCCGGCCATCATCCACGTCAGATTCCCCCGGACCGGCTTCCTCTGCGGTATTTCTAGGAGCGGACCGTCCCGTCGAGCCGGTTCCTCTCTCATCCGTTCCGAGGCCCCTCATCCGTCCGGCTTCGCCGGCCACCTTCCCCCAAGGGGGAAGGCAAGTATGAACCGCTCCCGCCGGCGGGGGCTGGACCGGCAGGAGCATGACGAGCCGGGCGTCCCACCAGCTTCGCCCCCGCCGGCGGGGGGCTGGACGCCGAAGGCGTACTGGGGGTGGCGAACGACACAGCAGTCAGGAATCCACAGTCAGGCAGAGCCCGACCACCCTCAGTCAGGCAGAGCCTGACAGCTCCCGCCAGCGGGAGCTACTCCTCCAGACAGTGTTCGACATAGAAGACGGCGGTTTCGCCGTAGGTACGGGTCTGCGTGATCTCCCAGCCTTCAGGTGCCATCGGATCGTCCGATCGAACCGACCGTTCCAGCATGATCACCCCACGCGGGTCGATAATGCCGTTGGCCGTCAGATCACGCAGCAGCTCGTTGCATGACTCGGTTTCGAACGCATACGGCGGATCGATGAACACCAGATCGAACGGACCATTGGGCGTGGCGACGAACTTTTCCGCGCGGGCCTTCACCGCACGGACGCTAAGATCGGCCGTCCAGGCACGAGACTGCCTCAGTTTGCTGAACGACCGGCTCAGCAGGCCCGCCGCCTGCCCCGCCGATTCAACGGCGACCAGGGATTTCGCGCCACGAGACAGCGCCTCCACGCCAAGCGCGCCGCTGCCGGCGAACAGATCAAGCACTCGGGCGTCACCCACCGCACCGATGGATATCAAATGTGAGAATATGGCCTCCTTGGCCCGGTCGGTGGTCGGTCTGGTGCCGGTCTTCGGCGCCGTAAGCTCAAAACCCTTGAATCGTCCCGCAATAATACGCATGGATCCCATTATGCACGGCCGGAAGCAGGGCAGGAAGCAAGGCTCATACTCCGCCCGGTCACGTACTGGTGATGAACCGCTCGTTGCCGCGCGTGAAATCAATCACGGCGCCGGCCAGCTGCGTGGCACCGGCCAGATCCGGATCGGCATCAAGCAGTTCGCGGGCCTGCTCACGCGCCTGCGCGATCATATCGGCGTCCTTCACCACGCGCAGCAGCTTCAACGATGATCGTCCGCCGGACTGCGCGTCGCCCAACACGTCGCCGGCCCCGCGCAACTCCAGATCGGCCTGCGCGATGTCCGCCCCGTCGGTGGACGTGCGAATCACCTCAAGCCGCTGAGCCGCAATGGAATCCGGCTCGGCACGCGAGATCAGGAACGCCCAGCTGTTCGTACCGCCACGGCCGACGCGACCTCGCAGCTGATGCAACTGCGAGAGACCGAACCGGTCGGCGTCGAACACCACGATGCAGCTGGCCTGCGGCACATCCACACCCACCTCGATCACGGTGGTGGCCACCAGCACCGGCGTTTCACCGTTGGAGAACCAGTCCATCACCTGTTTCTTGGTTTCGTCGTCGTCCCGACCGGTCAGCGTGGCGATTGCGATGCCCTTGAACTGCGGCAGTCCTGCCAGACGCCGGGAGATCTCCTCCACGGAGTGGAGCGGAGGCTTGGCTTCGCCGTCCTCCCCAGCGTCATCGAACGGATCTTCGATGAACAGACCGGTCTCCTCTCCGCGGCTCCGGTTAGCCGTCCTGCCGGAGCCGGTTTTCGACGCCTCACCACGGCCCGGCGCAGCGCCACCGGCCACAGCGCCACCTGCCACCACGGCGGGAACGTCATCGTCGTCCGGATTCTCCTCGATGCGCGGGCAGACGATATACGCCCGCTCCCCCGCATCCACTCGGCGGCGGATATGAACGAACATACGGGCCATCATCGGACCATCCGCCTCGGGAACCACCACCGTGCGGATCGGCTTGCGACCGCCGGGCAGCTCGGTGAGCCAGGAGATATCGAGATCACCGAACCATGTCATCGCCGCGGTGCGCGGAATCGGCGTGGCCGTCATCACCAGCAGATGAGGAGCCTTCTCCGACTTACGCCGCAACGTCTCACGCTGCTCCACACCGAACCGATGCTGCTCGTCGATCACCGCCAGCGCGAGGTTCGGCGCCTGGAACGTCTTGGAGAACGCGGCGTGCGTGGCCACCACGATGCACGGCTCGCCGCTGGCCGCCTTGGCCAGCACGCGCCGGCGTCGGGCGAGCTTCATGCCTCCGGTGAGCAGCAGCACCGGAACAACGTCCCCCTCCATGCCATCGAGCATGCGGGAGATGCCCTCGTAATGCTGTTCGGCCAATACCTGGGTCGGCGCGACCAGCACCGCCTGATGACCGGCGTCGACGGCCTGCAGCATGGCGGCGACGGCCACCACCGTCTTGCCCGAACCGACCTCGCCCTGCAGCAGCCGCTGCATCGGCGACGATTTCGACATATCGGTGGTGATGTCGTCAATCACCTTCCGCTGGCCGCCGGTGAGGTCGAACGGCAGCGAATAGATGAACCGCTGCTTCGCCGAAGCCACGTCCCCGTTGGGCGAGGGGCATGCGAACGCCTCGATCTCACCGCTGGCCGCACGGGCCTTGAGCAGCGAGACCTGGGAGACGAACGCCTCCTCGAATCGCAGCGTACGAATGCCCTCGTGGAACCGTTGCACCGAATCGGGATTGTGGATGGCCGCAAACGCCTCGGCCCGGTGAAGCAGATGGTTCCGTTCCCGCACCGATTCCGGCAGCACATCGACGATGGTCTGCTCCAGGCAGGCAGGGTCAATCGAAACCGAGTCGATCGCCGGCTGCGGCTGCACACCGTTTGCGGACACCGAGTTTGCGGACACCGACCCGACCTCGCTGGCAGCCGCAGGGTCAGACACACCCTCCGGCGAACCACCCTGAGAGGCCTCCTGGGAGGCGAGCAGGCGCAGGAATCCCAGAATCGATTCGTGAATATGATCGCTGGAAATCCGCGAACTGGCGTGATACACCGGCTGCGGCCGGGAGACCTTGGCCAGTGCGGATTCCAGCGAATCGACTTCCGCCGCATGGCCTTCCGGATCGCTGACCACCACCACGTCCGGATGGGTGAACTGCAGCTGCCCGTTGAATTCGCTTGGTTCGCCGGCCGCCACGATCACCGAACCGGCCTTCAGCCGCGAGCCCATCCAATCCGCATACCCCTTGTTGTGCGAAAAGAACACCAGTCTCGCGGAAGCCGGCATCGCAGACGCTTCGCCCTGCACGTCGGCATCGTCCACCAACGCCTCCACCCGGAATCCGCGTCGGGCATTCATCGGCATCACGCGCAATTGCCGCACGGTGGCCGGAAACGCGGCCTTGATGCCGATGCGCATCCGGGCGATCGGCGTCACCGGCACGGGATCGGTCACTCGGAACGGGTAGTACGTCAACGCTTCGCCGAGCGTGGTCACGCCCAGCGACTTGAGCGCACCGACCCGTCGTTTGTTCGTCATCAGCGACGAGATCGCGGAATCCAGTGAAACAGCCATGGGACCTCCCGTTTCGTTGACTGCGGATGATCGGAGATGCGACCGCCACCAGCGGGTGCACATCATCAGCGGATGATTGACGTCATCGGCGGGTGCACTAACAATAAACCCCCGGAATCATGCAATTCCGAGGGTTACGGTTGCTACGCAATGCGCAATCAGGCGACACGCTGAACCTTGCCGGCCTTCAGGCAGGAGGTGCACACGCGCAGGCGAACGTTCTCGCCATCCACGGAGGTGCGAACCGACTGCAGGTTCGGCAGGAAGCGGCGCTTGTTGCGGATATGCGAGTGAGAAACGGTGTATCCGACCTGCGGACCCTTGCCGCACACTGCACAACGAGCTGCCATGATGGACTCCTCTGACTTACTGTTTGTTCAAGTCTTCCCGTGTCCCCGTCGGGAAATCCCCGGCTTGAACACACAACTTCACGATGTTACCGCGAAATCCGCAAAGAAGCAAATAATGCGTGTATCATGCCGAGTCTTTCACATTCTACCGAACCCATGACTCGCCCGGAATCCCCCGGCGTGCATCCACCGGTCAGGGCACACATCAGCCGGTCAGGAGGCGTAGGCGGCCAGCCCGGAGATCACGGGAACGATCAGCATGACCATCACCGTAAGCACCACGAACACCACCACCCCGGCGTTGCCGAACGCGATCCGCGCCCGATTGCCCGGCAGCAGCTCCTGCGGGGCGGGCCGCAGCACGAATCCGCGACGCCGGATGATCAGCAGCACCACGCCGGCCACGAAGAGCGCGATCATCGCCAGGATGTACACCGCCAGCGCCACCATGACCGGCCAGCTTTCGCGCAGCACGGCCTGACGCTCATGGGCGGTTCCCGTTTCCAGCACGGTCCACGCCACGGAATTCAGCCCGTCGAGCACCATAGGGGACACGATGCCACCGAGGAGGTTCACCAGCGCATGCAAGCCGATCGTATAGCGCACACGACCGGTGCGCATATATACGTATCCCCAGAGCAGTCCCCAGCCGAAGGCGTAGAAGAACTGGTAGAAGTTGGCGTGCATGAGGCCGAAGATCAGGGCGGAGAAGATGATGGACAGGCCCTCGCCGTACACACGGGTGCGATCGATGATCTGCTTGCGGAACACATACTCCTCGACCAGCGGGGCAAGCACCACGAACACCACGAACTGCAGGATGATGCCACCGATGGAGTTGTCGGAGGCTACCTCGTCGAGCGCGTTCGAGGCCTGACCGGCGGAGAGCATGTCGGAGATCACCGACCCGAGCAGACTGCCGACCATCATGATCGGCACGCCCATGACGAAGAACGACAGATAGCGACCGACGCCCGGCCTGGCATCGGGATCGCCGGCGACGGGCCGAGGCGGCATGGGACGCAGCGTATTGAGGATCGCCAGCGTGATCGGCAAGGCGATCAGATACTGCGGCACGGCGGACAGCAGCAGCTGCACGGAACCGTTGCCGGTAAGCCCGGGGAACACCGCATTGAGGCCTTCGGCGAAGATGGACGCGGCCACATTGGTGATCAGCAGCAGGGCAAGCACCGCCCAGCCGATGCGCGAGAACGCCTTGCGGGTCCACTGCAGGTTCACCGTAGGGAACGACCGTCCGCGATCGTCGGTCTGCGCGGGTTGGATGCCGTTGATCTCCCTCGGCACGCCCGGGGCGACGGCCGGCGCGGGATATGGCATGGGCGCCGGGCCGTATGGGCCGTATTGCGGCTGGCCATACGGGGACTGACCATATTGGGGTTGACCATACGGCTGACCGTACGGGGACTGAGCGGTCTGAGGCCGACCATACTGATCGTATGAAGTCGAGTATGGCTCCGAGGCGTACGACTGTGGCTGCGCAGGATACGATTGGGGAGTCTGCCCATACCCATACCGGGATTGCGGCTGGCCGTACGGAACCTGACCGTACGGAACCCGCTGATCATACTGTGCCTGACCATACGGCGACTGACCATACGGAACCTGCTGGCCATACGGAACCTGCTGGCCATACGGTTGCGTCGGGTAAGACTGTGCAGCCGGCTGATCGGCGGACAGATACGGATCGATCGGCGAGCGGAAGCGGCCATTCGCCTGTGGGCCGGATTGCGTCTGCGCCCCGGATCCCATCCGTGGGCCGGATTGCGGACCGAGGCCCGGCTGCGGGGATTCAGGCTGCCAGGAGTCGGATTCCCGTGCCCCGGATTGCGGATCGGCGGATGATCCCGATTCACCGGAACGATTCCGTTCCGCGGAGGAATCGGGTTCGGGGAAATGATTCGATTCAGGCTGTGGTGACGTCATACTGTTCGAGTGTACGTGACTTCATTGAAGAGCACCGAACGTTCTCTGAACGCAATCGCCGAATCACGCAATCCTCCGGCAATTCACCGTCCGTTCATGATCGGCGTTCATCGCACACCGCTCGTACCTTTACGATGAAATTTGGCGATCTGCGATGAGGAGGCAATATGTCCGACACGAATTTCCCTGCCGACGGCCGCACGCAACTCAAACCCACCGACCGGCTCTCCGCCCGCGAAAAGAAATGGATCATCTACGACGTAGGCAATTCGGCGTTCGTACTGCTCTCCACCGCGGTGATTCCGATCTACGCGAAGTCACTGATGCCCGATGACGGCAACATCGTCGCTGCGTGGGGTTACGCGCAGACCATCGCCTCGCTGGTCATCGCCCTGCTGATGCCGTTGCTCGGCTCGATCGCCGACGTGCAGGGCATGAAGATCAAGTTCTTCCTCGGCTTCTTCGGCACGGGCGCGGTGATGTGCTGCGCGATGGCCCTGCCGCTCACCTGGCTGCCGTTCCTCGTCGTCTACGTGCTGGCCACCATAGGTCTCAACGGCTCGCTGACGTTCTACGATTCGATGCTCATCGACACCACCACCAACGAGCGCATGGACAAGGTCTCCTCGCATGGCTACGGCTGGGGATACGTCGGCTCCACGATTCCGTTCATCGCCTGCATCGCGCTGATCTTCGGCGGCCCGGCGCTGTTCGGCTGGTCCACCACGGCATGCACGCGCGCAAGCTTCGTCATCACGGCCGTCTGGTGGGTGGCGTTCACGATCCCGCTGATCACCAGCTACCGTCAGGTGCATTACCGCGCCACCCGCGAGCACACGCGCGAGGCCGTGCGCGGCACGTTCACCGAGCTCGCCGGCACGCTGCGCAAACTCGTGAAGAACAAGCCGCTGTGGATGTTCATGGTGGCGTTCTTCTTCTACATCGACGCCGTGAACACGGTGATCTCGATGAGCACCTCATACGGCACGCAGCTCGGCATCGACTCCACCCAGCTGGTGGTGGCGCTGCTGGTCACCCAGTTCGTGGCGTTCCCCTGCGCGATCATCTACGGCCGTCTGGCCGGCCGTTTCGGCTGCAAACCGATGATCACGGTGGCTGTGGTGGCCTACATGGGCATCGTGTTCTTCGCCACGTTCTTCCTCAAGGCGGCGCTGGAGTTCTGGATCCTCGCCATTCTGGTCGGCATGTTCCAGGGCGGCATCCAAGCACTGAGCCGTTCGTACTACGGCAAGATCATCCCCAAGGATCACGCCAACGAGTACTACGGCCTGTACGACATCTTCGGCAAGACCGCGTCGATCCTCGGCACCTTCCTCGTGGCCACGACCACCACCCTCACCGGCAACGCGAGCTTCGGCGTGCTCTCCATCGCCATCCTGCTCGTCGTGGCGCTGGTGTTCCTCACCCTGCAGAAGGATCCGACGAAAACGGCGTAGCTGCGGCTCATCCGGCCACCCTCAGTCACGCTGGCTCATCTAGTCACATCCAGTCACTTGACCACCCTCAGTCACGCTGACTTATCCGGCCACATCCAGTCACTTGACCACCCTCAGTCACGCTGCGCGTGACAGCTCCCGCCAGCGGGAGCGAGTGCCCACCCTCAGTCACGCTGCGCGTGACAGCTCCCGCCAGCGGGAGCGAGTGCCCACGTTGCAGGCAATGCCGCTCCCGTCGGCGGGAGCTGTCCGCCTGAGGCGGACTGAGGGTGGGCCACCGAAACCGCATATCGCCGTATCGCTGCTCCACGCCGTTCCGCACTCGCTCGAATTCAGGAATCCATCACTGCCCCATCACCTTCACCACAGGCCGCGCGATCGTATACTGTACGCATGAACGCATCAAACCGTCATTCGTTCAGATCAAGACCTCGAACGGTCGACATCGCGGCGGTCCTGGTGCTGGCCGCCATCATCGGATACGTCGGTTATGCCATGCTCTGGCTGCCAAGCCGTCCGTTGGACGTCAGCCATACGCAGTACGCGATCAGAACCGGCGACAAATTCACCCATCGTCAGATCGACGATGCGATCGGCGTGATGCTGGACCGCAAACACCACGACTGGCACGGTTGCCGAATGGACCGCATCCGCTACGACGAGGCATGGTCAAACGAACAGCTCAGACTCGAACACCAGATGACCATCGACTCCCCCGGTTCCAGCTCGTCCATGTCGGATGCCATCGATACGTATGGCATGGACCGCGTCGTCATCTTCCAATCCGATTTCCAATGTCCCACCGGCGGCGATGGCAGCTTCGGCACCGACGAGCAGACCGGCTGGACGGACACCTACGCCTACGCCCCCTCCTCGCCGAAGGCCGCCCACGGCTGGGTGTTCATCGACTCCGGCTACTGACATCGGCCGCAGACCGGCCGAAGGCCCACCACCATCTTGAGGTTGCATCGGCGAATCGCAACCCAAAAACCCCACGCAACCATCGGTTGCATCCCTGCGATTCCAAGGGTTTGCGGCATGGCGGCGCATAATCCTTCCAGCCTTCCCACCGGGAAAAGGCATCCGCCGCAGCCGACGCGCAACGTTTCCTGCCTTCCCCTTGAGGGGAAGGTGGCCGGCGAAGCCGACGCGCAACGTTTCTTACCTTCCCCTGGGGGAAGGTGGCCGGCGAAGCCGGACGGATGAGGGGACCTCCCAGTGCAGCACATCATGCACCGAAGAATTTACGGGGCGTTCATCCATAGCGTCGGATAGCCCCTATCGGCAAATCTACGATGGAAGGAAGATTCTTTCATCGGGAGTATTCATGTCCACACATACAGACGCGCCGCGCGTCGGCGAGGATCAGACGGCATCGGCGCAGGCGGATGCTTCGTATGAGGGCCGCCGCCTTTCCGTGCTGATCGTCAGCGAATCCTCGCTGGAGCAGACCAACGGCGTCAGCGGCAGCGTCAAACGCATTCTCGACCGCTTCGCAGAGCGCGGATTCGACGCCCGCGTGATCGCACCACAGCCGGCACCGGAGGGAGGCACATACGACGGCTTCCCGGTGACCGAGGAGCCTTCGTGGCCGATCCAGAACTTCAACGTGGCCATCTGCACGAAAACCCCGGTGATCCAGGAGATCAAGAACGGCCCGAAACCCGACATCATCCATATCGCGGCTCCCATCTCGAAACTCGGCCATGCCGCGCTGATCGCCGGCGAGGAGCTCGGCGTGCCCACGGTGGCGATCTACCAGACCGACGTGGCCCAGTACGCCCGACGATTCGCCCGGCAAACCATCGATGGCGTCGATCCCCGTCCCACTCCACACCACAATGGCTGGCTGCGCCGAATCGGCGAGGCCGCCGGAGACAAGGCCGAACAGATCGTGGCGGATCGTATCGCGCAGATGCATAATCTCTCCACACTCACGCTCGCCCCCACCGATCAGGCCCGGCAGCGTCTGGAATCCTTCGGCGTTGATCCGAAACTCATCCGCATCTGGGGTCGCGGCGTGGATTCGACGCTGTTCACCCCCGAACGGCGCAGCACGCCCAACGTTCAGGAGCTGCACCGCCAGTGGAGCCATGACGGCACGGTTCCCGTCGTCGGCTATGTGGGTCGTCTCGCCCCGGAAAAGCAGGTGGATCGGCTTGCCGTGCTCGCCGATCTCGACGTGCAGCTGGTTGTGGTCGGCGGCGGCCCCTGCGAGGCCGAACTCCATGAGCAGCTGCCGAACGCGGTGTTCACCGGCATGCTGCACGGCGACGATCTGGCCGACGCCTATGCCGCGCTGGATATCTTCACGCATACCGGAGCCGAGGAGACGTTCGGGCAGACGATTCAGGAGGCCATGGCCAGCGGTCTGCCGGTGATCGCCCCGGACAGCGGAGGCCCGATCGATCTGGTCCGCCAAGGTGAAAGCGGTCTGCTGTTCGACCCGCAGGACGACGCGGATCTGCACCGCTGCGTGGAGACACTCGTTACGGATGATTCCCTGCGTAAGCGTATGGGGACGGCCGGTCACCGAATCGTACAGGCTCGCACCTGGCCGGCGATGGTGGACAGACTGATCGACTACTATCGCTTGGCCATCGAGATCAATCTGGCCCACAGCGTCAGCCGGTAGCGCAGCGGCAATCGCTGACGCAACGTCAGACGGCGGATCCCGCCCCACCTCCATGCACATATCCGGCGCTGGCAGCGTACAGCAGCCAGGCGGCAGGCATGACAAGCATGAACAGTGGGTAGAACCAGGCGATCGGCACACCGCCGTACAGCATGCCGCCGAGCACAGGACCGAGCGTCATCCCCAGATCGATGCCCGCATAGTAGGTGGCGTTGGCGATGCCGCTGCGCGCCTTGCCTGCGATGATCACGGCCTGCGCCTGTGTGACCGAGCTCATCACGCCGTAGGCGGCGGCCATCAGCACGGCGGCAAGCAGCAGCAGCACATTACCGGTCATCAAATCAAGACACAGCAGCGACCCGAGCATCGCAGCCGAGCAGCCGACGAGGAAGAACCGGAAGCTTTTACGATCGAACCAGTCTCGGAACCCGATGCGCATGATCAGCAGCGCCACGGCATAGCAGGGGTAGAACAGACTCACCTCGACGGCGAGATGCCTGGTGTTCGCATAGATGACGATGAACGACTGCGTGGCGAAATACGGAATCGCGAACAGCATGAACACCAATGACAGCGGCACAACTCGCGGCTCCACAATACTGCGCAGGGAAAAACGACGTCGAGGAGCGGGTTTGGCGACCGGATGACCGCCATTCTTGATGAACATCACGGATATCACCATCAGCATGGCCATGACCATGGAAATGATGAACGTGTGACGGTACCCGATCAGCCGATGCATGGTGATGCCGGTGGCGGGGCCGAGCGCCATGGCCAGGGCATTCGTGGTGCCATACAGTCCCATGCCGGCTCCCATATGACGTATCGGCAGCAGTAACGACATCCACGTCGCCAGGCATACCGAGCAGCAGGCGAATCCGACACCGTTGACCATGCGGGCGAGCAGCAGCGATACCGGGCTTGAAGCCGTGGCATACCAGATGCTCGATATCAGATACAGGGCGGAGCCGACGCCGACCAGCAGTCTTTTGCTGGCGCGGTCGGACAGATTGCCGGCGATCGGGCGACAGAACAGGGAGACGAGACTCATCATGCCCGCGACCAGCCCCATCATCGCACCGGAGGCGCCAAGGCTTTCCGAAAACCCCGCCATCAGCAGCGAGGACAATGTATTGCTGGCCATGAAGCAGAACGTGGCCAGCATCACCAGCGCCACGTCCCGCGTGATCAGTCGCTCATCCGGGTTTTTCACGTCACCTGTTATAGCGCCACGTCATTCGATTGACAAAACCTTCGTTCACGATGCAATATCAATTGATTCGCCGACTCTCCCGCCAAACCGATACGGCGAGATAAAGCACTGTCTTTGATGCAACATCGAGGAGAAGAAGAGTCGTTCGATTGAACTATGGTCACTTGACCGGCACGAATCTGTGTGGGCGATGCAGGAATCGAACCTGCGACCCCTTCGGTGTGAACGAAGTGCGCTAGCCGCTGCGCCAATCGCCCGAATTGCTTCGGATATAAGAAACGCGAGGCTCCCCTCGCATTCGTGGGCGATACAAGATTCGAACTTGTGACCCCTTCCGTGTCAGGGAAGTGCGCTACCTCTGCGCCAACCGCCCGGTTGCGAGCGGACAACGGGACTCGAACCCGCGGTCTCGACCTTGGCAAGGTCGCGCTTTACCAACTAAGCTATGTCCGCAGTCTGTCGCCTTAACAGGCAACGGAGAGGTAATATACACGACTTTCAACCCAATGACAACACATCGGCGTGTCACGCCAGTTTCCAGTCATCACCACTCCGGCAAAATCACCATGCGGCGACAGCGGAAACACCGATGATTTCTGCGGTGCCGTCGGCGTCCTCACCGATGAATGTCAGCGGGGAAACACCGACGGCACCCACCTGAAGATCACGCGGCGCACCGGATTCGCGGATCATGTCCGCGCAAGCTTGGTCGTCCCGGAACGGTGGAATCCGGCCCTACGGGATAAGTTCGGACCGTGGGAGGAACTAGGACTATGAGCCAAACCGGGACTATAGGCTATCGCAGCGGCGATATGCCGCAACGACAAGGTTCGGCCGGTCACGGCGATGGTGCCGGGCTGGGTGGAGACGAAGACGGTTCGGCGATCGGCCGGAAATTCGATCTGACGTGCGTCCGTATCGGTCCGACGGTCGGTCATCGAGCTGGTCAGGGAATCGGTCAGGGAGCTGGTCATGATGGGTCCTTTCGTCATGCGGGCGACGGAACTGCCGCCGCCCGAAGCATTCGGTTCTGCGTTCGAGTCTTCATTAGACCCCACGAGCCGCAAAACCCACTTGGACGCCCCTTATGAACCACTCCGCACTTACCTCGGTTTTTGCGTGCAATACCTGATCGTTCACTGAGGAAGATCAGCCGTCAGCCCCGCTTCACCCGTAGGAACACCAGTGGTATCAGCACCAACGGTACGACACTGACCCCCATAGCAAGGAAGGTCAGATTAAGGCCTTGCATGGTGGCCGCCTCGGGTGCGCTGAGCACGCCCATCAGCCCGACGAACACCGCCTGCCCTATTGCGCCGGCGATGGTACGCAGCGCGGTGAGCAGGGCGTTTCCTCCGGCCTGAAGTACGCGGCCGATCATGATGATCGGGAACGACGACGACAGCACGCAGACGACCGATCCGAGGATGAACAACGCCGCGCCGATGAGGTACAGGCGCTTGGTGGGAAACCTTGTGATCAGGAACGCGGTGGTGAGCGCAGTGGCCATTGTGGTGGCGGCGATGCAGGAAAGCATGATGTTGATGAAGATCATCGTGCGACGGCGTTCCGGCAGCCGATGCGTCTCGTTGGCCGTTGTGGCCGCGGACAGCGCCGGGGATTCGTGGTTCGTGTCGGCCATGTCACGCCTCCTCGCCGCGCAGCTGCATATAGTGGTCGCGAATGGCTTCCAGGATCTCGGCGAATTGTCGGCGCTGGTCGTCGCTCAGTGCTTCAAGCAGCTCGTGGGCGGAGCCCCCATCCATTGACCGCACACGGATCGCTTCGGCATGGCCTTCCTCGGTGAGCGCAATCAGGTAGGTTCGGCCGTCCTGCGGGTGTGGCGTCCGTCGCACCCAGCCGCGGGCGATCATTTTGCCGAGTAGTTCGCTGAGCGAAGCGGCCCGGATTCCCAGCACCGCCGCGAGCCTCCGCTGGCTGACTTCGCCGAGTCCTTCGATCGTGAGCAGGCATCGATACTGTCCGCTGCCATAGATCGGCGACCCTTTTCTTGCCACGTCTCGACGGTGGCTCATCCGCGCCACCGTATGGAACAGCTCCGCAATCCGCACGTCGCTCATTTCATGAGATTCCATCGATATCCCCAATCATTTCCCCATATCCACATGGTCCCGCAGCATAATGGCACGCGAGCACCGTGGTTCTTTGTTAGGTGCCTTGCAGATTAAAGCGAGGTACCTAACAAAACTCTGGCATGAAAAAACCCGGTCGCCGTGGCATGCACCACATCGACCGGGTTCAGCGCGGTTGGGGAGGAAGAAATTCAGCCGCGCTTCTTGACCAGATCCTCGGACTCCTTGTCCAAGGTGGCCATGATGGCGCTCTGCGCCTTCTTCACGTAGGAGAAACCATCGGCCGCGGTGAACTTGGCCTTGGCATCGGCATCTTCGGAAACGGCGCGGGTCACACGGGCGATGGCGACCAGCACGTTCGGCAGCTGCGAATCAGGGGCGTCGTTCCCCAGCTCGCCGTAGAACCGAATGGTCTCCACGTCATTGGGATTGGCGGTATTGCCGGGAGCAGCCTTAACAGCCTCAACGATGCCACCGAGATATTGCTTCATTGGATATTCAGTTGGAATGCTCATACCCCTTATGGTAGGAGCTCTGGACGCCAGAGAACAGCTTTTGAAACTGGTTACGCCAAAGGGTAAAACCCTATACCCGATCGGCTTTTCGTAGCAGAATAAAGAATATTGACTCTCTTAGAAAACCCAGTGTTTGCAACCTTTTGTCAACCAATCAGCAACCCGCGATTCATCAACTTCCAACCGGATTCACCGAACGTCCTTCAAACGCCGACCTCAAGATTCCGGCAGATCGAACCGGGTGAGATCAACCCCCTCATGCTCCAGCAGCGCGGCCTTGACGTCAAGCCTGCCGCCGTATCCGCCGAACGACCGACCGGCACCGACGACGCGGTGACACGGCACGATGATCGTGATCGGATTGTGCTTCACCGCACCACCCACCGCCTGCGCGGCCATACGCCGTCCACCCCGGCGTTCGGCCAGCTCGGCGGCGATCTCGCCATAGCTCATCGTCTGACCGTAGGGAATCTCGGCGACCACGGCCCACACCTCGCGCCGAAACGCGCTGCCCTGCGGATTCAACGGCGGCGTGAATCCCGGATCATGCCCCGCGAAATACTCGTCAAGCCAGCGTCGCGTGAGGTCGAACACGTTTTCCGCCGATCCGCGACCCTCTCCACAGGAACCCGATCCACACCGCGCGTCCGACGCACGCCACCACCAATGCTCCAGACACAGTCCGGTCAGCGATTCGCCGTCGGAGGTCATAACCATCCGACCGATCGGCGTCTCCACCGATCTTTCCACTGATTGGCTGATCGCAGTCATACCGTTCTCAACTTCCTCTCGTCGCTTATGACCATCCCTGTCATATTGTGCTTCGAAGGCATCTCATCACCGGAAACCATCTCATCACCCACTGCAGTCATGATGAGGACACCGCGATGCCGATGCAACCGATCCGTGATCTGCGTCGCATTTCTTTCGCAGCTGAACTATGGTGTTTCATGCGGCATTCGGTCATGATGAACATCAGAAGACCGATAGGGAAGCGCCTGCGGCGAAAGCGCGGACGAACGACGACCATCAAACACATGCGGTCATCAGCACACATGGAGGACATCATGGCGGAGCAGACACAGAAGACGCAAACGACGAACACCCGGCTCGAACACGACTGCATCGGCTCGATGGCAGTGCCGGCCGACGTGTATTGGGGCATCCATACGCAGCGCGCAATCGGCAACTTCCCGGTCTCCGGCATCACCGACGCCCAACATCCCGAACTGATCCGCGCCTACGCCACGGTGAAGCGCGCCTGCGCCGCGGCCAATGAGGAGCTCGGCCTGCTCGACCCGGAGAAATCCCGGCTGATCCGCAAGGCGTGCGAGGAGATCGAAGGCGGCAAACTCGCCGACCAGTTCCCGGTGGACGTGATGCAGGGCGGTGCGGGTACGTCCGCGAACATGAACATGAACGAGGTGATCGCCAACCGAGCGCTGGAACTCGCCGGCCGACCGCGCGGCGACTACGAGTACATCCACCCCAACGACGACGTGAACCACTCGCAGTCCACCAACGACACCTATCCGGCCGCCTGCAAGCTCGCGCTGATCGATGCGATCGGCCCGCTGGCGGAAAGCGCCAAGAAGCTCGCCAAGGCCTTCCACGATCTCGCCGACCGGCACATCGAGGACGTGACCATCGGACGCACGCAACTGCAGGACGCCGTGCCGATGACCTACGGCCAGGAGTTCCACGCCTTCGCCACGCTGCTGAAAACCGATCTCAACGCCTTCGACCGCGTGGTGCCGCAGCTCGCCGTGCTCAATCTCGGCGCCACCGCCATCGGCACCGGCATCTGCGCCGATCTGCGATTCCGCCGATCGGCCATCGACCATCTGGCCCGCATCACCGGGCTGCCCGTCACCACCGCACCGGATCCGGTGGCCGCCATGACCGACATGGGCGCCTACGTGGCCACCTCGGCCGCGATCAAGAACCTCGCCGTGCACCTGAAGAAGGCCGCGGACGATCTGCGACTGCTCAACTCGGGCCCGCGCGCCGGATTCAACGATCTGACCGTACCGGCAAGACAGGCCGGGTCGAGCATCATGCCCGCGAAGGTGAACCCCGTGATCCCCGAATGCGTCAACCAGTGCTGCTTCACGATCTTCGGCATGGACGTGACCGTGAACTGGGCCGTGGCCGAAGGCCAGCTGCAGCTCAACGCCTTCGACCCGCTGATGGTGCATGAACTGCTCACCGGCATGACGCTGCTCACCCGCGCAATGAACGTGTTCCGCAGGAACTGCGTGGAAGGCATCGAAGTGCATGTGGCCACGGGACGCCGATACGCCGAATCCTCGCCGTCGATCTCCGCGGCGCTGAACCCGTACATCGGGTACGAGCACGCGGCCGACATCGCGAAGGAAGCCGTGGAAAGCGGTCGGACCGTACGCGAGGTGGCCGGAGAACGAACCGCCCTGCCCGCCGAACAGCTGGACGAAATCCTCGATCCGATCCGTCTGGCCCGAGGGCTCGGCCAGACCTGCCGCGAGCATCTGGCGTAGGGGCCTGTTCCTTGCCTTCCCCTGGAGGGGAAGGTGACCGGCGGCAGCCGGACGGATGAGGGGCCGCGGGCGGCGGAAACGACAAAGGGTCTGCGGGGATCACTCCCCACAGACCCGCAAGTCATGTCGATATTGTCTGTATTACACGAAGCGTCGCCTACATCACCCTCATCAGTCTGCCGGAGGCAGACAGCTTCCCCCACAGGGGGGGGGAAGCCGAGTAAGGATCGTTTTCTTAACGGACTCAGTCCTCAATGGCGATGGTGTGCTTCTGCTCTACCTGAGGCTGAGCGTCCATCTTCGGCAGGGTCAGGCACAATGTACCGTTCTCGTACTTGGCGTGGATATCGGTCTCCTTCAGACCGTCACCCACGTAGAAGCTACGAGAGCACGCACCGCTGTAGCGCTCGCGACGCAGCCACTTGCCATCCTCGGCACCGGCACCCGAAGCCTGACCGCCATTGGCGGCGGCGTTCGCATCGGCCGTATCGGCACCGGTCTGCGTGGCGCTGTTCTTGTAGCCCGTGACGGTCAGATAACCGTTGTTCAGCTCGATCTTGATATCGTCCTTCTTGAACCCCGGCATATCGATATCGACGTCGTACTTGTCGCCCATATCGCGCACGTCGGTGCTCATCATGGAGTTCATCGACATCAGACCCTGACCGTTCTGCATATCCTGACCGGCATTGCGGGTGCCACGCCAATCACCGAAGAACGGATCATCGAACAGATCCGAGAACATCATGTCATTCATCAAAGCCGGAAACATCGCCATAATCGGTACTCCTTCATATCCGGAGGAGAAGCGGGTTGGCTTCAGATCGCCGGCCGGAGCCTTTCGGTCGGCCGGCGATCTGTTTTCGTGGCCGCTTCCGGAGCCCTTATCTCGGGCTCCCACCTTCGCCTTGCAATTCCTGTTATAGGTCGCTCGGCGGGAACCGTCATCAATGTTTACCCACAGTGAAAAACTTGAGTGATACAGACTCAAGTTTTAAATCCATCGGCACCCGAACCGCGCCGACTCCCGAAAAACCACGGATGTGCAGACCCCACAGGTGCTCGGACCCCGACGAGGCCCGGCGATCAGATGAAATGCGTGATGATGTTCGCGGTGGTGGCCTCGCGCGGTTCGGCCAGCAGATCCGGATCGGCCGGATGCCCCAGCGTCATGGCCGAAACCGGCACGAACCCCTCGTCCACGCCCAGCGCGGCGAACATCTCGGGATGCTGCTGCAGGCTCTTGATCACGCCGAGAACATATCCGCTGCCCAGACCAAGCTCGGTGGCGGCCAGCTGCATGTTCTCGATGATGCATCCGGCATTGCAGTAGTTCGTCCCCCGCTCCATGCCGTCCTCGGAACCGGAGACCAGAATCAGCACCGGCGCCCGATACGTCGGGCCGGTGCCCATACGGCCGCCATTCGCACCGGCGAGCGCGTCGATGGCGTCAATGGCCTTACGGTCGCTGATCACCGAAATCTGCACGGCCTCGAAATCATGCATGGCGATCGGCGAAGCGTTCGCCGCCTCCAGAATCGTCTGGATCTGCTCCTTGGTGACCGGCTCGTCGGTGAACGAACGGCAGGTCTTTCGCGTGGTGATCACTTGCATCGTATCCATGACAACCTCCTTGCGGTCATTACGGCCGGCAGCGCCGCCGACCCTACGATCCATCTTAGGAGCCGGTTCGACGGATCGGCGGAGGCACCGCGGCACCATCACACCACGGCACCATCACACCACGGCACCATCACACCACGATGTCGCGGTCACAGTGCCGTGGCGCAATCACACCACGGCAACGCGGGGAGTCACAGCGTGGAATACGTCCATCGGCCGGCGCACATCGTGGCCGCCACGGGCATGTTGCGCAACGCCTGCGCCGATCCGTTCGGCCCGCCCGCCGCAAACGGGTCGGCGTCGAGCAGCACCAGGTCAGCCGGATCCCCCGCCGCCACCCGAGTGCCACGCCCGAAGGCGGAAGCGGCGATCGCCGTGCGCACGTCGAGCGTCTGAGCCGAATCGTCGGCCGGGCGCTCGTCTCCGGTGCGATACACCGCAGCCGCAATCGCCACCCATGGGTCGAGCACCGCCACCGGCGCATCGGAGCCGAACCGCAGCGGCACGCCTGCGTCGTGCAGCGAGCGGAAGGCGTAGGGCATGAGTCCGTCGTCGCGGATCATGTCGGCCCAGTATCGAGGGATCACATCGCGATCATCCACGGCATGCTGCGGCTGGATGCTGGCGGTGAGGTCGAGCCTCGCGAACCGTTCGACGTCTTCGGGTTTGAGCAGCTGGGCGTGTTCCACGGCACCGGCAGCTCCCGTGTGCTCGAAGGCGTCGAGCACGATGCTGTTCGCCTCGTCGCCTATGGCGTGGCAGGCCACGTCGAACCCGTTGTCACTGGCCAGTTTCATGTACCGTTCGATCTCCTCGGGTTTGTAGCTCATCGTGCCTCGGGTGGGCGGCACGATGCCGGTATATGGGTGGGAGCAGTAGGCGGATCGGGTGTTGAGCGAACCGTCGGAGATGAGCTTCAGCGTGGTGATGCGTGCGAGGCCGTGGCTGTGGGGGATCTCGTCGCCGCCATGCCGGTGCGCCTCGACCGCCCGCTCGAGATATTCGGGGTACATGCCCACGCGCACGCGCAGCAAATCGATGCCGTGGGCGAATCTCGCCGTCCACTGACCGATGGTGTCTGCCATTTCGTAGTCGCAGATGCCGACCACGCCCTTCGACGCGGCATCCCGTTCGGCGGTTTCGATCAGCCTGAGTTGTTCCGCGCCGCTGGCGTCGTCGAGTTTCGCGTAGGCGTCGAACCATTCGAGCTCCCCCACCAGACCGCTGTCGCCCACATGCACGCCGAGCATGCGCGCCGCCGCGGAGTTCACCCATCCGCAGTGCATGTCGGCGCTGGACAGTGCGACCGGCTGGTCTCCGGAGGCCTCGTCGATCATGGCCAGCGTCGGCTGGTCGGCGTCGGACCACAGTGAATGGCGAAACCGCATGCCGACGACGATGGCGTCCGGGGAGAGTCCGGCCGGAGAGCGGCGAAGGGTCTTCAGATGATCGCGCAGCATCGCCATCGCTTCGCCGGCGCTGCCGGCACGCAGCAGGTCAAGCCGGCCGAACGTCGAGGCCCACTGGGTGAAGTGGGTGTGTCCGTCCCACAATCCGGGGATGATCCACCGGCCTTCGGCGTCGATGACCTCGGCAGCCGTATCGGCGGTCCGGGAAATATCACCGGCCGACGTCGCCGTGCCGACGGTCGTATTGCCGCCCCGGATCGGAGACCGGTCGGCCGGAGCGACTTCGGCGATCCGACCGCCATCCCCGGTGATCTCCACAGTTACGTCCTCAATGCGATCGGTTCCCGGAATACGGACGTTGGTTATTCGCATCCGTTTGCCGAATCCACCCATATCGAATCCGCCCATATCGCCCGCGATACCGTTACCGCCATCCGCAATACCGTTACCGCCATCACCATAAACACCATCATGCATATCGCCATCATGCCACGCCGCAACCATGCATGACGGCGATCGACCATGCTTAGCGGACATCGGCCGAAATCGATCGGGATCTTGGGATCACCGCCGACGTTTTGCAATCATTCGGTCGGTTTTCACCGTTCTTCCGGAGTCGGCGCATCACCGCCGCGTACGATGGGAGCGTTTTGAAAGCGAACCGAACGGGAGGCGTGGTGCGACAACTGATCGAGCAGCCATGGGAGTGGCTGCAGGACAATTCCGGACGAATCATTCTGCTGGTCGTGGTGGTGGCCGCCGCCGCGCTGATCGACAAGGCGGTGTCGAAGGCGCTGCGGGTGGCGTTGGACAAGTCGCATATTCCCAGCGCCTCGATTTTCGTGAACATCGTGCGCGTGCTGATCTGGGTGATGGCCGCGGGCATCGTGCTCAAACCGGTGTTCGGCATCGAACCGACCACACTGGCCACGGCGCTCGGCGTCAGCGGCATCGCAGTGTCGTTCGGCCTGAAGGACACGATCGCGAATGTGATCGGCGGATTCGGCCTGATGGTCAGCAAGGTGCTGCAGCCGGGTGACCTGGTGACATTGCAGGGCATCACCGGCACGGTGAAGGATGTGACCTGGCGGCATACGATCATCGTCGATCGTACGGGCGTGGAGATGTGGGTGCCGAACTCGGTGCTCAATACCACCGCACTGGAGAAACTTTCGCTGGATGCCGAAGCGCTGACCACCGTGTCGTTCACCGCGAAGGGCGAGGATCTGGACCCTCAGGCCGTGTCGGAGGAGATCATCAGCACCGTGACCGAAGCCGCGGCGGATTTGATGCTGCCCGACTATGCTCCGCTGGTGAAGTTCGTCGGATTCACCCCATACGGTGTGGACGGCCGAATTCTGGTGTTCGCCAAGCCCGGCGTGCTGTTCTCCACCGTACAGGATCGCGTGACCCGAGCACTGGCCGGACGGGACTTCATCGTCCAGACCGTACCGCCGAACGAAGCGGAGGATGCGATCAGGGCGTAGGCGAAATGCCGGTGGTTCGCTTCGCCCACGGCACCTCATCAGTCAGCTCCGCTGACAGCTTCCCCTCTAAGGGGAAGCCAAGGAACCAGATCAATGGATCAGCCTGCAATAATCCCGATTTGCAGCCCAATCCATCACAACATGATTCTCGCGATCACGGAATCCCTGCAATCATGCGGTTTTGCGATTCCACCCGTTTCGGATTCGATGGATTAGGCCGACATACACGCAAAACGCAACCTAATCCATCGATCCGGCAGAATCAGACGCAGCCATTTCCCCCACGGCACCTCATCGGTCAGCCGAGAAACCAGATCATGGCCTTCCCCTCGGAGGGGAAGGTGACCGGCGACAGCCAGTCGGATGAGGTGATCGTACGAACTGAATCGCACCTTGGACCGCGTCTCCGACCATCGAGACCGAATTGCTCCGGTCCAACAATCGGAATGCGGTCCGGGACTGCCCCTAAGTGCAACTTCCCTTAGGGAAAAAGGCGGCCGGCAAAAAGCCGGCCGCCTGAGAGGTGCGGATACTACCGAACCGCGGGGATGCGTCTACCGCGCGGAGGCCGCGAACGCGGGCACCGGACGCGGCGCGACGATCACGGACGCGCCGATCGTCAGCCCGGCCGGAACCTCCTGCACCGGAAGCTGCACGGTCACCTCAAGCTGGGTGCCGCTGTGCCGGGTCAGCTCACCGGCCGAGATCACGGAGTCGATGCGAACCAGCGATCCGAGGAAATGGATGGCGGCGACCCGGGCCTGAGCGCCCGAACCGGCCAGCACGCCGGACTGGTCGTTAAGCCGGATGGTCATGTTCTCCGGGCGGGCGAGCACATCCACCTCTCCGGCGGTGGCGGAACCATCGACCAGCGGCACACGCTGACCGAACACCATCGCCTCGTTGGAACCAGCCTCCACCGTGCCGGGCAGGCGGTTGGCCAATCCGATGAAGGAGGCCACATATTCGGTGGCCGGACGCTGGTAGAGATCCTGCGGGGCGGCGATCTGCTCGATCCGGCCGTGGTTCATCACACCGATGCGGTCGGCCACGGCGAGCGCCTCCTCCTGATCGTGCGTGACGAACACGGTGGTGGTGCCGGCTTCGAGCTGAATGCGACGGATCTCGTCACGCAGCTGCACGCGCACCTTGGCGTCGAGGGCCGAAAGCGGCTCGTCGAGGAGCAGCACGCGCGGGTTCACGGCCAGCGCGCGGGCCAGAGCCACACGCTGCTGCTGGCCGCCGGACATCTGCTGCGTGTACTTCTTCGCCTGATCGGAAAGCCCGACCAGCTCAAGCTTCTCCATGGCGAGCTTGCGGCGCTCTGCCGCACCCATGCCGCGGATCTCCAGACCGAACTCCACGTTCTGCAAGGCGGTCATGTGCGGGAACAGCGAGTAGGCCTGGAACACCATGGCCATGTCACGCTTGTTGACGGGCACGCCGGTGACGTCCTGGCCGCCGACGAGAATGCGGCCGCCCTGAATGTCCTCAAGGCCGGCGAGGGAGCGCAGCGCAGTGGACTTGCCGCAGCCGGAGCCGCCCAGCAGCACCACCATCTCGCCGGGCTTGATGTCGAGGTTGAAGTCGTCGAGCGCGCGGACGGACGAACCGGGGTAGATCTTAACGACGTCCTGCATCTGCACGCCGCCGCCACGCTCCTGCGACTCCTTGAGCACGGCCTTGGCGGCTTCGGTGACGAGATTGCCGTCAGCATGGTTTTCGTTCTTGAACGATTCCGCCGCCTTGGCGACGGTCGCTTTCTGATCGGCGAGAGACATTACTTACCTTCCTTGGATTTACGCATGGCATCGGAGATGAGGTCAAGCGCCACGAGCAGCACCACGCCGAAGAGCAGCGCGAGCAGTGACATGGCGGTGGAGATCTGGGAGTTGGACTGGCCGAGCTGATAGAGGGCGACCTGCAGGTTCATGCGGCCGAGCAGCGAGGCGACGGTGTATTCGCCCAACACCACGGCGATGGAGATGAACGCGGAGGAGAGGATGGCCTGCCACAGGTTCGGGATGATGACCCGGAAGAACACGCGCGGCCAGGAAGCGCCGAGGGATCGGGCGGCCTCCACGAGGGTTTTCACGTCGATGGAGTTGAGGCCCACGGCGATGGCGCGGAACGCGAACGGCATCACGAGGATCACGTAGGCGAAGCACAGCCAGATCGGATTGGTGCTCAGCACGTCGGCGGAAAGCCAACGGTAGATCGGGCCCAGACCCACCACGAGCACGATGGCCGGGATGGTGAGCGGCAGGGTGGCGACCCATTCGATGGCGCGTTCGAGCGCCTTGGAACGGATGTGGACGATCACCATGGTCGGCACCATGAGCAGCAGCATGATCACCACGGTGACGAGGCACAGGGCGAGCGAGGTGCCCAGACCCTGCCACAGCACGGTGAGATCGGCGCCCAGCGCTTCGCCGTTGCCGGTGAAGATGGCCTGCCACGGGGCGGCCGACCAGCGGCCGGACAGCGGGTGGCGGAGCGTGAACAGCAGCATGGACAGCAGCGGCACGAACAGGAATCCGAGCGTGAAGAACAGGATCACGAACTTGATGATGCTCTGCTTGCGGGTTCGGGCGGCGCGCAGCTGCGGCGGATGATTGATCTCCGCCTTGATCTCGGCCGCGGTCTCGGTATTCGTCTGATTCACTGCCATCGTCCGGCCCTCTTTTCCACGGCGTGGCTGAGCAGCATCACGATGGCCACGACGACGATCATTGCAAACGCCAGCACCTGGGCGAAGCCCTGCTGGTTCGGGTCCATCTCGTTGCGCATGGCGCCCTGGATCATCAGCGGCACGAGGATCGAACGCTGGGAGAACAGGGCGGCCGCGGTGGCGTATGCGGAGAACGCGGAGGCGAACAGCAGCAGGAACGCGGAGATGAATCGGGGGGTGAGAATCGGCAGCGCCACGCGGGTCCAGTACTGGAAGGTGTTGCCGCCGAGGGATTCGCAGGCCTCTCGCCACTGCGGGCGAATGGAGTCGACCGCAGGCAGGAAGATGATGATCATCAGCGGGATCTGGAAGTAGCAGTACACGGTGGTCAGACCGGGCAGGGAGCTCAGCCAGTTCGGGTTCACGATCGCACCGGTGAACTGTTTGATCAGCAGGGTGCCGACGCCGTTGATGCCGATGGTGGCGATGAACGCGAAGGCAAGCATCACGCCACCGAACTGGGCGAGCACGGAGGAGATGGCGGAGACCAGACGACGCAACAGGCCGTTGGGCTTGGCGCCGATCACCAGCGCATAGGAGGCGAGACCGCCCACCACTGCGCCGATCACCGACGATGCGATGGAGACGAGAATCGACGTGCCGAATGCGGACAGCGTGTTCGGTTCGAACAGCTTGTTGAAGTTCATCAGCGTGAAGCCACCGGAGCGGGTCTGGAATGCGCCGATGATCACGATGACGGTGGGAGCGAGAAGGAAGCATGCCGTGTAGGCGAAGAACGGGATGGTGACCGCGAACGTGCCCAGCTCCTGGCGATGCTTCGCAAGCGTGGAGGAGGATTCGCGGCCTGCGGCCGTGCCCCTCGTGGCGATTGCAGCAGTCATGAATAATGCGCTTTCATCTAGTTGGGTCGATGAGTTGCCGATCATATGGAACGGCTCCCGGGGCCGCTTGCGCGGCCGATGCCGGGAGCCCGTTCAGCGATCGGCGGGATCAGTTGCCGATGGTGGAATCCCAGTTGTTCTGGAGCCACTCGGTGATGCGGGTGGAATCGTCGTTGGTGTAGGTCACCGGGGTGCCTTCGATGGTGATGGCATTCTTCAGGGTGTCCTTGTCGACGGTGCCTTCCTTCTTCATGGAGTCGAGCAGCACGGGGTTGGCGCCACCCTTGAACCACAGGTTCTGGGTGTCGGCGGTGTAGAGGTACTCCTCCCACAGGCGGGCGGCGGCCGGGTGCGGGGCGTTCACGTTGATGGCCTGGTTGTAGTAGCTCACCACCTGGGCCTTCGGGAAGGTCTTGTACTCCCAGTTCACGCCCTTGTCCTTGAGCTTCTTCTGGTAGGAGGCCTGGTTGTAGGTCCAGTCCATCACCACGCCGGTCTGGCCGGAGTCGATGGTGCCGTCGGTCACGTCGACGGTGGTGAGGTTGCCGGCGTCCTTGAGCTTCTTGAAGAAGTCGAGGCCGGGCTTCAGGTTGTTGATGTCGCCACCGGCGAGCTGGTTGATCATCAGGTAGCCGTTGAAGGCGGCGCCGGCCTCGGCGGGCTTGCCGTTGAGGGCCACGGTGCCGGCGAACTTCGGATCGAGCAGATCTTCGATGGAGTTGATCTCGCCGTACTTGTCCTTGTTCCAGCCGATCGACATGATGCCGGTGTAGTCGGCGTAGTACTTGCCGTCCTTGTTCTTCACGGTGTCCGGAATCTTGTCCCAGGCCTGAACCTTGTAGGAGGCGAAGTTGTCGGTGGAGGTGGAGGCCACGGCCTGGCCGATGTCGAACACGTCGGGGGCGGCGTCGGTGCCCTTGTTGGTCTTGGCGGCGTCGATCTCCTCCTTGGAGGAGGCGTTCGGGTTGAGCTCGGTGACCTTGATCTCCGGGTACTTCTTCTTGAAGCCTTCGATCACCTCACCGTAGTTCGACCAGTCATGGGGCAGGGCGATGACGTTGAGCGCGCCCTCCTCCTTGGCGGCCTTCTCCAGATCGGCCATGGTGCCGAAGTCGGAGAGGGAGGTGGCCTTGGCGGACTTCTCGTTGACGGTGACGGCCTTGCCGGCGGAGGCGGAGCTGCTGTCGGAGCTGCCATCGGAGCCTGAACCGCAGGCGGCGAGGGCGGTGACGGCGATCAGCGCGGCGGAAGCGGCGGCCACGATCTTTCGCATCTTCTTCACGGGGGATTCCTTTCGCATAGCACTGCGTCCGGCCGCTGGTGGGCGTTCCGGCCATACTTTTCGGGCAGACTAGAAACGCCGTCGTTCGTTCGGTTGATATGAGCCAGACGCAGTGACATCCTTCGGACCGGGTCCGTCTGTCATCGTTCCCGATCTCCACGGGAGAAGATATGCGGGCGAATTGAATCGAGAGTGGAAACAACATGAACTACGGTGACCGGCGAAGGTCAGGCAGTTGAACGATCAATGAATTCACGCTACGTTCGCCGTAGCGCTCACCATCGCCCCGCAACAGGCGCATGACAATTCGGACACATGCCGCCGGTATCGGCCGGCCGCTTCTCCCCCGCAAGCTTTTGCCTTCCCCCACCAGGCGAAACCGCCATGTCCGACGGCCACTCCTGCCCGGCACACTTCTGCCTTCCCCCACCGGGGGAAGGTGTCCGGCGCGAGCCGGACGGATGAGGGGATCCAGCTCCCATGCCATTGCCGGGAATCCTCCCATCGCCCGACACACGCTCCACCCGGTCGGCCAGAATCCGATACCAGTCGCGTTCCACCAGCTTCGCATGGCAGTCGGGATTCGGACAGTACGTCGTATCCCCCGCCCGGTCATGCACATTGCCGGTATAGACGTAGTGCAGCCCCTCCTCAAGCGCGATGCCGCGGGCACGGGTCAGCGTCTCATGCGGGGTGGGCGGTACGTCCATCATCCGATAGCTGGGATGGAATGCGCTGAAATGCAGGGGCACGTCCGGCCCGCAATGCTCGCGGATCCACCCGCATTCGGCGTGCAGCTGCGCATCGTCGTCGTTGCATCCGGGAATCAGCAGCGTGGTGAGCTCCACCCATACATGCTCGCCGGCCGGATTGCGGGCCTCGTTCACCGTGAATCCGATCGTGTCGAGCACATCGGCCAGATGCGTGCCCGTCACCCGTCGATAGAACTCCTCGGTGAATCCCTTGAGATCGATGTTCGCCGCGTCCATCGCGTCATAGAAATCCGGACGCGCCTCGGCGCTCATGTATCCGGCGGTGACGGCGATCGGATGGATGCCCAGCGCACGGCACGCCTCGGCGGTGTCGATGGCATACTCGGCGAAGACGATCGGATCGTTGTAGGTGAACGCCACCGACCGCACGCCTCGCTGGTACGCGACGTCGGCGATCCGCTCGGGACTCGCCTGCACGCCGAGGCGGTCGAAGCTGCGGGCCTTGGCGATGTCCCAGTTCTGGCAGAACCGGCATCCGGAGTTGCATCCGGCCGTGCCGAAGCTCAGTACCGCGGAACCGGGATGGAAATGGTTGAGCGGTTTCTTCTCCACCGGATCGATGGCGAATCCGGAACTGCGGCCGTACGTGTCGGAGACGATGCGCCCGTCATGGTTGCTGCGCACGAAGCAGAATCCGCGCTGCCCCGGCCGTAGCACGCATCGGCGCGGACACAGGTCGCAACGGGCGCGGCCATCCGGAAGTGCGGTCTGCCACCGGCCTACAGCCCGATCGTCAACCAGTTCACCGGTCCGACCGGCGGCCGGACTTCGATCCTCCGATTCGATCATGACTGTTCCGCCTCCCGATAGGCGGTCACCGTGTACCGGCTACACGCGATTTCGCCGTCATGCCATTCATATCCGGCAGGCAGACCGGCCTTGGCGAGCAGATGCCCGACGAAATCGGCCGGCTCGGGCAGTTCGTCCCACACCTGCGGCAGGAACGTGGCCCGGTGACGCAGACCATCGCTGATGATCAACCCGTCCTCGCCGGGACGCAGAGCCCGTTCCAGCTCGTCCCGACTGCGCACGGCCATCGGCCTCGGCTCGGAAAGCACCGAAACCTCCACCTCCAACAGCGGATACTCCAACGGTGTGACCGGCATGAACCGCGGATCGCGCATCGCCGCGTCCACCGCATGCTCGGCCACGTCACGCCCCAGCGGCTGATGGGCCTGCAGGGTGCCGATGCAGCCGCGCAGCCGACCGTTCTCGGTCAGCGTGACGAAGCTCGCACCCGGATCCGACAGCCACGGGTGAACCTTTGTCAGCGTTTCGAGATTGCCGGCGTCGTTGTCGTCGTCCTGCAATCCGAGCCGGTTCCGGATCGCCGATCTCGCCACGGCGATCAGGATACGCCCGCGATCAGCGGAAACGGCGGCATCCGCAATATCGGCGGAGCCGGTCTGCCCGACAGCATCATGATCGGCAGTGCCCTCATGATCATTGGATCCGTTCTGCCACATGGCAAAGGATGCGTATCCGACCACCGGCTCATCGGGCGCGGCCATCGCAGGCCGTGTCGCGTGCGCAGCCCCGTCGCCGCTTTCGCCGTTGCCGTCCGCTTCACCATCGATTCCGCAGCCGGCGTCGGTCAGACGATCGGCGAGCGCCACCACCCCGTCGTCGCCGGACGTACTGCATCCGAGGAACCGCAGATCATAGGTCTCCCCCGCCGACCCTCCGGTACGGCATACGTCGAGCAGTCCATTGACCGGGTACGCCCCGCATGCACGGTTCGGGTGAATCGGCAGATCATGCGCGGCGATGCGCACGATGGTTTCGTCGTCCAGCATGCGCGCGTAGGCGTTGGGATGGTAATGCGAAAGATCGGAGCTGATCACGATCACCGTTTCCGGCCCGCCCCACAGGGCTCGCAGCACATCGCCCACCTCGCGCGGCGTGGCGTCGCCGGCGTTGAGCGGAATGATCTCAAGATCGTCGCCGAGCACGGTCTGCAGGAACGGGATCTGCACTTCCACGGCATGTTCGCGGGCGTGGGTCGGATCGTTCACCATCAGCGCCGGCACCTGTTCCAGCGCACGGGTCTCCGCAGCCACGTCGATCGGCACCGTGCCGAGCGGGGTGCGGAACGCCGTGGCCTGGCTCATCGCCACGCCGTGCACGGGCACCCGGTGGGTGGGCCCCACGATCACCGCCCGTCGGATCGTACCGCGGCCTCGCTCCAGCAACGCATAGGCGAGCGCGGCCGTGGTGCCGGAATATATGTATCCGGCGTGCGGCACGATCACGGCCTTGGGCGCACCCTGCGGCAGCCGGGCCAATACGTCGTCGGTGAGCAGCGTACGGGCGTAGTCGAGTTGTTCGGCGATCATGCGCCGCAGCGTCGGCTCGTCGTCGGGATAGAAGCCGCCGGCCACTGCGGCCGGACGAATACGATCAGTGAACGTCATCGGAATCACCGCCTCACTGCCTTATCGTAGTCAGCAGACGCCGTGAATTCACAAAATGCCGAGTTGTGAGGCTTCGATCCGGGAAAGCGCCGATTTCAGACCTTCGAAGGCCTCCAAATCGGCTTGTTTCCAGTGCGGCACCCATGCCGATCGGACAACAAAGCCTCACAACTCGGTTTTTCGCCGTAAAAGCGGGGTATATGCCGGGAACTATCGCAGGATGCCCTCGATCAGTTCGGTGATCAGATCGGTGTAGGGCAGTCCGGTGGCGTCCCAGGCCTTCGGATACATGGAGATCGACGTGAAGCCGGGCATGGTGTTGATCTCGTTGATCATGATCTCGCCGGTCGGCGTGACGAACGTGTCGACGCGGCTCAGTCCGGCGCCATCCACGGCGGTGAATCCCTTCGCGGCGATCTCGCGCACCCGCTCCAGCGTCTCCTTGGGCAGGTTGGCGGGCACTTCGACGTGCGAGGCCTGGGCGTCGGTGTACTTGCTGTTGAAATCGTAGAACTGGTCGTCGCCCTCACTGCGGCGATCGAGCACGATTTCACCCGGCCAGCTCACGCGCGGCTTGTCGCCGGGCTTGGCGGCGAGCACCGCGCACTCGACTTCACGACCGTCGATGCCCTGTTCCACCAGCACTCGCCAATCATGCTTGGATGCCTCGAACACGGCGGCGGCCAGTTCGGCTGCGTCGCTCTCATGCTCCACTTTGGTCACGCCGAAGCTGGAGCCGGCACGGGAGGGCTTGACGAACAGCGGGTACCGCAGTCCGGCGTCCTGCACCCGGGCCAAGATGTCGGCGCCGTTGGAGGCGAATTCGTCGGCCGCGTTGAATTCGCGGGCGTCCAGCGTGATACCGGGGGCCACGGGAATGCCGGCGGCGGCGAGCAGCACCTTGGTGTAGTGCTTGTCCATGCATGCGGCCGAAGCGAACACACCGCAACCGACGTAGGGCACGTCCATCATCTCAAGCAGACCCTGCACGGTGCCGTCCTCGCCATAGGGACCATGCAGCACGGGGAACACGGCATCCACATGGCCGAGCGGGGTGATCACACTATGGTGACCACTGTCGTTCATGCTCACGAAGCCCGTGCCGAAGCCGGCGCTGCCGTTGTTCGTCGCGCGCAGTTCGCTGTGCTCGCCAATGAAGAAGCCGTCCTTGCCCAACGCCACGTCGAGCATCACCGGCAGGGAGTCCTTGGTGACCTTCACTTCGGGCATATCGCCGTTGTCGAGGCTCCAGCCGCGCGGGTCCTCGCCGTTGACGATCCACTGGCCATCCTTGGTGATGCCCACGGGAATCGGCTCGAACCGTTCGGTGTCGATGGCGTTGAGCACGCTCGCGGCGGAGATGCAGGAGATCGGATGCTCGTCCGCCCTGCCGCCGTACAACACCACAATGCGCTTCTTGGTCATAATCAACAATCCTCCGGTCCGTTCACGATTTCGTTAGCAAGAGTACCCCGCCAAGGCGTCAAGCGGTAGTCAAGCGGCAGTCGGCGTATCCGTTCGCCGGAACGCGATTCTCGCGTCCTGCTCGTCGGTGTTTGCCGTAGGCGGTTTCGCTACTCGTTGGTGATTTCGGTGCCGAACAGTTCGGAAAGCATCTGCTCGCAGGAGATGCCGTCACTGAGCACATGGCTCATCGCGGCGGCGAGCGGCGTGGGCACGCCGAGCCTGTCGCCCAAGGCCACCACGGTGGCGGTGGTGGGCACGCCTTCGGCCACGCCGTCGCTGGCCTTGGTGGCCTCCTCCACGCTCATGCCCTTGCCGAGGTTCGAGCCGAAGGTGTAGTTGCGGGACAGCGGGGAGCCGCAGGTGGCGATGAGATCGCCCACGCCGGCGAGACCGGAGAAGGTCTTCGGGTCGGCGCCGCATGCCTTGCCCAGCGTGGTGAGCTCGGCCAGACCACGGGTTTCGATCATGGCGGCGGTGTTCTCTCCATAGCCGGCGCCACGGGCCATGCCCACGGCCAGCGCCACCACGTTCTTCAGCGATCCGCATAGTTCGAGGCCGATCACGTCGGTGGAGGTGAAGGGATGGAAGTAGTGGGTCGAACAGGCGTTGGCCACCTTCGCGGCCGCATACGGGTTCACGGAGGCGACCACGGTGGCGCTGGGCTCACGGGCCGCGATCTCCTTGCTCAGGTTCGGGCCGGAAATGGCGACGAAACGATTCTCGGGAAGATTCAGGGCCTCGCGCACCACTTCGTCCATACGCTTGCCCGTACCGCGTTCGATGCCCTTCATCAGCGACACGACCAGCGCCTGATCCGGAATCAGGCCACGGAACTCCTCCAAAGCCACGCGGGCGAACTGCGCGGCGATGGCCACGACCACGATGTCCGCATGCTTCACGGCCTCGGCGCGATCGCCGGTGGCGGTGATGCTCTCGGGCAGCCTGTCCACGCTGGGAAGACGGTAGGAATTGTGATGGTTGTCCCGAATGTCGGCAACGATTTCGGGTTCGATGGCCCACATCATCACGCTATTGCCCGCATCGGCGCAGACCTGTCCGAATGTGGTGCCCCAAGCGCCGGAACCCAGCACCGTTACATTGACCATGTTCGATCACTCCTCGATTGACGTCGGTTGATAATCGATGACTATTCGACTGTTCGCACGCCGCGACCGCATTCCGCCGCCGCACTGGGGCACTAGTCTACCGTGCGACCCCGCCGCCGTTGCGGGATTGTCGCAAGATGCATTCCGCACATTCCGCATTCCGCAACCCGCGGACACGCGATTGGGTCCATAACCCCGATTCCATCACCTCATCAGTCAGCTCCGCTGACAGCTTCCCCTCAAGGGGAAGCCGGACACGCGATTTGGTCCATGATCCGGAATACGAAAAAGGCCTCATCCGAAGATGAGGCCTACCCTGTGCCCCCTCAGGGACTCGAACCCTGGACACGCGGATTAAGAGTCCGCTGCTCTAACCAACTGAGCTAAAGGGGCAATTTCTCGCTGCGGTGTTCTCCGCAACGAGAGATAACTATACTCATATCAATCTTTTGCGCAAGCCACGGCGTGTCGCAAAGATTTTCAAGGGTTCCGGTTCGCCCGTCACAGCATCCAGCCAACGAACGAACCGGAGCAAACCGACGTCTCAGACGATCTTCGGCATCGGTGTGGTGAGCGACTTGGTCAGATTCACCTGAGCGATGCCGGAACCGGCGCGCACCTCCACCTTCTTCAGGGTCACGGTGCGCTCCTCGGCGGCAGCGGCGTCGTCGTCGGTCATGGTGGCGGGAGACTTCACCGCGCACACGGCGAAATCATTAAGATCACGCCCCACGCCGGCGACCAGCTCACGAGCGGCGTTCAGCGACTCCTCGAATCCCGGCTTGAACACCACGCGTTCGGCCGGCACGCCATAGGCGTTGGCCGCGATCCAACGCACGGTGTCGACGATGTCCTCTCCCTTGCGGCTCTCCGGATTGGACGGCACGCCAACGGCTTCAAGCGCGGTGACGAAATCGTCGATCTGACCGGTCAGACCGTCGCCGCCGTCGCGGAACAGGTTGCCGATGATCGGCTCGCGGAAGCCCAGCTCGGCGGCGGTCTCACGCAGCGCCGGAATCTGATCGTCCTCGCCGTCCCACAGGTTGACCAACGGGAAGGTGGGGATGCCCAGCTTCTCCAGACGGTTCACATGGAACGGGTAGCGCCACTGGCGGGCCGGATCGTCGCGCCAGGTGGTGGCGCGGGTCACGACCAGCGCGGCGGAGGGCCACTGGGCGCCGTATTCGCGCGAGGCGATGTCAAGCCACTTCTGGGCACCGGCGTCGGCGCCGTAACCGGCCTCGACCACCACCACGTCATGCAGTGCGCAGGCCAGCTCCACGCTGACCAGCGTCGGAATGCCGATGGACACGTTGGCGAACGGGCCGCCGTGCACGTACACGGGCGTGCCCTTGGAGGTCTCGGTGAGGGCAGGCTTGACGGCGTCGGCCAGAATGTTGGTGATGCGCCACAGATCGATGAACTCGCCGAAGGTCACCGGCTTGCCATCGAGGGTACCGGCGATCATCGCGGACACCCGCTCGCCGATCTCGTCCATGGAGCGGGAGAGCACCACGATCTGCATGAGCTCGCAGGTGGGGGTGAGCACCATCTTCTCGGGCACGTCGCCCTTGCCGTAGTCCACGGCGACGGAGCGCAGCGAGCGCGACGGCACTTCGGAGACGCGCGGCACGAGCACGGTGTCGAGTTTGCCGTCGTCGATGGCCTTCTCGGCGAAGGAGACCAGCAGGTTCTGGGCGGCTTCGATCGCGCCCATTTCACCGCACAGGCCCCAGTCGATCAGCTCGGGATGGGTGAGGGAGGCCTTGCCGCCGCCGGAGGCGCCGCCCTTGGATCCGGCCGCGGTGATGCCCATGCTCGGCTGGCGCAGCACGGCGGTGGCGTCGATGCCGCGCTTGCGCAGCGCATCGATCAGCGCGATGGTGGTGGTGGTCTTGCCTTCGCCGCGGCTTGCCTTCAGCGGGGTGTCGGCGGTGACGAGCACCACTTTGCCGTGCTTGCGAGGCGCATCCGGATTGTTCTTCAGGTAGTCCAGATATCCGAAGGCGTCGATTTTCCTCACCAGACCGTACTGGCTGGTGAAATCCTCCACAGTAGCCATAATTCTCCTATTCTTTCGCTGTCGATTCTTTCGCCGTCGTTTTTCGCGGTCAAAGCGTCGGCGACGTCGGCCGAATCAATCACGCCACCGAAGCAAAGCCGCAGCCCTCCGACATCACCAGCCTACCGCCCGGTGTTCCGGAACAGGTACGGCAGATCGAGTCAGACCAAATCACCCGGAATCCGACCGGGATCGCGCGGAAGAGACGGATATACCACCCGACCGAAAACCAAGACCACCCGGGATCAACCCACGCGAGACGGATATGCCGTCCGACCGTAAGACAGTGTCCGGCGTGCCGGACGCGTGGCCGAACGGCCTTGAGTGTGTCGGACGGCATATCCGTCTCGCGCCCCGAACGAACTGGCCCCAAGCAAACCGACCGAAACGCTGGAACACCCCGGCCGGAACACCGGACCGATCAGTTGTCGGAAAGGTGGAAATCGTTGCGCATGTTCATGCTGGCGACGTACAGCACGTCGTTCAGCAGCGCGTCGGTCTCCTTCTTGAGCTGATCGGCCATGGTCTGGTTGGCGGCGGCGAGGATGTCCCTCACCTCCGGGTTGCGGGTCGCCGCGATGATCGCGTCGGCGTCGCGCACTTCCTCGGCGGCCTCCTCCGCATCGGCGTAATCGTCAAGATCGACGGGATTCTCGTCGAGGCGGACCACCTGTTCGTCGGCCGCGGCGATCATACGATGGCCGAGTCCGCCGGTTTTCTCCTGATACCGGTCGATCAGCGAGGAGGTGGCGGCGAAGTTCGCGTCGGCAAGCGCGGCGATGAGACGGTTGGCCCAGTAGAAGTTGTCGGAGTCCACATGATCGGTGGTGTCGGCGAGGTATGCGGGGGTGACGTTCACGTTCGCGTAGAACGGCACGAGGGTGTTGAACGGGTTGGATCCGTAGGCCATCCACTGGATGGACCGGCAGGATTCGGGACGGTAGGGGCGGATCTGCATGACAGCGAGCTGGCTCTGGCGGTTGATGCCGATGGGCCGCAGGCTGCCGCGCGTGTGTTCGTCGCCGAGCGTGCCGTACGGATCGTACGGGGTGCCCTGATAGTGGGAGCTGAGGACGTATTTCACGTCTTCGATGGTGATTTTGCGCTCGGGCTGACGGGCCCACGGAATGTCGTCGCTGTCGGGACGGTGGGCGGCATCGAGGCCGTCCCACACTTCGTCGTACGGGTTGAGGAACCGCTGCATGAACCATGCGCGCGGCGTGTTGTAGACGTGGTCTCGGTCGGAGTGGGAGCCGAAGGCGTCACGCGGGTTGAAGGGGCTGACGTCTTCGACGGCGAGGTCGAGATGGTTGCGTTCGATGAACTCGTCGAGATCGGCGGAGCACATATGGTCCGTCTGATCGCCGAGGGCGTCTTCCAGATCGAATTCGTCGATGCCGAGCTGATTCGGCATGGTCACGTAGGCGTCGTCGGGCACGCGCTTGGCGATCCAGTGGTGGCCTCCCACGGTTTCGAGCCACCAGATCTCGTTGACGTCGCTGAAGGCGATGCCGTTCATCTCGTAGGTGCCGTACTGTTCGAGCAGCGAGCCGAGGCGCTGCACGCCTTCGCGGGCGGAGTGGATGTAGGGCAGCACGATGGTGAGGAGGTCTTCTTCGCCGATGCCGCCGGGGACTTCGGGCTCGTAGCCGGGCTCGCCTTCGGTGCCGCGGGCGGGGACGAGTTCGACGAACGGGTCGGCGCCGAGCACGCGCTCGTTGGTGGTGAGGGTTTCGGTGGCGCTCATCGCCACGTTGGCTTCGTTGACGCCGGCCTCGCCCCAGATGCCTTCCCTGAGGTTCGCGTTGGGTACGGAGGTGTACTGCATGGGATCGTCGGGCAGGTCGATCTCGACGTGACTGATGACCGAACGGTATTTGCGCGGCTGGTCCTCCGGTTTGACGACGACGAACCTCTTGGGGGTGAATTCCCCCTGCTGGGAGTCCTCGTTGCGGGCGATGATGGTGGATCCGTCATAGCTGGCGTTCTTGCCGACCAGAATGGTGGTGCAGGACATGATGTGCTGATGTTCTCCTTCGAAGATGATTGCTGGGATATCCGTGCCGGGATCAGGCTTTGCCGGTCAGGAAAATGGCGTCCTGATCGGGCGTGTCTCCGGCCATGTTGGCGTTGCGCAGCGCGTGGATGAGTTCGTTCATCCAGAATCCGCCGTTCAGTCCGGGCAGCGGGTGCTTCGTGGCGTAGACGTGCAGGTAGTAGTCGTGGTCCTTGTCCGGCGGCTGCGGTCCGTTGTATCGCATGGTCGCGGCCGGATCGGTGCCGCCGACGAACCGCGAGGCCTGCGAGGTGCGGCCCTGCAATGCTTCGGGGACCATGGCGACCATCTGCCGGGAGAAGTCCGGGGGAATCTGCAGTGCGTGGGAATCGTTGAAGTCGTACATCAGCGCGTCGATCGGCAGATTGGCGACCGTCCAGTGGATCCATTCGAATCCGCAGACGGGGATGGAGTCGGGGTCGGTGAACGTCCAGTGCAGGTACCGGGCTTCGGGATTCACGTCGTCGACGTAGAAGGGGAAGGAGACGACGGGAACGCCGGCGGCGATGTACTCGGGATCGGCGGCCTTGGCGAACACATCGGGAATCACGGTGAAATCGGCTGAAATCTTCATAGACCCAGCATAGAGCACCCGACCATGCATTCGGATGAACGAACCGTTTCGCGTATTCGCCATGATCCGGTCATTGCAGCAAACCAAAGCGGGCGATCGGTCGTTTCCGACGATCGCCCGCTCGATCAACTGCTCACCGTGACCCGATCAGTCCTCCCAGTCGAGATGGTAGAAATCGCCGTCAAGGGCCTTGTCGGCCTTCTCGCGCGCGTCCTCGAGCGTCCATTCGGCGAGTTCGGCGCGGACGTCGTCGAGGGCGACGGGGGTCATCGACAGCGAGTTGACGCCGAGGCCGGCGAGCACCACGGCCAGATCGGGGTCGGCGGCGGCCTCGCCGCATACGCCGACCGGCATGCCGTACTTGTTGCCGGCGTCGGCGATGAGCTTGATGGCCCGCAGCACCGCCGGGTGCCATGCGGTCTGGTAGTTGGCGACCGATCCGAGCGTACGGTCGGCCGCAAGCGTGTACTGGGTCAGGTCGTTGGTGCCGATGGAGACGAAGTCGGCCACCTGAGCCACCTTGTCGGCCATCAGGGCGATGGACGGCACCTCGGCCATCACGCCCACCTTCTTGAGTCCGAAGCTCTTGCCGAGCTTGACGAAGTAGGCGGCTTCGCGTTCGTCGGCGACCATCGGAGCCATGACCCACAGGTCGGCTTCGGTCTTGGCATCGGCGGCGGCGAGGGCCTTGAGCTGGCCTTCGATAACGTCCTTGTGCACGCGCAGGGTGCGCAGACCACGCAGGCCGAGCGCCGGGTTGGGCTCGTCTTCGGGGGTGAGGAACGGCAGCGGCTTGTCGGCGCCGGCATCGAGCAGTCGGATCACGACCTTCTTGCCGGGGAAGCGCCCGAGCAGTTCGGCGTAGGCTTCGGTCTGCTCTTCCACGCTCGGCGGCTCGGCGTTGCCGAGGAACAGGAATTCGGTACGGAACAGGCCCACGCCTTCGGCACCGTATTCGAGCGCGGGCTCGGCGTCGGCGGGCTTGCCCACGTTGGCGAGCAGCGGGATGTGGGCGCCGTCCTTGAATGCGCCGGGCTTGCCGCGCAGTTCCTTGGCCTTGGCGGCCTTGGCCTTGGCCTGTTCGGCGGCGGCGATCTGCGCGTCGGTGGGCTTGGTGGTGATGGTGCCGTTGGCGGCATTGACGATCACGGATTCGCCATCGGTGAGGTCGTCGGCGCCGGCAGCGGAGACGACGGCCACGATGCCGCGGGCGCGGGCCAGAATGGCGGTGTGCGAGGTGGGACCGCCCTGCGAGGTGACGATGGCGAGGGTCTTGCTCAGGTCAAGCGTGGCGGTGTCCGCGGGGGAAAGATCCTCGGCCACGAGCACGAATGGGGTTTCGCTGTACGGCACGCCGGGAGCGGGCACACCCATCAGATCGGCGATCACGCGCTGACCGACGTCGTGCAGATCGGCCGCACGCTCGGCCTGATATCCGCCGAGGGCCTTGAACATGGCCTCGACGGCGGCGAAGCCTTCGAGCACGGCTCGCTCGGCGGTCTTGCCGCCGGTGATGAGGTTGGCGATGTTCTGCGCCAGCGACGGGTCGGAGGCGAACATGGAGATGGCCTGCAGGATCGGGGCCGCCTTCTTGGCGCCTTCATCGCCGTTGGCGGCTTCCTCCGCGCGCTTGCGCAGATCGGCGTTCACCACGGCCAAAGCACCGGCGGCACGCTTGATTTCGACTTCGGCGGGCACGCTTTCGGAACGCGGGGTATCCGCAGGCTCCGGCAATGCGGCGGCCATGCGGATGACGGGTCCGACCGCGACGCCGCGGCCGATGCCAACACCTGTGATTTCCATGAGGATTCTCCTTTTTTCGTTGTTGGTTTGTACCATTCGTCGCCACGAATCTCTCGTCGCCACGAACGCCGGCAAACGGATGAACCGCCGTCGGAAAGCTTTTCTGAAAAAAATTAATTTATATCTTATTTTCCACGACAGACCAAGGGTAATCGTTTTCTGAATTTAGTCTGAGGGTGGGCTATAATCATCGACGAGCGGTGATTATCCACCGCAATTCCCCATGAATCTAACGAAGGAGCGTCATCATGGTTACCCGCACAGCAGTCATCAATGATCCGGTTGGCATCCACGCCCGTCCGGCCGCGCAGTTCGTTCAGGCCGTCACGGCGTCCGGCTGCACCGTCACCATCGCCAAGGAGGGCGGCACCCCGGCCCCGGCCGGCTCCATCCTGTCCGTCATGGGACTGGGCATCCAGCAGGGCGACACGGTGGTGCTCGAAGTCGAAGGCGACAACGCCGAGACCGTGGCCGATTCCCTCGTCGAAACGCTGCTGGAGGCCGAATAATCCGACTCCAGTCATCCGATGACCATTCACGACCGCCTGAAGTATTCGGGCGGTCGTATTCTGTTCTGCGAACGAATTCGGCATCCGTGCATCCAATATCCGCGCATCCATCGGGACATGACAATCACCGGGAAGGACGTATGGCCAGGAAAGCATCAACGGCATCTTCATCATCTATCCCCTCCATCGCCAATGTGGCCGCCTTGGCCGGAGTCTCCTCCGCCACGGTGTCCCGCGTATTGTCCGGCAAGCGCGTCAAGGATGACGACATCGACCGTCGCGTCCGTGAGGCCGCGCAACAGCTCCACTACGAGGTGAACCATGCGGCCAGAGCGCTGCGCTCCGACGCGGCAAACGCCGTCGGCCTGATCACGCCCGATGCCGGAGATCCGTTCGTCGCCGGAATCATCAATGAACTCGACCCTCTGCTGTGTGCGAAATCGACGCAGCTGCTGCTCGGCATCGGTTCCACGGCGGAATCGATGGAATGGCAGATCACCGCAATGGCGGCACGGCAGGTGGACGGACTGATCATTGCGGCCACGCCCAGCCTCGACCTTGCCGAAGTACTGGAACGGCATGCCCAGCGCATCCCCATCGTGCAGATCGGCGGCGCCCAGCGACTGTTCTGCACCTCGATGATCGGCGTGGACAGCGCGGCCTCCATGACCGCGACGCTGCGTCATCTCGCCGATTCCGGCGCGCGGTCGGCCGCCTTCATCGACGACGGCCATCGTGCCGGAGCGTATCTGACCAACGGAGGAGGCGCCTTCGACGCAGGCGCCCTGAGCGCCGCGTTCACCGCGCAGACCAGCGATTTCGGCATATTCACACGACCAGAATGGAACATCGTCGATCGTGGCAAAGCCAGGTCCACGATGACCGGCACCCCGGCCATGCGCATCGGATTCGATCACGCCATGAGACTGTTCGATGACGAAGCGAACGACATCACCACAACCACCGAAGACGCCGACGGATTCCGACAGCGTCCGGAGGCGCTGATCTGCACCAACGACGCCATCGCCTTGGGTGCGATGTACGCACTGCATACGCTGGGACTGCGCATCCCGCAGGACGTGCGCATCGTCAGCCATGGCGACGCCCCACTCGCCGTGGCCGCCATGCCGCAGCTGACGTCCCAGCAACCGCCTATTCGGCAGATCGCCACCGAGGCGATGCGGCTGATGGCCGCGAATCGTGACTGCCCGTCCCATGTCTTCCTCCCTTCGCGTCTCGTCGTCCGTGAATCCACCCGTCAGATCAGGTGAAGCCGTTCGAAAGCCTTTCGGATACCGCCATCATCAACGTCGTCGGTGGTGAAATCGGCGACGCACTTGACGGAATCCGTGCCGTTGCCCATGGCCACGGCGGTGCCGGCCGCCTCCAGCATGGGCAGATCGTTGTCGCTGTCGCCGATGGCCACGGTATCGCCCATCGGAATGTCCATCAGTGCGGCGACTTCGCGTAGCGCCGACCCCTTGGTCACGCCGGGGATCATCACCTCGCCGTTGACCTTCGCGAACGCGCCCATCGATCCGTTGATCGTCACCAGATCGTCGCCGAGCGCACGGCGAACATCGTCCACGGAAAGGTCGTCGTCGTCCGACGCCAGGAACGTGCCCTTGCTGGCGGGCACCAATTCACCAATATCCCAGCCGAGCTCGTCGGCCTCCTTCCGACTGCCGTCGATGTCGTGCCAACGAGACAGTTCCTCCTCCGACTCGCTGAATCTGGCGAACACCATCAGTCGTTTCAGATAGCCGGGAGTGGCCCACATGCCCTTGGACGACTGCCACAGATAGTCCACGCCCAACCTGTCGAATACGGCGGTGGCGCGAGTCACGACGTCCGGCTTGATGAACCGTTCGCCGCACAGCATGCCATCCACCTCGATATAGGCGCCGGACACGGCGATGAGACCATCGAATCCAACGCCCAGGATGTGTCCTTCGATCTCCGAGCTCGCACGACCGGTGCAGATCATCACCAGATGCCCCTTGGCTCGGGCCGCTTTCACCGCCTGCGCCGCATCCGCCGGAATATGATGAGTCCGACCGACCAGCGTGCCGTCGATGTCCAGCAGAATCAGCCGGCGCAACATCGGTGACATCAGCCCTCCCTTCCTAAAGCACCTCGGCAAAAGCACGTAAGCGGGGCGAAACATATCCGTCCCGCCCCGCGCGTGATATTTACAGCGTCTCGCCGTTGCTGGCGATGACCTGGCGATACCATTCGAACGACTTCTTACGGCTGCGCAGGTAACTGCCCTTGCCGTAATCGTCGGCGTCCACGTAGATCATGCCGTAGCGTTTCTTCATCTCGCCGGTGCCGAAGGAGATCACATCGATGCAGCCCCACACGGTGTAGCCCATGACCTCCACGCCATCAAGCGCAATGGCCTTGCCCACCTGCTCGATATGCGAGCGCAGGTAGGAGATGCGGGCGTCGTCGGCCACGTAGCCGTCGGCGTCGGGCGTCTCATACATGCCGATGCCGTTCTCCACCACGAAGATCGGCTTACGGTAGCGTTCGTACAGCGAGCACAGCACGTAGCGCAGACCCACCGGATCGATCTGCCAGCCCCAATCGGTGGCCGCGATGAACGGGTTCTTGACCTGACCGGGCAGGCCGTGACCGTCCCACTCATCCACCTTGTCCGCTTCGACCGCCGCGGACATGTAGTAGCTGATCGAGATGAAATCGACCGTGCCGGCCTTGATGATCTCGTCATCGCCCGGCTCGCGCTTGATGGTGAAGCCTTCGCGCTTCCAGCGGTTGAGCAGGTAGCGCGGGTATTCGCCGTTCACGTACACGTCGCCGAACAGGTAGCGGTCGCGCATGAGGACTTCGGCGTGCATCACATCGTCGGGGTTGCAGGTGGCCGGATAGATCGGCACCATGGCGATCATGCAGCCGATCCGGAAGTCCGGGTTGATCTCGTGTCCCTTGCGCACCGTCAGCGCGCTGGCCACGAACTCGTTGTGGATGGCCTGCCAGACCTTCTGCTCCACCTCATGCGGGGTGTCATTCGGATCGGGGATGATACCCGAATTGGTGTATGGGAAGATCTCGGTGTGCATTTCCATCTGGTTGTTGACCTCGTTGAAGGTCAGCCAGTATTTGACGAGATCCTTGTACCGTTCCATGACCGTGGTGGCGAAGCGCACGAAGCAGTCGACGGCCTTGCGGTTGGCGAAGCCACCCTGTTTGGCCAGATTCAGCGGCATCTCGAAATGCGACAGCGTGACGACCGGCTCCATGCCCTTGGCATGGTAGTCCTCGAACAGCTTCTCGTAGAACTGCAGACCCGCCTCGTTCGGCTCTTCGTCGTCGCCGTTGGGGAAGATGCGCGACCATGAGATGGAGGTGCGGAAGCACTTGAAGCCCATCTCCTGGAACAGGGCGTCGTCCCTGCGGAACGTGTGGTAATAGTTGATGCCGCGCTGGTTCGGGTAGTTCTTGCCCTCTTCCACGCCATCGGCGGTAATCTCACGGGGTACGCCATGTGCGCCACCGGTCAGCACGTCGCAGATGCTCGGGCCTCGCCCATCCTCATTCCACGCGCCTTCCAGCTGGTGGGCCGCCACCGCGCCGCCCCATAGGAATCCATCAGGAAACTTCATATCGTTCGTTCTCCGTCTTCCGAGATGAACATGTCCCTGCCTTCACAGCCCGCTGCATGCGGCAGAGGCAGGGACACGACTGGTTACTTGGCCTGATCGGCGATCTTCTTGTAGAGACCGATCATTTCCACGGCCATGGCTCGGAAGACCTCGGCGGCCATCATCTGGTCCTCGACGTGGATGAGCAGCAGACCGACCGGAACCGAGTTGCCGGCCGCCTCCTACTGAACGAGCTTGGAATGCACCGTGTGTCCTTCGCGGTAGCTGGCGTCGCCCGAGTCGATGAGCTTCTGGGCGCCGTCGAAATCACCTTCCTTGGCCGTGTTGATGGCCTCGAGGTAGTCGGACTTCGCGCTGCCGGCGGCGGTGATGAGCTGGAAGCAAGTGGTTTCCATATCCATGGCGTTCTCCTGTGTCATCGTGATCGTCTCGCTTCCGTCACTTGCCGGCGAGCTTGAGGGCGAAGTCCAGCACGTTGCTGCCACGGGCCATGCCGTAGTCCTGCGGGGCGATGACCTCCACCGGCTTGGCGGGGAATTCCTTCTTGACGTCCTTGAGCATGTAGCGCACCTGCGGTCCGAGCAGGATGACGTCGGCATCCTGGGCGTTGGTTTCGAGGGTGGAGACGGGCATGGCGGAGATGTCGGCGTCCATGCCGCGCTCGGCGGCCGCGTCCTGCATCTTCTTGACCAGAATGCTGGTGGACATGCCATCGCTGCAGCACAGTACGATCTTCATGATGTTCTCCTTGGTCTGACGGGCCCGCATCACTGCGGCGCCACGTCGATGTGGTTGGGTTCCCGAACGTCGCACGTCCGGGGATTGCTTTTCTGATATTCAGTTATGGATTCGTCAATCGGGGTTTGCGACGTCTCCGAAATCGATGTCGGAGACGTCGCAATCCCACGTATCGGGGCCGGTCGTTACGGCGGGAAAGGAATAGGCAAAGCCCGCCATCACCACCGGCACGTCTGTTACTTTTCGGCAGCGCCCTCGGCGTTGGCCTGCTCCTGCTCGAGGCAGACCTTGTCCTGCATCTTCACGAACGGCATGTAGATGAAGACGGCGATCACACCGATGATGATCTGCAGCAGAACGGCCTTCCAGCCACCCAGGATGAAGCCGGAGATGATCGGCGGGGTGGTCCACGGCACCTGAACGGCACCGAACGGAGCGAGGAAGCCGATGGATACCGCGCCGTACATGATGATCATGGCGACCAGAGGCGTCAGGACGAACGGGATGAGCATGATCGGGTTGAACACGATGGGCAGGCCGAAGATGACAGGTTCGTTGATGCCGAAGATGCCCGGCACGATGGAGAGCTTGGAGACCGTGCGCATCTGCTCGGACTTGGCGAAGAGCAGGGCCGCGATCAGCAGGCCGACCGTCAGACCGACGCCGGAGTACTTGCAGAAGCAGTCGATCATCTGCGGGGTCAGGTAGTGGAACCCGTTGGCCTTGGTGTAGGGGGTGACGCCGGCATCGAAGAGCTTCTGGTTGCTCAGGGTGTTGGCGAGCAGCAGCGGGGTGACCACGCCGGAGACGACGTTGGCGCCATGGATGCCGCACCAGAACAGCAGGGACATGAGCACGATGATAATGATGGCGCCGGCCCAGGTATCGGTCAGCGACTGCAGCGGGATCTGGAGGATCTTGAAGATGAGCTCGGTCAGGGACACGCCGCCCAGACCCTTGCACAGGTGGTAGAGGATGGAGGAGCCCCCGGGTTCTAAATAGAAGCGCAACACCTGTCTAAGGTTGGAAGTGTTCAAGTCCACAACCGAAGAGAAAGTGCTGCGCCCATGACGAAAGTGTATTCCCACCTGTCGGCCGAGGAACGAGTCCGGATCGACGAACTGAGGAACCGAGAGGGGCTCGGCGTGCGCCAGATCGCCCTGAGGATCGGCCGGGACAAGTCCACGGTCAGCCGCGAGCTGAGGCGCGGCCTGTGGNTCGCGTCCAACGAGAACGACTCCTACCGTCCGTACAGGCCGAAACGCCTGAAGACGGGCGCATGGACCGCGCGCCCGTTCTACTCGGCCCTGACCGCGCAGCGCAAGGCCGAGACCCGCGCCCGCAGGTCGCGCAAGCCCCTGCGCATGGCGTACGACCCGCTGCTCTCCTGGGTGATGGACGCGCTGCGCAAGGGATGGACGCCGGAGCTGATCGAGGGACGGCTCAAAATCGAATGGCCCGACGACCCGCGCATGCGGATAAGCCACGAGTGCCTCTACCAGTGGATCTACGCCAAACCCCAGAAGGCGCTGGACCTCAGGCAGT
>NZ_NMWU01000012.1 GCF_002860355.1 Bifidobacterium margollesii
CGAGGTGCAGGTCGTCAGCGAGAAGAACAAGACGGCGATCGCCTTCATTCACGATGATCAGCTGTCGTTGGCCATCGGCAAGGAAGGGCAGAACGCCCGACTTGCGGCCAAGCTCACCGGATGGAAGATCGGCATCGAGTCCGAGGAGATCCGTGCGAAGAAGATGGCCGAGGCCGCAGCGAAGGCGAAGGATGCGCAGGCGGATCGGAATGATCCGGCGGACGGTTCCGAAGCCTGACCGGCATCGCCCCCAACGGCTTCGAATTCCTTGCTTTCGGCATCGCCGGTTGTGATCGCGGAACGCGACACAGCCGGCGTTCGCATATTTCCGGCAATCCATAGCCCTGAGTATGCTAGTCACGGTATCTGAAAACAGGGGATTATTATGCCCGCTTTCAGCAAGAATGAGGTAATACAACCATGGTCGCACGATGAGACAGGAACTGTTCGACATCAGTGATCAATGATCGCGCGGTGATGACATAGCATACGCGTGATCGGGAATAGGAGATATTGGTGCCCAAAGCACGCGTGTATGAATTAGCCAAGGTGTTTGGCGTTGACAGCAAAACCGTTCTTGACAAGCTCAAGGACATGGGCGAGTTCGTGAAGTCGGCCTCGTCAACCGTGGAAGCGCCGGTGGTGCGCAAACTGAAGGCCGAGTTCCAGCCTTCCAACAATTCGAACAATGCCGAGCGGAAGCCGGCTCCCAAGCCGCAGGCCAAGCGGCTGTCCCCCCATGCCAATGTGCCCAAGCCGGGTGCCGCGCATCATGGCATGGCGAAACCGCAATCATCGGAATCGCATTCGGCGTCGCCGGCTCCCACGCCGTCCGCCCATGCCGGTCAGTCGCATCGTGACGCCCAGCCCGGTCAGTCCCAGCGCGGTGAACGTGGCGCTTCTCCTCGTCCGCATGCTCCCGGTCCGAGGCCTTCGGCTCCGCATCCCGGTGATCGACGCGGAGGCCAGAACGGTCAGGGTGACCGTCGAGGCTCCGGCCATAACGGTGGCCGCAACCGTAACGAACGCAACGACCGTTATGATCGCAACGATCGCAACGATCGCAACGAACGATACGATCGCAACGATCGTTCGCAGCGCGGCCAGCAGCCTCGTCCGTCCCGCCCTCATCAGGGTGGTGCCGGCACCCCCGGCAACGGTGGCAATGCCGCGGCGAACTCCGCACGTCCGCATACTCCGGGTCCTCGTCCCGGCAACAATCCGTTCAGCCGCAAGCAGGGCATGAGCGTGCCCACTCCCGGTGACATTCCGCGTCCTCATCCGATGGCCCGTCCCACGGTGAACAATCGTCGTGGCCGTCCGGGTCAGGGCGGTCCCCGTCCGGGCGCCCGTGGCGCTCGTCCGGGTCAAGGCGCTCAGGGCAGGCCGAATCAGTGGGGTCATACCCGCAACGGTCAGGGTGCCGGTACCGGTACCGGCGCTCGTCCCGGTGGCAACCGTTTCGGCGGCGCTCGTCCCGGTCAGAACAACGGCGGCAACAATGGCCCGCAGTCCGGTGGCGGCCGTCCGGGTCGTGGCGGTCGCGGCGGCGCCGCAGGCGCGTTCGGCCGTCAGGGCAGCCGTTCCTCCAAGGCACGCAAGGCGCGTCGCGCAAGGAGGCAGGAGTTTGAGGAGATGAAGGCACCCGTTATCGGTGGTGTTCGCATCCCCACCGGTAACGGTCAGACCATCAAGCTTCGCCAGGGCGCCACGCTGGCCGATCTCGCCGAGAAGATCAACGTCAATGCGGCTTCCCTGGTCACCGTGCTGTTCCATCTGGGTGAGATGGCCACGGCCACGCAGTCGCTGGACGAATCCACCTTCCAGATCCTCGGCGAGGAGATCGGCTGGAACATCAAGATCGTGTCCGCCGAGGAGGAGGACAAGGAGCTGCTTCAGCAGTTCGACATCGATCTTGACGAGGAGGAGCTGCAGGACGACGAGGATCTCAAGCCCCGTCCGCCCGTGGTCACCGTCATGGGCCATGTCGATCATGGTAAGACCCGACTGCTCGACACGATCCGCAAGACCAACGTCATCGCACGCGAAGCCGGCGGCATCACGCAGCGCATCGGTGCCTATCAGGTTTCCATCGACCTCAACGGCGAACACCGCAAGCTCACCTTCCTCGATACCCCGGGTCACGAGGCGTTCACCGCCATGCGTGCCCGTGGTGCCGAGCTCACCGACGTCGCGATCCTCGTGGTCGCCGCGGACGACGGTGTGATGCCGCAGACCGTGGAGGCCATTAACCATGCGCAGGCCGCCAACGTGCCGATCGTGGTCGCTGTGAACAAGATCGATAAGCCGGGCGCCAACCCCGAGAAGGTGCGCGGTCAGCTCACCGAATTCGGTCTGGTGCCGGAGGAGTACGGCGGCGACACCATGTTCGTCGACATCTCCGCCAAGCAGAACATCAACGTGGACAAGCTCCTCGAAGCCGTGCTGCTGACCGCCGACGCCACGCTCGACCTTCGCGCCAACCCGGATATGGACGCCCGCGGCGCCACCGTCGAAGCCCGACTCGACAAGGGTCGCGGCGCTGTGGCCACCGTGCTCGTGCAGCAGGGTACGCTCCATGTGGGCGACGCCATCGTGGCAGGCACCTCGTACGGCCGCGTTCGAGCGATGCTCGACGAGAACGGCAAGCAGATGAAGGCCGCCCCGCCGTCGACCCCGGTGCAGGTGCTCGGCCTGACCTCCGTGCCCACCGCCGGCGACCTGTTCCTGGTCGCCCCGGATGATCGCACGGCCCGTCAGATCGCCGAGAAGCGTCAGGCCACCGAGCGTGCGGCCCAGCTGGCCAAGCGTCGCAAGGTCGTGTCGCTGGAGAGCCTGAAGGAGCAGTTCGCCAAGTCCGAGATTGACATGTTGAACATCGTCATCAAGGGCGACTCCTCCGGTTCCGTCGAGGCTCTGGAAGACTCCCTGATGAAGATCGAGGTTTCCGACGAGGTCGGCATCCAGGTGATCCACCGCGGCGTCGGCGCCATCACGCAGAACGACGTCAACCTCGCCACGGTCGACAAGGCCGTCATCATCGGCTTCAACGTGCGCCCGAACCGTCAGGTCGCCGATCTCGCCGAGCGCGAGGGCGTGGAGATCAAGTACTACTCGATCATCTACAAGGCCATCGAAGACGTGGAGGCATCCCTCAAGGGCATGCTCAAGCCGGAATACGAGGAGGTCGTCACCTCCCACTCCGAGATCCGCGAGATCTTCCGCTCCTCCAAGTTCGGCAACATCGCCGGCGTCATGGTGCAGGACGGCGAGGTCAAGCGTGGTACGAAGTGCCGCATCCTGCGCAACGGCGTGGCCACGGTCAACGATCTGGAGATCGCCTCGCTGCGTCGGTTCAAGGACGATGTGCAGTCGGTCAAGGAAGGCTACGAGGCCGGTATCAACCTCGGCTCCTTCAACGACATTCAGGAAGGCGACATCATCGAGACCTTCGAGATGCGTGAGGTCGAACGCAAGTAGTTCTCGTTCTTGTCCCACTCGTCCCATCGGCTCCCCTCCTTGAGGGGAGCTGGCCGCCGAAAGCGGTCTGAGGGGAAGCGTCACGTATCCGATTCGTACGTGACGCCCTCCCTTCAGTCGGCAAAGCCGACAGCTCCCCTCACGAGGGGAGCCAATTGTATATGTGAAAGGAACATCATATGTCCGGAACCAATCCGCGGGCCGTGCGCATCGCCGGTCTCATCAAGCGTGTGGTGGCTCAGGCGCTGGAACGCGAGCTGCACGACCCGCGACTGAACAACGTGACGATCACCGACGTGCGCGTGACGAACGACATGCAGCTCGCCCGCATCTTCTGGACCCAGCTCGGCGCCGAAGGCAAGGCCGAAGGGCAGCGCAAGCGCGCCAATCAGGCGTTGAACAAGGCCAAGGGGCATCTGCGCTCGCTGGTCGGCCGCAAGGCGGGTCTGCGACTCACTCCGGTACTGGAATTCAAATACGATGAAGTGCCCGGCGAGGCCACCGAGATCGAGGACATCCTCTCCGTGGCGCTCAAGCGTGACCGCGAGCTGGCCAAGGCCCGCGAAACCGCGCAGTATGCCGGCGAGGCCGATCCGTATCGTCATCCCGAAACCGAGGATGACGGGGAATCCGACGTGCTCGACGAGTTCGGTGATGCCGGCTACACCGATGACGTCGAATCGGATGCCGTCGAATCGGATGCCGTCGAGTCCGACGACACCGAGAGCAAGTGACCGGCGGCCATATGTCCGACAATCCGTCCGGTCAGCGTGACTCCGGCATTCTCGTCGTCGACAAGCCCAAAGGCGTCACCAGTCATGACGTCGTGGCCGCGGCCCGACATGCCCTGCATATGAAGCGTGTGGGGCATGCCGGCACGCTCGACCCGATGGCGACGGGAGTGCTGGTCGTCGGTTTCGGCCACGCCACCAGACTGCTCAACTACATCGTCGGCGCGGACAAAACCTACGAGGCCACGATCCGCCTCGGGCAGGCCACCGACACCGACGATGCCGAAGGCACGTTCATCCCAATCGCCGAACAGATCGCGCTTTCGGGCAGTGCGCCGGCCGCAGAGCCGTCCACAGGCGTCGGTGAAAACGCGCATATCTCTGGGGATATCCAGACGGCAGCCATCGACACGATCACCCGCGAACGGATCGAACAGACCATCGCGGAACGGTTCACCGGCGAGATCATGCAGGTGCCCAATGCGTTCTCCGCCATCAAAATCGACGGCAAACGCGCCTACGATCTGGCACGCGAAGGCAAGAAGGTCGAGCTCAAGGCCCGGCCCGTTACGATCAGTGAGTTCACGGTACTGGATGTGCGATCCGTTGAATCCGTGCAATCCGGCGTTCCGGTGGTCGACGTGGACGTGCGGGTCACCTGCTCGTCCGGCACGTACATCCGCGCGCTGGCCCGCGACCTCGGCATCGCGCTCGGCGTCGGCGGACATCTGACCTATCTGCGGCGCACCCGCGTGGGCATGTTCTCCGTCAACGGCGATGGCGGAGACGGTATGGCGACCGGGAAAACCGGCGTTCCGGTGATCGGAGCCCATGCGGAATCGCGCACCTTCACCAATCGGAACGGCGAAACCATCACCCGCAACCGGGCGGTGCTCGATCTGCCCGACGGCGTCGATGCGCGATCCTGCGCACTGACGATGATCCAATCTGCCGAACGCACCATGCCGTGCACGACGATCACCGGCGAACAGGCCCGCGAACTGCGGTTCGGCCGGTTCATCGACTGGCCGGCAGACCTTCCCCTCACGGTGGAGGCTGCCGCCGCGCACACCGGGGACGAGCTGATCGCCATCGTCACGCCGTTCACCGCGACCAAGGCCAAACCGGTCGTCGTCTTCCCAGCCGGCTGAACGGTTGGCCATCTGAACAGCTGACCGACTGAACGGATAGCCGGCGGCCGAACGGTTGACCGCCGGCCGAATGCGATGCATCCACCATGAGCACATGACGAGGAAACAGGGAACACCAATGAAGATCAATATGCTGACTCCGGACACCGAAGGCAATCTGGCGTGGCCGGCATTCAACCGTAACCGGAAGTCCATCGTGGCGGTCGGCAACTTCGACGGCGTGCATCGCGGTCACGCCGCGGTACTGAAACGCACCGTCGACCTGGCGAAAAGCTACGGCGCCACGTCGGTGGCGATCATCTTCGACCCCCGTCCCGAAGTGGTGCACCGCTACGCCAAGGCCCACGACGGCGCCCAACTGCCTGCGGACGAGACGTACGCCGATCCGGACGCCCTCACCGGCATCGAGCAGCGTCTCAGGCTCATCGAAGGATACGGCATCGACCGGGTGATCGTGGTGCGGTACACGCTGGAGTTCGGTGCGAAATCCTATCAGTACTTCATCGGCCAGCTTGTCGGGCGCATCGGCATGCGAACCCTCGTGCTCGGCACCGACGCGCACATGGGCCGTAACCGTGCCGGCGACGTGAAGTCCATCGCCACGCTGGCCGACGCCACCCGCGTGTTCGAGCTCGACGTGGTCGACGACCGCGGGCCGGGGGAGCGGCGCGTTCCGCTGCGGAACACCCCCGAGGCCGCCGAAGCGCTTGACCGGGTCAACGATCCGGATTCCGGCCTGACCAAGGCTGAGCGTCGCGCGCTGAGCAAGAAGACCCCGAATCGCCTAGTGCGCGCATGGAGCTCCACATACGTCCGGTATCTGCTCGGTCGTGGCCGTGCGGCACAGGCAGCCGAGATTCTCGGTCGTCCGCATGCGGTGGAGGGTACGGTCGTCTCTGGCAAACAGCGTGGGCGGACCCTCGGATTCCCCACGGCCAATGTGGGCGAGAACGTGCAGGGGTACATGCCGGCCGACGCCGTGTACGCCGGATGGTTGGTGGATCTTGGTGCTGAGCCGAATGACTTGCCGAATCCCGAATCGGAAGGTGAATCGAATGCTGAGTCGAATGCCGCTGCTGAGACCGAGCGGACGGGGAAGCGGTATCCGGCCGCGATCTCCATCGGCACGAAGGTGACGTTCGGCGAGCCGGAGGAGCGGATCCTTGAGGCCTATGCGATCGTGGACGGCGAAAAGGACGGTTTGGAGACCGCGGCCGCCGGCGGCATCGGCGAGGCGCTCGACCCGCAGTCGGCTGGTTGGATCGACCTGTACGGGCACCGGGTGCGCGTGGAGTTCCTCGAATATCTGCGCCCGCAGATCCACTTCGACGGCCCGCAGGCGCTCGTCGACGAGCTCAAGCGCAACGTCGCCGAAACCCTGAAGATCTGCAACGCATCCGAATAGGCGACTCAATTCGGCTGATGCCATCAACCAGCGAGTTGTGAGGCTTCATCTCGGGAGCCGTCCGATTCGAGGGAGTGAAACCGTTGCAATGCCATGGCCGGGAAACGGGAGGAAGGCCGTTGCCGCCGGACGAAGCCTCACAACTCTTGATTTACGTTTCTTTTCCTGTGAATGAAAGGGGAGACGGCGAGAATCGTCGTACTGGTGATGAGTCCGAATGCGCCTGCGGATAGGAGCATCGAGGAGTTGAGCCCTGAGTGCATCGTCCAGGTCGTTCGTTGAATGGCTCCGGGGCCGGAACCGTCCGGTGCCTCCTATCCGTTCTCCAGCATCGACAGCATGTACATGGGAAGGTAGGTGACGTCCGATTCCTCGAAGACGTTGGTTTCGGCCAGAACGTAGGCACTGTCGATGCCATAGCCGGAGGTTGCCATGGCCCGGTCGAGCGCCGCATGCGAACGGAAGCGGGCGCCTGACTTGATCTCCAGCGCCAGAACGTCGCCGTCGTCGGTCTCGATGAGGAAATCCAGTTCGCCGATGCCTTTTCTGGTGAGGTAGTACAGGTGCGTGAACCCGTGCGCAACGAGTTCCTGCGCGGCGACGTTCTCGTAGACCCCGCCCATGTTCATCGCAGCGTTACCGTCGAGGATTCCCAATGCGGATTTCTTGCCGTACGAGCCGACCAGCAGGCCGACGTCCGAATAGAACAGCTTCATGATCCGACGCTCGCTATTGGCGCGCAGCGGCGCAACCGGCGCGGCGACGTTGAACGCCGGAAGCGCTACGTTGGCGTTTGTCAGCCACAGGAACTCATCCTCGATCTGGGAGAACCGTTTGATGTCGGTGATGGAGCTGACCTGAAAGCGACGGTTCTGGCTCTGTAGCTCACTGGGTATGAGCCCGTAGATCTCCTGTATCGTCAGCCGATGCTCCTTGGGAGCGTATTGCTTGATGTCGTGTTCGTAGGAGGTGCGGATGTTCGATTGGACGGCACGTACAGGGTCGATGGCGCCGTTGGCGACGAAGGCGGAGACCGCCGCGGGCATGCCGCCGACCAGCAGGTACCGGTGGAACAAGTCGGTGAGCCTGCGGTGGAGGAAGTCCGGAACCTCTTGAAGATTCGAGAAACTGTCGCGGATGACATCGAATGCCGATTCGACCAGACCGTTCGCCCAACAGAACTCTTCGAAGTCGAGTGGGTACATGGTGAACTCGTCCAGATAGCCGACGGGCAACGAACGCACGTCCTCCATCTCCACGCCAAGCAGGGAGCCGGAGAGAATGTAGTCGTAGTCGCCCTTATCCACAAGGCCCTTGATGAAGGTGACGATCTGCGGACACTGCTGTATTTCGTCAAGGAACACTAGGGTGCGTCCCGGGACCAGCGGCACGCTGGATGCGACGGAAATGCGGAGCAGGAGATCGTCGGGGCTGGCAGCTTGGGAGAACGAGCGACGTGCATTGTCGTCAAGCACCAGATTGAACTCGACCAGATGATCGTATTCGGCGCGGCCGAACTCCTCGATGATGAAGGTCTTGCCTACCTGGCGCGCACCGCTTACGAGTAGCGCCTGCTTGGTCTTGTGGTCCTTCCAGAATTTGATGCGGTCATAGGCTTTGCGTTTCAAGTGTCCACGCCTCTCTAATCAACACTCGTCATAATCCGTTTGGTCCTATTTTATGCACTCGTCTGATTTCATCTGATACCTATTTAAGCATTCGTTGAATTTCATCAGCCGCAAAAGTGTGCATTCGTCGCAATCCATAGGGCGCTCTTATCGATTGAATCCGGGTTCGGTCTTCCTTGACATCTCCTTATATCATCACAACTCGCGATTTGCCCGGTGGCAACGCCCCTGTTCCGGCTCGGTGCCGAACAGAGGTTGGACGAATTGTACTGATAGGAAATTTTCGTTGGACAAAAATACTGGATTTGTCATCTCTGCGTCACATAAACGGGCCTGTTGGGTAACACGGTGACTTTAGACTCCGTTCTAGATTGCACAACGAAGCTGATATCGACGCGCCACAGGCACGGCGGCGTTCGGCATCGCGGCGGTCAGGAAATCCATCGAGTGCGTAAAGGAGAAGGACGATGAAGCTGAAGGACACCGGGCTCACCGAGGAGGAGCTGAAGGCCACCGTCAAGAAGTACATGATCGAAACCTACGAACGCTACGACTTCGTCGCCGAACGCGCCGAAGGCATGTACCTGTACGATCCGGAAGGCAACGCCTACCTCGACTTCTACGGCGGCATCGCCGTGAACAACGCCGGCAACTGCAACCCGAAGGTCGTGGCCGCCGTGCGTGATCAGGTGGGCGACATCATGCACACCTTCAACTACCCGTACACCATTCCGCAGGCCCTGCTGGCCAAGAAGGTGTGCGATCTCGCCGGCTTCGACAAGATCTTCTACCAGAACTCCGGCACCGAGGCCAACGAGGTGGCCATCAAGCTCGCCCGCAAGTACGGCATCGACCACTTCGGGCCGCACAAGTACGAGATCCTCTCCGCGCTGCACTCCTTCCACGGCCGCACCTTCGGCGCCCTCGCCGCCACCGGCCAGCCCGGCTCGCTCGCCCAGGACGGCTTCGGCGACATGACCCCCGGCTTCGCCTACGCCGAATTCAACAACCTCGACGACTTCAAGGCCAAGATCACCGACAACACCATCGCCATCATGATCGAGCCGGTGCAGGGTGAAGGCGGCGTGCACCCGGCCACGCAGGAGTTCATCGAAGGTCTGCGCAAGCTGTGCGACGACAACGGTCTGCTGCTCATCTTCGACGAGGTTCAGACCGGCTGGGGCCGTACCGGCTCCCTGTTCGCCTGGCAGGGCTACGGCGTCGAGCCCGATATCTTCACCATGGCCAAGGGCCTCGGCGGCGGCGTCCCGATTGGCGCCATGGTCACCAAGAACCCGATCGCCGCGTCCCTGACCCCCGGAACGCACGGCACCACGTTCGGCGGCTCCCCGATGTGCACCGCCGCCGCGCTCGCCGAGGTCGACGAGATCGTCGGCCGCAAGCTGCCGGAGAACGCCGCCAAGGTGGGCAAGTATTTCATCGAACAGGGCAAGAGCCTGCCGCATATCAAGGAATCCCGCGGCCGTGGCCTGCTCGTCGGCTTCGAATTCGACGGTACCGTCAACGCCGTGGATGTCAAGCATGCCGCTCTGAAGCGCGGACTGCTCACCACCGCTATCGGACACGACATCATCCGCTGCATCCCGCCGCTGATCGTCACCGAAAAGCAGGTGGACGAGGCCATCGAGATCCTCACCGACTCCGTGAACGCGGTGGCTGCGGGCGAGGAGTGATCCCGCCGCTCCGCGCAGCGCATCACGCCGACTGACTCACAGGGCCCGTGGCGAACACACTCCCACGGGCCCCGCCCCACGACCGTATGCTGGTCTTACGGCGAAGACGCCGTAGATGGGTAGATGGAAAGGCTTACCATGCTGAAATTCTCCGTACCACAGAACATCATCGTCGACTATGGCGGCGTAGGTCGTCTGGGATCGTATGCAAGCGAACTGAAGATGACCAACGCGCTGATCATCGCCGACCCGTTCCTCGCCGAGGCGCCGCTTGCCAAACAGGCCGCCGAATCGCTCGACGCGGCCGGCATCAAGCACACCATGTTCTCCGACGTGAAGCCCAACCCCACCGCCGTATGCGTGGAGGAGGGCGAGGCCGCGTTCAAGAAGGCCGGATGCGATTCGATCATCGCGATCGGCGGCGGTTCCTCCCTCGACGTGGCCAAGGCCATCGGCGTGGTCGTCAAATACGGCGGGGAGATAGGCGACTACGAGGGCATGAACAACGTGCCCGGCCCGATCGTGCCGTTCATCGCCATCCCCACCACCGCCGGCACAGGCAGTGAAGTCACCTCGTTCTCCGTGATCACCGACGAAGCCCGCAACTACAAGCTCACCGTCGGCTCCAAACTGCTGCTGCCCGCCTACGCGATCCTTGACCCCGGCGTGCTCGCCACCGTCCCGGCCCGCGTGGCCGCCGCCTGCGGCACCGATGCGATGGTCCACGCCATCGAATCGTTCACCAACACCGTCGACTCCACGTTCTCCGGAATGTACTCGCTGGAGGCGCTGCGGCTTATCGGCAAGTACTTCAAGCGCTTCTACGCCCGCCGTGACGACGCCGAAGCCGCCCGCGGCATGATGGTAGCCGCCACCATGGCCGGCATCGCCTTCGAAGCCACGCGCCTCGGCCTCGTGCACGCCATGAGCCACCCGATCTCCGCGTTCTTCCATGTGGCGCACGGCGAGGCCAACGGCCTGCTGCTGCCGAGCATCCTCGAATTCAACGCGCTCGCCGACAAGGGTCAGTACGAGCTCATGCACGAGGCGCTGTTCCCGGAGGCCGACTACTACGACACCGAATCGTTCGTGCAGGAGATCCGCGAGCTGCTCGACGCCGTCGGCATTCCGGATTCGCTGGAGACTGCGAACGTGGATCGGGACGCGTTCCTCGCGGTGGTCGATCAGATGACCGAGGATGCGATGAAGTCCGGCAACGTCGCGGTCAACCCGCGTTCGGTGACGCCGAACGACGTCAAGGCGCTGTACCGGGCGTTGTGATGACGCTATGATGATCTTGGCCGTGGTAGGCAGACGCGGCCGATACTTCTGAAGTGATACTGCCGTAAGGTCGGATCCCGTTCCTCTTCGGGTTCGGCCGATTTGTGGGATTGGCGATGCCGTGCGGGGTGAAAATCCGTGCGGCATCGTTTTTTGTATCGGTTTGGATGTGAACGGTTCGGATGTGCCCGGCTGAGTATCATGGTGCCTTATGCAGCAATCCGAAGCCCTGGCCATCCTCAAAGCCGGCGCGAGTGTGTTCCTCACCGGCGCTCCCGGCGCCGGCAAGACCTACGTGCTCAACGAATTCGTCCATGATGTTCGACGGCGGGGGGCTTCCGTGGCGGTTACCGCGTCCACCGGCATCGCCGCCACCCATATCAATGGGCAGACCATTCACTCGTGGAGCGGCATCGGCGTTTCCACCGTACTCACCGAGTCGGTGCTCAAACGCATTCGCACCCGCCGTCGCAAGCAGCTCAATGCAGCTGACGTGCTGGTGATCGACGAGGTCTCCATGCTGCACGCTTGGCTGTTCGACATGGTCGATCATGTCTGTCGCGTGGTGCGGCATGACGATCGTCCGTTCGGCGGACTGCAGGTGGTGCTTTCCGGAGATTTCTTCCAGTTGCCGCCGGTGAGCGTGTCGGGCCGCAACAACGACGTGATCATGCCGGGCGAGGAGTTTCTGCGATCGCGCGAGGAGTATGCGCGGCGTGGGTTGAATCCGGAGGGGTTCGTCACCGAATCGTTGGTGTGGGGCCGGTTGGATCCGGTGGTCTGCTATCTGACCGAGCAGCATCGTCAGGACGACGGGCGGCTGCTTACCGTGCTCACCGATATTCGCGAGGGGTCGGTGAGTGACGAGGATCGCACGGTGTTGGCCGATCGGCTGGGCGTGATGCCCGGGCCGGATGAGATCGCGACGAATCTGTTTCCCACGAACCGTCAGGCTGATTCGCTCAACAATCAGCGGTTGCACGGGATCGACGATGAGCCGCACGATTTTTACGCCGAGTCGGCCGGCGGCGCCCAGCTGGTGGAACGGCTGAAGCGCAGCATGCTGGCCCCCGAGCATCTGGTGCTGAAGACGGGTGCCGCGGTGATGGCGCTGCGCAACGATCAGGATCGACAGTACGTCAACGGTTCGCTTGGCACGGTACGGGGGTTCGCTCGGGAGGCCAAGGGCGGATGGCCCATCGTGGAGTTCGAGAACGGCAATATCGTGACGATGAAGCCGGCCGCATGGGAGATGATGGACGGCGAGACCGTGCTCGCCTCGGTCAATCAGGTGCCGTTGCGGTGTGCGTGGGGCATTACCATCCACAAATCGCAGGGCATGACGCTCGACCGGGCCGTGATGGATCTGCGACGCACGTTCGCCCCGGGCATGGGATATGTGGCGCTGTCGAGGGTCGAAGGTCTTGATGGTCTGTATCTGCGCGGCATCAACGACCGGGCTTTTCTGGTTTCCCCCGATGCGGTGGTGCTTGACTCCCGGCTGAGAGACGATTCCAAGGCCGCGTCCGCCAGGCTCGCCAAGGAGGGGGCCGAGGCGTTCGATCCGGAGAGGCGGATCGTCGATGGTGATGAGGACTCGGATGACGGCGGCGATGGCGATGCCGCCGACGAGTTCACGCAATCCGCGTTGTTCTGATCATCGTCGTATGACCGTGATCGGGCTGTCGGATCATCGGTGATGAGGTCGGTCCGGTCGGCCGTTCCTATCGCCGGCGATGTCGCTTTGCGCGGATATGGTAGGAAACCATGAGTTCCAAAGCATTGCGTATGTCTACGCTGTTCCTTCGCACTCTGCGAGAGGATCCCGCCGATGCGGACGTTGATTCCGCGAAACTGCTGCAACGAGCCGGATACATTCGTAAGGCCGCCCCCGGCATCTGGACGTGGCTTCCGCTGGGCCTGAGGGTCCTCAACAAGATCGAGGCCATCGTCCGCGAGGAGATCGACGGCATCGGCGCGCAGGAAGTGCACTTCCCGGCCCTGCTGCCGCGCGAACCGTACGAGGCCACCCATCGCTGGGAGGAATACGGCGACAACATCTTCCGTCTCAAGGACCGTCATCAGGCCGACTACCTGCTCGCGCCGACCCACGAAGAGATGTTCACCCTGCTGGTCAAGGACATGTACTCCTCGTACAAGGACCTGCCCGTCACCCTCTACCAGATCCAGACCAAGTACCGTGACGAGTTCCGTCCTCGCGCCGGTCTGATCCGCGGCCGCGAGTTCATCATGAAGGACGCCTACTCGTTCAGCATCGACGAGGAGGGGTTGAAGAAGGCCTACTACGACGAGCGTGGTGCCTACGAGCGCATCTTCCAGCGTCTCGATCTCAAGTACGTGCCCGTGTTCGCCATGTCCGGCCCGATGGGCGGCTCCGCCTCCGAGGAGTTTCTCGCCCCCATGCCGATCGGCGAGGACACGTTCGCGCTCGCACCCTCCGGCAAGGCATGGAACGTCGAGGCGCTCACCACGCCCGAACTGCCGGCGATCGACTGCTCGAACACGCCTGTCGCGTCCAAGGAGGCCACGCCCGACGCCAAGACCATCGACAAGATGATCGAGCGTGCCAATGCCGATCACCCGCGTGCCGACGGTCGCTCGTGGGAGGCTTCCGACATTCTTAAGAACGTCGTCGTCGCCGTCAAACACTCCGAGGATGAGGAGCATGACGAGCCGTGGCGTGAGGTGATCGTCGTGGGCGTGCCCGGCGACCGCACGGTCGACATGAAGCGTCTTGAGGCGCAGTTCGCGCCCGCCGAGCTGGAGGAGGCCACCGAGGAGGATCTCAAGGCCCATCCGGAGTTGGTCTCCGGATACATCGGTCCGATGGTGCTCGGCCCGCAGGGCAAGGCCGCAGGCGTGGAGAATCCGGTGCGCTACTTCCTCGATGCGCATGTGGTCAAGGGTTCCGCATGGTTCACTGGTGCCGACGAGCATGAGGTCGACTACTACGATCTCGTCTACGGCCGTGACTTCGAAGCCGACGGCACCGTCGAGGCCGTCGAGGTTCGTCACGGCGACATGAGCCCGGACGGTTCCGGCCCGCTGAGCTTCGAGCGCGGTGTGGAGATCGGCCAGGTGTTCCAGCTCGGTCTGAAGTACTCCAAGGCGCTGGACCTCAAGGTACTCGATCAGAACGGCAAGACCGTGCCCGTGTGGATGGGCTGCTACGGCATCGGCGTTTCCCGCGTACTCGCCTGCATCGCCGAAACGCATCATGACGAGCGTGGTCTGGCGTGGCCGGCCATCATCGCTCCCGCTCAGGTGCATGTGGTGGCCACCGGAAAGAACGCCGAGGCGTTCGAGGCCGCCGAGAAGCTGGTCGAGGAGCTGGAGGCCAAGGGCATCGAGGTCATCTACGACGACCGCAGGAAGGTCTCCCCGGGGGTGAAGTTCAAGGACGCCGAGCTCATCGGAGCCCCGCTGATCGCCGTGGCCGGCCGTGACACCGTGAACGACGGCACCATCGAGATCCGCGACCGCGACGGCGGGAACGACGTGGCCGTGCCGGTGGCCGAAGCCGCCGACGAGATCGCAAAGCGGGTGGAGGAGCTGCTGGGCCGCTGATTCCGCAGTGTTGATTTCACTGTGCTGATTCAGCTGATTTCACAGTCGGACAGACAGGACAGACCGGATATTCCGGCAAGATAGCACATATCGTCCGTATATCGGGGCGGGTTCTTCGGGGCCTGCCCCTTTCCTGTATATCCAATGCATAGCGTATCCGTGGCCGGAATGCCGATCCGTACCCGACGAAATATTCGGCAACGACTGTGGATGACGACGAAGCCATCCACAGTCGTTGCGTTTCCCGGCGTAGTTATCCACAGTCGTCATGCGTGTCGGTCACGTTCGACCACATTGCCCGTACGGCTATCCTCCGAAGCCCTTCCGGTCGCATAGTGGATATCACCGTTTCACGACGACCGGGATCACGGGCGGACCAATACACGCATCCGAATCTCGCATCATCATCGCCCATGAACCCGGCTCCGTCGTGAAGTGGTCCAAACGTTACGAACATGCCGCACGCATCCGTGCGACTCACGGGAAAGGGCCGAAGATGGCACAGCAGGCACAGATAGTCATAGCGGGCAATGTATGCCGGGAACCTCAGCGGTTCGGACAGGAGGGAGGCACGCCATGCTGCATCTTCCGCCTCGCCGCATCCAGAAGGTTCTGGAACCGATCCACGCAGACCTGGCAGGACAGTCCCACCACATGGGTGAGCGTGAAGACCTTCTGGTCGTTGGCGCTCAACGTGATGCGCTCATTGAAGAAGGGCGATGCCGTGGTGGTTTCCGGCGTGCTCTCCACCAATGAATGGGACAGGGGCGGTCGGCTGCAAAGCGGGCTGAGTATCGAGGCCACGTCAGTGGGGCACGATCTCAACCGGGGCATCAGCGTGTTCACCCGTGTTCCGAACAAGGCGAACAACGGGTTGATGGCGAACGGGACGATGACGAACGGGACGATGGTGAACGAGATTCGTTCCGAAAGTTCCGAAGGCGACGAAAGATCCGAAAGCGAGGAGTTCTCCGGTTTTGAGGGAAAGCCTCCCGAAACCGGGCCGTCGCAACCGGCGCAGACGGCTCCGGCAATGGAACGGGAGGCTGTGCTATGACATGAGTCGATCGCCGCTACCAGATTCGGACTCGGGACTCGGGGTCGAGCCACATGCCGGAGTCCTTGGTGACGCCGAATGCGGTGTAGAACAGGTCGACGTTGCGCACGATGCCGTTGGTGCGGAACTCCGCGGGGGAATGCGGGTCGATCTGCAGGTACTGCTCGGCGAGCTCATCGCGGTTCTTGCCGCGCCAGACGGAGGCGTAGGCGAGGAAAAACCGCTGCGTACCGGTGAAACCGTCGATGGTCGGCGCCTTGTCCAGCGCCTCGGCCACGGCTTCGGGTGTTCCGTTTTCGGCTCCCAGGGCCAGCGCATACGCCTTGATCGCGATGTTCACGCCACCCAGATCGCCGATGTTCTCGCCGATGGTCAGCGCGCCGTTGACGTGCGGCGCCTGCTCCGGGTGATCGGCGTACCTTTCGGCGAGCTGCTTGGGTACGAACCCGTTGTACTGCTCGATCAACGCCTTGGTACGGTTCTCGAAGTTCTCGCGATCCTGCGCGGTCCACCAGTCGTGAAGTCGGCCGTCGCCGTCGTACTTCGAACCCTGATCGTCGAATCCGTGGCCGATCTCATGGCCGATCACCGCGCCGATGCCACCGTAGTTGGCCGCGTCCTCGGCCTCGGGGTTGAAGAACGGGGGCTGCAGGATCGCCGCGGGGAACACGATCACGTTCATCGTCGGCTCGTAGTAGGCGTTCACCGTCTGCGGGTTCATCAGCCACTCGTCCTTGTCCACCGGCTGGCCTGCCTTGGCGAGCTGGTAGCCGCCCTCGTAGCGGAAGGCGTTGCGCAGGTTCTCCACCAGCGAATAGTCGTCCGACACGTTCAATGCACCGTAATCGCGCCAATGGTTCGTGTATCCGATCTTCGGAGTGAACTTGGAGAGCTTCTCCAGCGCACGGCCCTTGGTCTCTTCGCCCAGCCAGTCGCTGGCCGTGATCGAGGCATGGTAGGCGCGGATCAGGTTGTTCACCAGCGCCTCCATGCGGCGCTTGGAGGATTCGGGGAAATGACGGCGCACGTATTCACGTCCGACATCCTCACCGCAGATGCCGTTCACCAGCGATACGGCGCGCTTCCAACGATCTCGCTGCTGGGTGGTGCCGGAAAGCACCTTGCCGTAGAAGTCGAAGCGGGCTTTGTCGAAGTCGTGGCTCAGGTAGCCTGCCCAGCCGATCAGCTCGTGCACGCGGGCCCACAGCTTCAGGTCGTCGAGTTCGGCCTCGCTCCAGAAGCGGCCGATGCCGGTGAGGAAGCTGGGCTCGTGCACGATCGTGTGCCTGAGCACGGCGTTCATGTCCACGGGCTGCAACGCCGAGGTAGAGGAGGAGTCATACGCCTGCTGCCATGCCTGGGCCCATGAGGCGATGTCGAAATCGCCCAACAGGCTCTGCAGCTCGGTGAAATCGGTGGGATTATAGGTCTTTTCCTCATCGCGGGTGGCCACCACATCCCAGTGGTACTTGGCGATGCGGGTCTCCACGTCGAGGAATCGGGCGGCCTGCTCGTCGGCTTCGGCTCCCGTCTTCGCGTAGCCGGCGAGCTTGAGCAGATTCGCCGCCATATCCACGTACGCCTCGCGCACGGGTTCGTAACGGTCCTCACGGTAATAGGCTTCATCGGGCAGTCCCAGACCGGCCTGCTCCACATGGGTCACATTGGTCTGGGGGGCACCGGGATCGGGATACACCATGAATCCGATGAGGTCGGGGCCGCCGTCGGGATTCAGCGATCCGAGCGTGCGGACGAGAGCGGCCTTGTCGGCTGACTGATCGATGGTCTCGAGGTCGGTCCGGATCGGATCGAGGCCGGCCGATTCGATGGCGTCCTCGTTTAGGAAGGACCGGTACAGCACCGCGGATTTGATGGCGGGGCTGTACTCGTCCTCGAGAATGTCGCGGACGTCCTTCTCCGCGTTCTCGGCGAGCTTGTCGAACGCGCCGAACCGGGCGCGGTCGGCGGGAAGGATGTAGGTGTCGATCCAGGGGCCGTTGACGTATCGGAAGAAGTCGTCGGACGGTTTGATCACGGAGGAGAACGATGCCGGGTCGATGCCGGAAATCAGCTTGTCTGTCATGCCTTCCAGAGTAATGGCCGAGCCATACTTATGCCATCAATGCCTTTCGTTTCCGCGGGGAATATTGGATGCGGAAGGCGGGGCCGTCGATTCGGAGTCGTGACATGCAGGTCACTATGTGAGAATGGTTATCAAATCATCGGCGATGATGGCATGACGTTGAAGTAAGGTAATGAGGAACACCCGTAGAAAGCGAAGCAATACAGTGATCGAACTGAAGACACCTCAGGAAATCAAGGAAATGCGTGCGGCCGGCAAGTTCGTCGGCGAGATCCTCAAGGAACTCAAGTCCATGACGAAGGTGGGCACCAACCTTCTGGAGATCGACGATTTCGTCCGTCGGCGCATCGAGGAGCGCAAGGGAGCCGAATCCTGCTATGTGGACTATGCCCCCGATTTCGGTACCGGCCCCTTCGCCCACTACATCTGCACGTCCGTGAACGACGCCGTACTGCACGGCGTGCCCTACGACTACAACCTCAAGGACGGCGATCTGGTCTCGCTGGATCTGGCCATCAACGTCGACGGTTGGGTGGGAGACTCCGCCATCAGCTTCGTGGTGGGCAACGATCCCGATCCGGAGGATCTTCGTCTCATCAAATGCACCGAGGAAGCGCTGGCCGCAGCCATCGACGTGGCTCGCGCAGGCAACCGTCTGGGTGACATCTCGTCCACCATCGGCGACATCGCCCGATCCTACGGCTACCCGATCAACCTTGAGTTCGGCGGACACGGCGTGGGACACATCATGCACGGCGACCCCCATGTGCCCAACGACGGTCGCGCCCATCACGGATACCGTCTGCGTCCGGGTCTGGTCATCGCCATCGAACCGTGGTTCCTCAAGAGTACCGACGAGATCTTCCAGGATCCGAAGGACGGCTGGACGCTCCGCTCGCAGGACGGTTCCCGCGGCGCTCACAGCGAGCACACCATCGCCATCACCGACGGCGATCCGATCATTCTCACCGCGAGGAACTGACATCAGGCCGCGGACAGATCTTCGGGACGCGGCCCGATCAGCCGGTCGGCGAACACCGTCCACTGGCTGATGTCGGCCGTTGATGGGCATTCGTTCCATCTCTGGGCTGACATGCTGTAACGTAGGGCGAAACCGGACGCACGTAAACTGCATGCCTGAGCTGTGGGCGGTCATGGCGGCATCGTACGAAACGGGGCCGCCGTTCGCGTCATGAACGGCATCGGAATCGTGGCGGGCTTGCATGATGCGGGCGGTTATGGATGTATGGGAGGAAACACATGTCAACGGCAAAGCTGGAGGTCGAGTCCACCGAATTCAATCTGCCGGTCGTCAAGGCGACCAGCGGTCCGGACGGCATCGTGGTCTCCGAATTGCGCAACGACGGCTGGGTGACGCTCGACCCCGGCTTCCTCACCACCGCGCAATGCGAATCGAAGATCACCTTCATCGACGGCAACAAATCCATCCTCAGATACCGCGGATACCCGATCGAGCAGCTGTGCGACCAGTCCAACTTCCTCGAGGTCTCGTATCTGCTGCAGTTCGGCGAACTGCCCACCAAACCGCAGTTCGAAACCTACGAGAACGACGTGCTGCGGCGCACGGTGGTCGGCGAGGACTTCCGCGCGTTTCTGGGGTCGTTCCCACGCAATGCGCATCCGATGAGCGTGCTCGCCTCGGCGGTGAACGCGCTCGCCGCCTACCATCCCGATACGGTCGACATCAATGATCCCGAGCAGCTCAATCAGGCGGCGGCCAACATTATGGCCAAGGTGCGTACCATCGTGTCGCTGATCCACCGCCGTCGCCGCGACGAGCCGCTGCTGTATCCGGACAACCAGTACGGTTATGTGGATGACTTCCTGCGCATGAGCTTCGCAGTGCCGTATACGAAGTTCGATTCGGATCCGCTGATGGTGCATGCGCTTGACAAGCTGCTGATCGTTCATGCCGATCATGAGCAGAACTGTTCCACTTCGGTGGTTCGTATCGCCGGTTCTGCCCACGCCAATCTGTATTCCGCTGTGGCCGCGGGCATCAATGCACTCTCCGGTCCGCTGCATGGCGGCGCCAATGAGGCGGTGTTGCGGCAGCTTGAGGCGATCCGTGATTCCGGGAAATCGGTTCGCGAGTTCGTGGAGGAAGCGAAGCGGGACGGTCGTCGTATTTCGGGACTCGGCCATCGTGTCTATAAGTCGTATGATCCGCGTGCGGCGATCGCCAAGAGCTATCTGGAACGCATCATGAACGAGCGCGGAGACGTGTTTGCCGGCATGCATGGTCTGCTTGACGTGGCTTTGGAGCTGGAGAATATCGCGCTGCACGACGACTACTTCGTTTCCCGGCATCTGTATCCGAACGTCGATTTCTACACCGGTCTGATCTACCGGGCCATTGGATTCGACCCGCAGATGTTCACCACGCTGTTCTCGCTCGGCCGTATTCCCGGTTGGATCGCGCAGTATCGCGAGATGCTTGCCGATCCGGCCACCAAGATCGGCCGTCCTCGTCAGGTATACACCGGCCAGCCCAAGCGTGATTTCGTTCCAATGGATGAGCGGTAATCGCTGGCGGGTACCGCTCATCCATTGGAACGTCGATCCCGCCATAACGCCGACGACGCTCCGCCGTTTGGTGGTTGGGGGGGGGGGTTCGGTGACGTGTGTGTCGTCAAGGCGTGGCGGGTGAAGGCGTACGGTGGTACGTCGATCCCGCCGCAACGTGGATGACACTCCGCCACTTGGTCGTGGAAAATTTGGTGGCGTGTGTGTCGTCAAGGCGTGGCGGGTGAAGGCGTACGGTGGTACGTCGATCCCGCCATAACGCCGATGACACTCCGCCACCGAATTTTCAGTTGTTGTGGAGGGCGGCGTTCAGTTCAATCCCCGTCTTCCGGGCGCGCGCTTCGATGGCGCCGGTGACGGAGTTGCGGATGAACATGATGTTGTCTTTGCCGCTGAGGTCTTTGCCTTTGACGACGTCGAGGGGCTGGCCGGCGGCGAGTTTGGCTTTGTCGTGGATGGTGATTTTGGTGCCGGCGGTGACGTAGAGGCCGGCTTCGACGACGCAGTTGTCGCCGAGGGAGATGCCGATGCCGGCGTTGGCGCCGAGGAGGCTGTGTTCGCCGATGGAGTTGCGGAGTTTGCCGCCGCCGGAGAGGGTGCCCATGATGGAGGCGCCGCCGCCGACGTCGGAGTTGTTGCCGACGACGACGCCTTGGGAGACGCGGCCTTCGATCATGGAGGTGCCGAGGGTGCCGGCGTTGAAGTTGACGAAGCCGGCGTGCATGACGGTGGTGCCTTCGGCGAGGTGGGCGCCGAGGCGGACGCGGTCGGCGTCACCGATGCGGACGCCGGTGGGGACGACGTAGTCGATCATGCGGGGGAATTTGTCGACGGAGAGGACGTTGATTTCGGGGGAGGGGTGTGATGCGCCGGCTTCGGCTTTGAGGACGTCGAGCTTGCGGAGGGCGAAATCCTGGACGGCGAAGGGGCCGTAGTTGGTCCATACGACGTTGGAGAGCTTGCCGAAGATGCCGTCGAGGTTGAGGGTGTTGGGTTTGGCGAGTCGCATGCTCATGAGGTGCAGTCGAAGGTAGGCGTCGGCCGCGTCGACGATGGGGTCGTCGACGCGGGAGATGGTGAATACGGGGAGGCGTCGGATGCCGCGGGCGTCGGGTTCGATGTGTTCGAGGGATCCGAAGTTGTGGGTCGGACGGTAGGCGTCGGCGGGCGCCTCTCCCAAGGTCAGGCTCGGGTACCATACGTCGAGCGTGTTGCCGGCGGCGTCGACGCTGGAGAGTCCCCAGCCCCACGCGGTACGAGATTCGGTCATGTCAGACTCCTTATATTTAGGTTGGAACCGTTTTCCACCATACATCCGGGATCGGAAACTCTCAGAGCGTATTCCATGACGTTTTGTAGAGGGGAGCCGGGTACAATGTGCGTTTGTGAATGATTACCGGAATGAGCGCGAGGCCCGAGAGCGTCGGCGCGGCACCATCACGAGGGTGGTGTGCGTCGTCGCGGTCGTCGGTATGCTGGCGACCATGGTTGTTCCGGCCATCTACGGCGGTTTTTGACCGTTTCGTGCCTTCTCCCGCTTCGGCTCCGACCGTGAGGTCGAGTCTGTTCGAACGGTTCCGGCTGGGTTTCGGCACCGTGTTCTATGACAATCCAGTACAGTGACGGTATCGATGGTACATAATCCGGTACAGCAGATTAAGGTGGACAACGATGGCAGAATTTGATTTTTCGCAGGGTATCGAGGAACTGCGTTCCAAATACGACATGATCGCGAAGGCGGTGGATCTCGATGCGTTGCGCGGCAGGATCGCGGATCTGGAGAAGGAGGCCAGCGCTCCGGGGTTGTGGGATGATCCCGAGAACGCGCAGAAGGTGACGAGTCGTCTTTCCGCGGCGGAATCGCAGTTGAAGCGCATCACGTCTGCGGGCGGCCGTATCGATGATGTGGAGACGCTGGTGGAGCTGGGTCGTGAGGAGAACGATCAGGGCACGCTTGACGAAGCCGAGGCCGAGATCAAGGACGTGCATAAGGCTCTTGCCGATATTGAGATCCAGACGTTGCTGGACGGCGAGTATGATGAGCGTTCCGCCGTGGTGACGATCCGTTCCGGTGCGGGCGGCGTGGATGCGGCCGATTGGGCGCAGATCCTGTTGCGCATGTATCTGCGTTGGGCCGAGCGTCATGGCTATAAGGCCAAGGTGATGGACACCTCCTATGCCGAGGAGGCCGGCATCAAGTCCGCGACGTTCCAGATCGATGCTCCGTATGCCTATGGCCGGCTTTCCGTGGAGGGCGGTACGCATCGTCTGGTCCGTATTTCGCCGTTTGATAATCAGGGTCGTCGTCAGACGAGTTTCGCGGCGGTTGAAGTGGTACCGCTGGTGGAGGCGACCGATCATATCGATGTGCCCGACACCGATATTCGCGTGGATACGTACTGCTCTTCGGGTCCTGGCGGTCAGGGTGTGAACACCACCTATTCCGCGGTGCGTATCACGCATCTTCCCACGGGCATCGTGGTGACGATGCAGGATGAGCGTTCGCAGATCCAGAACCGTGCGGCCGCCATGGCCGTGCTGCAGTCGAGGCTGCTGGTGCTTCGTCGTGAGGAGGAGGCCAAGAAGAAGAAGGAGCTTGCCGGCGATATCAAGGCCAGCTGGGGCGATCAGATGCGCTCCTATGTGCTGCACCCGTATCAGATGGTGAAGGATCTTCGCACCGGGTATGAGACTTCGCAGACTCAGGCCGTGTTCGACGGTGATATCGATGCGTTCATCGATGCTGGTATCCGTTGGCGTCATCAGCAGCGTCGCGCGGCGCAGGCCGAAGCCGAGGAGTAATCGGGAAGCCAAGGCGTAATCGGAAGTCGAGGCGTAATCGCAACCGTATCGGAGGCCGTTCGGTATCGGCAATCGGCATCGGTGATCGTTGCCGGTGAAGGAAGGATGAATGAGGCAATGGCTTTGATCGCTCTTGACGGGATCACCAAGATCTACCCGCGGGGGTCCCGTCCGGCTCTCGACGACGTCTCTCTGAGCATCGATCGCGGGGAGTTCGTGTTTCTGGTGGGGGCCTCCGGCTCCGGCAAGACCACGCTGCTGAGTCTGTTGCTGCGCGAGGAGCAGGCCACGGAGGGTGAGATCCGCGTGGCCGGCAATGATCTTCGTCGGCTGTCCAACCGCCAGGTGCCGCAGTATCGTCGGTCCATCGGTTTCGTGTTTCAGGATTACAAGCTGCTGGCCAACAAGACGGTGTGGCAGAATGTGGCGTTTGCGTTGGAGGTGATCGGCACCCGGCGTTCCACGATCAGGACGCTGGTGCCTCAGGTGCTGCAGACGGTGGGCCTGACCGGTAAGGAGGATCGTCTTCCCCATGAGCTTTCCGGCGGTGAGGCGCAGCGTGTGGCGATCGCCCGCGCCTATGTGAACCATCCGCAGATTCTACTGGCCGATGAGCCTACCGGTAATCTCGATCCCACCACGTCGGTGGGCATCATGGAGGTGTTGGAGGCCATCAACCGTACCGGTACGACGATCGTGATGGCCACGCATAACGAGGAGATCGTGAATTCGATGCGCAAGCGCGTGGTCGAGCTGCATAACGGCAGGATCGTGCGTGACGAGCAGGGTGGCGTCTATGATTCCGCCGTGTATTTCCCGGATGCGGAAGTGGAGGCCCGTGCTCAGTTGGCGCTCGGCATGGAGAAAGTCGATGTGGAGCAAGCCGATGCGCGACGGCCGGCGGTTTCGAATGCCGATGATGCGCGTGGCGCGGCGGCCGCCGTCGCCGCGGCTGCGCAGGCGGTGGGTGGCGTGACGACGGGCGATCCCGGTATCGCCCGTCTGGCCAGTTCCGTGCATTCCGGTCGTACCGGTCGGTATGGCGAGGCGTTCGCTCCGGTGGAGGATACGCTGACGTGGGGCAAGGGCATTTCGCTGGAGCATGCCTCCTCCTCACCGGCCGATAAGTCACTGGCCGGTAAGTCACCGGCTGATGATTCACGATCCGATGATTCACGATCCGATGGTTTGCGGCCCGACGGTTCCCCGGCCGAAGGCTTGAAGGATGACCGCGAGTCCGCAGAATCCGCCGAGCATGAGACGCTGACCGTCGATCCTGACGAGAAGTTCAAACCGCATCGCAGCGTCGATTCCGGCGAGAACTCCGTCTCGACGGGGACTGCCGATCCGGTGGATCATGCGGATTCCGCCGAGTCTGCTGAATCAGCCGAGTCCGCCGTCGTTCCGGTCCCGGCGCCACCCGCTCCTCCGGCCCCTCCGACTCCGCCCACTCCGCCCACTCCGCCGGCACCCGGCGCCACTGTGAAAACTGATGACACAGTGAAACCCGACGACGATGTGAAACCCGACGCTACTGTGAAATCCGGTGACGCGGTGAAATCCGACGCTACCACCGATGGGAAGGAGAGCCAGCGATGAGATTCCGTTTCGTTCTTTCCGAAACCTGGACGAGCATCAAACGCAACGGATCGATGATCCTGTCCGTCATGCTCGTCACGTTCATCTCCTTCGTGTTCATCGGTGCTTCCGTGCTTATGCAGGCGCAGATCACCAAGGCCAAGGGCACCTGGTACGACAAGGTGGAGGTCGTGGTGTGGCTCTGCCCCGACGGCACCAGCCAATCCGCCAACTGCGCCAGCGGCAAGGCTCCGACCACCGACGAAATCATGGACATCCAGAACACGATCAAGGATGAGTTGCCCAACGACGTTTCGAAGATCACCTATGTGAGCCGGCAGCAGTTCTTCGATGATACGTTCAGCAAGCAGTATCCGGGCGGCGTGTATCAGGGTCGTACGCTCACGGCCGATGACATGCAGGATTCCCTGCGGCTCAAGCTCACCAACCCCGAGAAGTACCAGCAGGTCTCCGAAGTGCTGTCCGGCAAGAAGGGGGTCGAGGAGGTGGAGGACCAGCGTCAGATCTTCGACCCGGTGTTCGCGATCCTCAACCGGGCCACGGCGGTGACGGTGGTGCTGGCCGCCGTGATGATCGTGGTGGCGATCATGCTTACCGGAACCACGATCCGCATGTCCGCGGCGTCCCGCAGGAACGAAACGGAGATCATGCGGCTGGTGGGCGCCTCCAACTGGACGATCCAGCTGCCGTTCATCCTTGAAGGGGCGATCGCGTCGCTGCTCGGCAGCGTGCTGGCCTGCGCCGCGCTGGGCGGCATCGTGGAGGTGTTCGTCACCGGATGGCTGGCCAAGACGGTGTCGTGGATGCCGTTCGTCAATCAGTTCACGGTGCTGCTGATGTCTCCTGCGCTGGTGATCGGGGCCATCGTGCTTTCGATGATCGCCTCGCTGATCTCACTGCATCGATATCTCAAGGCGTAAGCCGGTGCCTCGTACCGTGAGCCGCGATGCGAATACGTTCGTGGCGATACGGTGCGCTCGTTTGCAGGGCGGTGTGTTAAGGTGGGCGGCACTTGGTGTTTGGAGGATGAAACATGATTGCGTTGCGCAACAGCAAGATGATTCTGGGGGTCGTCTCCTGCATGGCGTTGATCGCGTCCATGGCGTTGACGGCCGTATCGGCTCCGGTCCCCGAGGCCAACGCCGTGCCCTCGTACAGTGATCTGGCGGCGAGCAAGGCCAGAAAGGCCGATCTGGAAGATCAGCTCGCCGGTGTGAAATCGGATCTGGCCGACAAGATCGTCGAACTCAACGATCTGACCACGAACCAGATCCCCGCCGCGGAAAAGGCCGCCGAGCAGGCCCAGAACAAGGCCGAGCAGGCCCAGCAGGAAGCCGAGGCCGCCGCCTCCCGTCTTGAGGCGGCACAGAAAGACAAATCCGATCTGGAACAGAAGATCAAGGAAACCGGTGAGGATTACGACGATGCTCACGCAGCGGTGGCTCAGGTGGCCCGCGACAGTTTCCACGGTTCCAATGCCACCGACACCATCAGCATGGTCACGGGGGCGAAGAACACCAATGACTTCATCGAGTCCATGCAGTCGTCGGCCGCGGTGACGCGGTCCGAGAACACTGCGGCCAGCGACGCCGCATCGGCCAAGAGCACGCAGATGAACCGCAAGGATCGTCTTGCCGCCATCGAGCGGCAGATCGCCTCGCTCAAGGCTCAGGCCGAAAGCAATGCGGCCGACGCCAAGCAGGCGGCCAGTGACGCGCAGGCCAAGACGGCGGAGCTCAACGCCTTGCGAGACAAGGGCAATCAGCAGCGCAGCTATCTTGAATCCCAGCAGGATCAGCTCACCTCGGCTTCGGCCAAGGAAGCCGCGCAGATCGTGATGATGCAGTCGCAGATCGACGCCTACAATCAGCAGCTTGCCAAGCAGCGCGCCCAGATGAGCGCCAGCCAGCAGATCAGCGCGGCCGGCGGCAGTCAGGGCAGCACCCGTCCCTCCGGTGGTTCCGGTACTTCCTCGTCCGGGTCGAGCGGATCGTCCGGCTCCTCATCGTCTGGCTCCTCGGGTTCGGTCAACAGCGGTGCCACCGCATCGGGCATGAATTATTCGGTGCCCGGCAACTGCCCGCAGGGCTCCTCCTACTGCTATGGCCATTCCACGGGCAACGTGGGCAACGCCTACCCGTGGAGCCAGTGCACCTGGTGGGCGTACATCCGCCGCGGCCAGCTGGGTCTGCCGGTCGGATCGTATCTGGGTAACGGGCAGGATTGGGGCAATTCCGCGATTCGCCTCGGATATCTGGTCAACAACACTCCGCACGTCGGTGCGGTGATGGTGTTCCGCGCCGGACAGGACGGTCACAGTCCGATCTACGGCCATGTGGCCATCGTCGAACGCATCAATTCCGATGGTTCGATTCTGGTTTCGGAAAGCGGGTCCATCTGGCAGGGCGGCGTGCATTGGGACACCCTCTACGACGCTCCCGATCATCAGTACGTCCACTACTGATCGGTGGTGTGCGCCGGCCATGCGTGATGGCCTGCGGGTGATGGCCGGAGAAGATGCTGACCGGTCTGGCCGATGACACTGGCCGGCGGACGTGCGAAGACATGTGATAAGGTCGGCATTTGGCCTGTATTGCACGAGCATGATCGAAGGGAGGTCTGCAATGGCCAGGGAACAGGGAACAAGCAAGCCGATCGCGGTGAACCGCAAGGCGCGGCATGATTACGCCATCGAAGACCGTCTCGAAGCGGGCATCGTGCTCTCCGGCACCGAGGTCAAGAGCCTCAGGGAGGGAAGGGCTTCGCTGGCCGAGGCGTTCGTCTCCATCGATCGCCGCGGCGAGATCTGGCTGGAGAACGCCAACATTCCCGAATATCTCAACGGCACATGGACGAACCATGCGCCGAAACGCAAGCGAAAGCTGCTGCTGCACGCCCAGCAGATCGGCAAGTTGGCCCGGCAGACCGAGGCCAAGGGCTACACGATCATCCCGCTCAGCCTGTATTTCAAGGACGGTCGGGTGAAGGTGGAGATCGCGCTGGCCAAGGGCAAGCGTGAATTCGACAAGCGTCAGGCGTTGCGTGAGGCCCAGGACAAGCGTGAGGCCCAGCGCGTGATGCGGTTGCGCAATCTGCGCCACTGATTGGTTTCCCGGCCTCAATGGTTCGGATCGTAATGGTTCGGACCATTGAGGTTCGCGTTGCCGGTCGTTGGCGACCGCGATTCGTGCCGCAACGTTGTTCGTCTACGCACGCCACGATGGTTTGGATGGTTGCAAGGAAACTCAGCACGGTTACCATGGCACCTATGAGAAGAGTGAAATCCTTGGCGGTCATGGCCTTGACCATTATGCTGGCAGCTCCTTTGGCGGGGTGCGGCACCACCGACAGCACCGGAGTCGATCCGGATATCGCAAGGAGTTACGACGTTTCGTCGGTGTCCAAAGACGATGCGATCGCCGCCATGCTGCCCGAATCGATCACCAAGGACGGCAAATTCACCGTCGGCGTGAACGTCACGTACGCGCCGGCCGAATTTCTGGCGGCCGACGGCAAAACCCCGGTCGGCTACGAGATCGATCTCGACCGGGCGTTGGCCCGACTGTTCGGCCTTGAGCTTGACGTGCAGAACGCCACCTTCGATTCGATCATTCCGGCGGTGGGCTCGAAATACGACGTCGGCATCTCGGGTTTCACGGTGAACAGGGAGCGTATCGAAGCGGTGGACTTCGTCACCTATGCCAAGGCGGGCCTCACCTTCGCCGTGCGCAAGGGGAACCCCACGCATGCGAACACCACCGAGCTGTGCGGACGCCGCATCGCGGTGCAGGTGGGAACCGTGGGGGAAACCGAAATGTACAAGGCACAGGACGAGTGCAAGGCCAACGGCGAGAAGGCCATCGAACTGCTGCCGTACCGCAATCAAAGCGACGTGACCACCGCGGTGGTGGCCGGCAGGGTCGAGATGTTCTACGCCGACACTCCGGTGACCGGATACGCGGTGGCCCAGACCGACGGACAGTTGCAGGTGCTCGGGGAGAACGAAGGCGTGCAGCCGATGGGCGTGGCCGTGCGAAAAGGCGACGAGGCCACGGTGAAGGCGATGACGGCCGCGATCGAAAAACTGATGGACGACGGCACCTACGAAGGCATCATGAAGGCGTGGGGAGTCGAAGGGGCGATGATCGACCGCCCGCAGGTCAATCCCGAAACCGAAGGCTGATGCAGCAAGGGCCATCGAAGCCGAGCCGCCGTTCGGTGTGCGAGCATCCCACCGCCAACGGCATTTGGTTGGATGTCCAAAATATTTGGTTGGTAACGCATTCGTGACATTGGGCGCTTATTTTTCTGACACGGATCGTGAAACGAATCCTGAGAGGAAGAACCCATGTCATTCACCACTCGCATCAAGGCAATCGCCGCGGCGTCCGTCGCCGCCGCCACACTGTTCTCCATGGCAGCCTGCGGCACCTCCGATTCCGCCGACTCCGGCAGTTCCGACAGCTCATCCAAGTCGTCGAGCACTCAGGGCTTCGACACCAGCTCCATCAAGAAGGACGACGAACTGGCCGCGCTGCTGCCCGACTCCGTCAAGAGCGACGGCGTGCTCAAGGTCGGCACCGACACCTCATACGCGCCGGCCGAATTCCTCGCCGAAGACGGCAAGACCCCCGTCGGCTTCGACGTGGACCTCACCAAGGCGCTGGCCGCCGAATTCGGTCTCAAGGCCGAGAACGTCACCGCCACCTTCGACTCGATCATCCCCTCGGTGGGCTCGAAGTACGACATCGGCATCTCCTCGTTCACCGTCACCAAGGAGCGTCTTGAGGCCGTGGACTTCGTCACCTACTTCAAGGCCGGATCCACGTACGTGGTGAAGAAGGGCAACCCCTCCAAGATCGACAGCTCCGACCTGTGCGGCAAGAAGGTGGCCGTGCAGACCGGCACCACGCAGGAGGAGGAGGTCAACAAGGCCAACGACGACTGCAAGGCCGCCGGCAAGAGCGCCATCGACGTGCAGTCCTCCAAGCTGCAGACCGACGTGACCACGGCCGTCGCATCCGGCAAGGCCGACATCTTCTACGCCGACACCCCGGTGGCCGGATACGCGATCAAGCAGACCGGCGACACGCTTGAGGCCCTCGGCGAGGACGTCGGCGTGACCCCGGAGGCCATCGCCATCAAGAAGGGCGACACCAAGACCGCCGAAGCGATGCAGAAGGCCGTTCAGAAGCTCATGGACGACGGCACCTACAAGAAGATCCTCGACACCTGGGGTGTTTCCTCCGGAGCCGTGGACAAGGCCGAGATCAACCCGACGGTCGAATCCTGATCGATTCGGGGGATTCCGCCCGATAACCATGAAATTTCGTCATCCAAGACACCGCCTTCGGGTAGTGTCTTGGATGACTCGGTTTCGATAGGAACCATCGATAGGAACCATCAGCGGGAAGCCAGCAGAGGGAAGAAAGAAGCTTATGGCAGCCAAGAAGACCAAGGACGGGGAGGGACTGAACATCCCCAACAGGATCAACGCTTTGCCGGTCAGGAGACCCGGCCCGGTGATCGCCGGCATCATCGTCGCGTTTCTGGCGGTCATGCTGGTCTACGGCATGGTGACCAACGCCCGGTTCGAATGGAACGTGGTGTGGAAGTACCTGTTCAACGAGAACGTGCTCGCCGGCATCGGATGGACGCTGTGGATCACCGTGCTGTCCATGGTCATCGCCATCGTGCTGGCCGTGCTGCTCGCCGTGATGCGCAAATCCATCAATCCGGTGCTGCGCGGCGTGAGCTGGTTCTTCATTTGGTTCTTCCGCGGAACCCCTGTGTACACCCAGCTGGTGTTCTGGGGTCTGTTCTCCGTGTTGGTGCCGAAGCTGGCCATTGGCATTCCTTTCACGTCCATCGAATTCTGGTCGGTCGACTCCCAGAACGTGGTCACCGCCTTCCGCGCCGCCGTCATCGGCCTGGCGCTGAACGAGGCCGCCTATCTTTCCGAGATCGTGCGCGCCGGACTTGAGGCCGTCGACCCCGGTCAGGCCGAGGCCGCGGAGGCGCTGGGCATGCGCCGCATCATCCTGCCGCAGGCCATGCGCATCATCATTCCGCCCACCGGCAACGAAACCATCGGCATGCTCAAAACCACGTCCCTGGTACTGGCCGTACCGTTCACCCTTGACCTTCAGTTCGCCACGAACGCCATCGCCAACCGCATCTACAAACCGATCCCGCTGCTCATCGTGGCCTGCTTCTGGTATCTGCTCATCACCTCGATTCTGATGGTGCTGCAGTCGCGTCTCGAAAAGTACTTCGGCAAGGGATTCGACGCCCGGCCGGTCGGCGCCAAGGGCAAGCGGGCCCCCTACGACCCGAAGTACCCGGGCAAGTCCGACGGCGAACCCAAGGACGACGTGAACAAGATGAACCAGGCCACCTTCACCGGGATGACCGCATAAGGCAGGGGAGAGAGACTCATGACCGAAACCTATACCAACATCGCCGATGCAGCCGGCGACACCGTCACGGCCGCCGGTACGACGGTTCCCGCAGTCAAGGCCGTGCAGGTGCACAAGGCCTTCGGGTCGCTGCATGTGCTCAAGGGCGTGGACCTCACCGTGATGCCCGGCACCGTGACCGTGATCCTCGGACCTTCCGGCTCCGGAAAATCCACGTTCCTGCGGCTCATCAACCAGCTGGAGACGCTCACCGGCGGCAGCATCGAGGTCGACGGGGAAATGATCGGCTACAAGTACGTCACCCGCAACGGCCAGCAGGTGCTCCAGACCCTCGATGACAAGGACGTGGCCAGGCAGCGCGCCAAACTGGGCATGGTGTTCCAGCGATTCAACCTGTTCCCGCATATGACCGCGCTGGAAAACGTGATGGAAGCCCCCGTGCATGTGAAGCACGAAAGCAAGGCGAAGGCCCGCGAGGAGGCCGTCGGGGAACTGCAGCGAGTCGGACTCGGCGACCGTCTCGACTACTATCCCTCACAGCTTTCCGGCGGTCAGCAGCAGCGCGTCGCCATCGCCCGCGCCCTGGCCATGCACCCGGACATCATGCTGTTCGACGAACCCACGTCGGCGCTCGACCCCGAGCTCGTGGGCGAAGTGCTGAACGTGATGCGCTCGCTGGCCACGGCCGGCATGACGATGATCTGTGTGACGCATGAGATCGGATTCGCGCGTGAGGTGGCCGATCAGGTCGTGTTCATGGACGGCGGCGTGGTGGTGGAGAAGGGAGGCCCCGAAATCATCGAGCACCCCACCGAGCCGCGCTTCAAGGACTTCCTCCAGCACGTACTGTGATTTTTCCGGCAAGGTTTGATGCGTCATGGCGGACTGACAGGCATTTCGCGAGACACTCAAGGCCGTTCGGCCCCGCGTCCGGCGAAGCCGGTTTCTCCGTCAGGACCTTCCCCTGGAGGGGAAGGTGGCCGGCGATTCGGCTTCTTTATCAGGACCTTCCCCTGGAGGGGAAGGTGGCCGGCGAAGCCGGTCGGATGAGGTGGAGAAGCCACAGAGTTGTAGCGGTTCGGCCAAGGTGGGCGTTTTGCTTGAGGCATAGGCAACATTCGTCTCATACACTAGGTTTCCATGTGTGGAATCGTTGGATATGCAGGAAACATCGCAACGGCGTGCGGCAAGCCCCTTGAGGTTTGCCTGCAGGGCCTGAAGCGTCTGGAATATCGTGGCTATGATTCGGCCGGTGTGGCATTGACGGCACCCGGCATGGATCATGTCGAGGTCCGTAAGAAGGCGGGCCGTCTCGCCAATCTCATCGAGGACATCGAGCGTCAGCCGCTGCCGTTGGCGACCGTGGGCATCGGCCACACCCGTTGGGCCACCAACGGCGTGCCGAGCGACGTGAACGCCCATCCTCACACCAGCATGGACGGCAAGGTGGCCATCATCCATAACGGCATCATCGAGAACGCCTCGCAGCTTCGGCTTGATCTGCAGGCCGAGGGATACCGTTTCTCGTCGAATACCGATACCGAGGTGGCCGCCAAGCTGCTCGGCAAGATCGTCGATACGATCATCGCGGAGGAGGGCAAGCCGAATCTGTTCCGTGCGGTCCGTCGTCTGGCCCGCATGCTCGAAGGAGCGTTCACGATTCTCGCCACCGATTGCCGCCAGCCCGACATCATCGTCGGTGCGCGTCATGATTCGCCGCTGGTGGTCGGTCTCGGCGATGGCGAGAACTTCCTCGGCTCCGATGTGGCCGCGTTCGTGGCCTACACCAAGCGTGCGATGGAGGTCGATCAGGATCAGGCGGTGTGCGTCTCCGCCGACGAGGTGATCGTCACCGACTTCGACGGCAACGTCGTCGAACATCCGAAGACCTACACCGTGGATTGGGACGCCTCGGCTGCCGAGAAGGGCGGCTGGGATTCGTTCATGGACAAGGAGATCCATGAGGATCCGGCCGCGGTGCAGCGTACGCTGCTCGGCCGGTTCGATCATGACGGCGATCTGAACCTTGATGAGGTGCACATCGACGAGCATGATTTCAAGGCCATCGACAAGATCATCGTGATCGCCTGCGGCACGGCCAGCTATGCCGGTCTGGTGGCCAAATACGCGATCGAGCATTGGGTGCGCATCCCCGTGGAGGTGGAGCTCGCGCACGAGTTCCGGTATCGAGATCCGATCCTCACGCCCCGCACGCTCGTCGTGGCGATCTCGCAGTCCGGCGAAACCATGGACACGCTGATGGCTCTCCGTCACGCCCGCGAACAGGGGTCGAAGGTGCTGGCCATCTGCAATACGCAGGGCGCTTCCATTCCGCGTGAATCCGACGCGGTGCTGTACACGCACGCCGGCCCCGAGGTGGCTGTGGCCTCCACGAAGGCGTTCGTGGCGCAGATCACCGCAGCCTACGTGCTGGGCCTGTATCTCGCGCAGATCAAGGGCACGATGTTCCGCGACGAGATCCATCAGATCCTCGGCAGCCTCAAGGCCATGCCGAGAAAGATCCAGTGGGTGCTCGACACGCAGTCCGATACGATCCGTAAGGCCGCCGAGAACATGGTGAATGCGAACTCGTTCCTGTTCCTCGGCCGCCATGTGGGCTACCCGGTGGCGTTGGAGGGCGCGCTGAAGCTCAAGGAGATCGCCTACACGTTCACGGAGGGCTTCGCGGCCGGCGAGCTCAAGCATGGTCCGATCGCGCTGGTGGACGAAGGAGAACCAGTGGTGTTCATCGTGCCGCCGGAACGAGGCCGCAACGTGCTGCACTCCAAGGTGATCTCCGGCATCGAGGAGGTCAAGGCTCGCGGCGCGTACATCATCGCCGTGGCCGAGGAGGGCGACAAGGACGTGGAGAACTACGCCGACGTGGTGTTCTGGCGTCCGCAGTGCCCCACGCTGATGAGTCCGCTGGTGGATGTGGTGCCGTTGCAGCTGTTCGCCATGGACATGGCCAAGCTGAAGAACTACGACGTCGACAAGCCGCGCAACCTCGCCAAGTCCGTCACGGTGGAATAGCGCGGTCATCAGGGAAACATCGGGGAAATCAGGCCGGTGGGATGTCGGATGTCGACGGCGGTTCGATGAGTCGTCTGGGGCGCACGTTCGCGGCGTTGATCGCCGTGGTGGCGATGTGCCTCAGCGGGGGACTCGTCTTCGTCGCGTTCAGCTCCACATCCGCCGCCTTCTCTGAAGGGGCCACGGTGATCACGCCGAACCCGTGGCTGCGCAACGGCCCGTTCCGCGGCTGGGGTACTTCGCTGGCGTGGTTCGCCAACGCCACCGGCCGTTACGGCGAGGAGGGCTCCATCGTCAACAGGGACGAGGTTGGTCCGCGGGCCTACCGTCAGGCGCTTGCCTACGGTCGTGATCTTCGGGAACGGCTGTATAGCAGCGTGTTCGGTTCCGATGGTCTTGATCTCACCATGGCCCGGTACAACATCGGCGGCGGTGACGCCTCCGACGTGGCCTATGGCTATCCGTTCCTGCGACAGGGCGGCGCCATGCCCGGCTACTGGGCTCCCGATCCGGATGGCTCGAAGGGACTGTATTCGGATGAGCATGGTCGTGTGACCACCCGGCAGGCCGATGGGGACCGTCTCGATGCCGCGTATGATCCGGATGATGACGACTCCTACGTGTGGGGTGCGGGCAGCCGGGGTACCGAGGCCGCGGACGCCGTCAAGGCTCAGGAGTGGTGGCTGAAACGGGCCGTGGACGGCGGCGATGTAACGCATGTCGAGGCGTTCGCCAACTCCGCGCCCTGGTTCATGACCGAAAGCGGGTATGCCACCGGCGGATTCAACAGCCGGTCGAACAATCTGCGGGATCCGGAAAAGTTCGCCCGGTATGTGGCTGCTGTGGTGAAGCATCTCGATGGACTCAAAACGTCGAACGGCAGAACGGTTTCCATTGAATCGGTGGACCCGCTCAACGAATCCGAAACCGCCAACTGGGGCACTTCCGGCGTGTTCGCCGATGACGGCGGGCTTGCCGAGGCGGATCGGAATCTGATCGACCGGTATTGGCGGCAATACTACGGCTACGCGAATCGGTCGATCACCCCGTACCGCACCGGAGTGAAGAAGGTGCAGGAGGGCATGCACGTCGATGTCGCTTGGCAGCGGCGGACGATCGCGGCTCTGGATGCCGCACTGCGGGAGCGGGGGCTGAGCGGCATACGTATTTCGGCGACGGACGCCACCGGCGCGTGGGATCTCGTCGGCTCGCTGTCGCGGTATTCCGCGGATGATCTGGGAAGGGTCGGCCAGTACAATACGCACAGCTACACCGGTTCCGCCGGGCAACTGGCGGCTCGGCTGATGGCCCAATCCGACGGCAGGCGGATGTCGATGAGCGAGGTGGACGGCAGCTGGCAGTCCGGCGGCTTCAATCCGTACGGGTTCAACAATGCGCTGGGATTCGCCGGCAAGATCAACGCCGACGTCTACCGTCTGCAATCACAGGACTTCACGGTATGGCAGGCGGTGGAGGATCTGTACAACATGTCGTCCGGGGATCATGATCTCAACGGCAATCCCGCCGATCCGGCGGGGGAGAACAGCAATTGGGGCACGATCCTCGTCGATTTCGACTGCGTGGTGGCGGGTCGCGACGGCAAACTGTATTCCGAACGGGCCGTGCACAACAATGGTGGTCGGACGGAAGGCATCCGGCCGTGCGACGTGACGGCCAACACGAAGTATCTCGCCCTGCGGGCGTATACGAAATTCGTGCATGAGGGTGATGACATCATCGCGAACGATGATGCGGACGATTCGATGACCGTGCAGTCCGCGGATGGTCGAACGCTCACCGTGATCCATCGCAATGACGGCAGTCTGCCGAAAACCGTGGCGATCGACCTGTCGAAATTCGGGCGGATCGCGGATGACGCCTACGGCGAACTGTACGTGACCACGGCTCCGCGGTCCGGGCTTGCCGATCTGCTCGACTCAGATGCGGATGGTGGTGCCGGTGATGCCGGCGCCGCGATCGACCGGCTGAACCGGCACAGCAATGTGTTCAAGGGGCGTGCCGTCGTGAAGATCGATAGGCGGAACAACGTGGCGAGGGTGACGGTCCCGGCGAAATCCATCGCCGATATCCGGCTGTTCGGGGTTTCGGGCGTTTCCGATAAGGCGGTCGGCGTGCATAGCGGCGGAACGTATCGCATCGTGGACGAATCCGGATCATCCTCGGTGATCGGCAGTGCTGACGGTTCGATGAGCGTGGGAACTGCCGACACGACTTCAGACTCGGCCGGTTCGACCTCCGACGCGTGGCGGTTCAGCTCGATCGGAGTGGTGGATGGTGATCGGCCGACCCTGCGTGAATATGTGATCCGTGATGTGTCTGGTCGGGTTCTGGCGGCGGAACGGGATGACGGCGGCGGTTCCGCTGGTTCGGGGGCTGACGGTTCGGGGTCCGGCGGTTCGGATGGTTCCGGCTACCGGATCGTGCTGAGACATCAGTCGGTGGAGCAGGCGAAGCGGGACCGCAGCGCCATCTGGATCGTCAACAGCGAGGACGGTGAGCATTGGGAGCTGGCGAACTCCGCGGCCAGACGCTATCTCACAATCGATTCCGGCGCTCTCGTCTTCACCGACGACACGGCCGCGAATTTCGATTTCCAATCGCTTGGTTGACGCGGTCGGTGTCCGATTGGCCGGCACATTCCGATAGGGTCAGGGAACGACTGAAACAGTATCCGATGGCTGCGGTACGACGGGGAAGGGAGATGGCGGCATGGTGGGAAACGGATCTGGGGGCGGACAATGCCTGCCGGACGGCAGACTGCACCTGCCGGACGGCAAACAACACCGCTGGGTGGTGGATGAGCCGGAGATTCCGTTCGAGCTTGAGGTGCTGTATGAGGATGAGCGGATCATCGTGGTCGACAAGCCGCATTTTCTGCCCACCACCCCGCGCGGTATGTGGTATCGGTCCACGGCGCTGATTCGACTGCGCGAACGGTATGGGGAGCCGCGGATCACGCCGGCGCACCGGCTGGATCGTGATACGGCCGGCGTGGTGGTGTTCGTGCGCGATCCCGCTTCCAGAGGTCGGTATCAGATGCTGTTTCAGGAGCATCGCGCAGTGAAGACGTATGAGTGCGTGGCCCCGTGTCGGCCGATCATCCGGCCGCGTTTCGGCACGATCGAACGGTTGGAGCCCCCGCGGGTGTTTCCGATGCGAAGGCGTTCGCGCATCGTCAAGGATCGTGGAATCCTGCAGGCGTATGAGGAGCCGGGCGTGGTGAACGCCGAGACCGTGATCGAGCTGGGAGTCGGCGTTGAGGGATCGCATGGCGGGGCTTTTCGGCTTCCCCTGGTAGGGGGAGCCGTCATGCGGAGCATGACTGAGGAGGTCGGACGTCGCAGCCCTGCGGTTCGTGCCTATACGCTGCGTCCGCGCACCGGCAAAACCCATCAGCTGCGGGTGCACATGAATTCCTTGGGATTGCCGATCATGGGAGATCCCATGTATCCGCGAATCATCGACCGTGCCTACGACGACTTCTCGAATCCATTGCAGCTGGTGGCCCGAACGCTGGAATTCGACGATCCGTATACGGGCGAGCCGCGTCGATTCGAATCCCGCGTGCCGCTGGGAATATGAGCGATGTCGACCGATTCCGGAACTCTTGGGATTTAAAAAGTACTCTGATTAACTTGAATGGTATAATCTAAACGCGCGTGATACATCGTGCTCACAGGGCGGTTTCAGACCGCCGAACGTTCTATCGAAAGGCAATGATGAGCGAAGCACAAGCCAATATCGGTGTCGTAGGTCTGGCTGCGATGGGAGCGAGCCTGGCTCGCAACCTCGCGCACAAGGGCAATACGGTGGCCGTCTACAACCGTCATTATTCACGTACGGAAACGCTGATCAACGAACATGGCGATGAAGGCAAGTTCGTTCCCGCCAAGACGCTGGAGGAGTTCGTCGCCTCCCTGACCAAGCCGCGCACCGCCATCATCATGGTCAAGGCCGGCGAGCCCACCGACGACATGATCAATGCGCTTGCCGATCTCATGGAGCCCGGCGACATCATCGTCGACTGCGGCAACGCCTACTACAAGGACACCATGCGCCGTGAGAAGGCCATCCGCGCCCGCGGACTGCACTTCGTCGGCTGCGGTGTTTCCGGCGGCGAGGAGGGCGCGCTCAAGGGCCCGTCCATGATGCCCGGCGGCACCGAGGAATCCTGGAAGACCCTTGGTCCGATTCTGGAGAGCATCTCTGCCAAGGCCGAAGGCGAGCCGTGCGTCACCCACATCGGTTCCGACGGTGCCGGCCACTTCGTGAAGATGGTGCATAACGGCATCGAATACTCCGACATGCAGCTGATCGCCGAAAGCTATGATCTGATGCGTCGTGGCCTAGGTATGGAGCCCGCCGAGATCGGCGACCTGTTCGAGGAGTGGAACAAGACCGAGCTGAACTCCTACCTGATCGAGATCACCGCCGAAGTGCTCCACCATGTGGACAAGAAGACCGGCAAGCCGTTCATCGACGTGGTGCTTGATCACGCCGGCATGAAGGGAACCGGCACCTGGACGGTGCAGACCGCCCTGTCTCTGGGCGTGCCGGTGACCGGCATCGCCGAGGCCGTGTTCGCCCGTGGTCTTTCCTCCCAGACCGAGTTGCGCGAGGAGGCCGCCAAGCAGGAGCTTGAAGGCCCGTCCGAGATCATCCCGATGCCGCTGGAGGAGCGTCAGGCGTTCATCAACGACATTCGCGAGGCTCTCTACGCCTCCAAGATCGTGGCCTACGCCCAGGGCTTCAACGAGATCTCCGAGGCCGCCAAGGAATACGGCTGGAACATCGATCTGGCTGCGGTGGCCCGCATCTGGCGTGGCGGCTGCATCATCCGCGCCCAGTTCCTCAACCGCATCTCCGAGGCGTTCGAATCCGGCGAAGCCGATGTGTCGCTGCTGTTCGCCCCGTACTTCAAGGACGCCGTCGAAACCGTGCAGCGTTCGTGGCGTCGCGTGATCTCCCGCGCCATCAGCTTCGGCATTCCGATGCCGGTGTTCTCCAGCTCGCTGGCCTACTACGACGGCCTGCGTTCCAAGCGCCTGCCCGCCGCTCTGATCCAGGGCCAGCGCGATCTCTTCGGCGCTCACACCTACCAGCGTGTCGACGAACCCGGCGTGTTCCACACGTTGTGGGCCGAACCGGGCCAGGAGGAAATCAAGCAGGCTTGATCTCCTCCTGACAGTGGACAGTCCGGTGGACTGTCCGTAATTGCCGGGCCGGCTGAGTTGCCGGACCGGCAATTGAGAAACTTGGCTTCTCTTCTATTCATGCCAAACAAAGGAGTTGACATCATGACCACTACCACGGCCGACCCACATATCGCAGGCCTGAATCCCTACGCTGAACTGGCGAAGACCCTGCTCGAACAGGAGCGGCTGCTGCGGGTCGAGCGGTTCGACGACCGTGACGCCTGGGCGCTTGGCGAAACCGTCGTGAACCATGTCTTCGCAACCGGCATCGATCTGGGCACGAGCATCTTCCGCCCGAACGGCACGGTGATGTTCCGCTATCTTTCCAAGGGCGCCGGCATGAGCAACATCGAATGGATGCGGCGTAAGTTCAACACCATCTCCGCGGTCGGACACTGCTCGCTGTACGCGTGGGCGTGCTGGCAGCGCGACGACGAAGGCGGAGAGTATGCCGATCTCGCCGCGCACAACGATTATGCGGTCTGCGGCGGCGGATTCCCGCTGCTGAACGCCAACGGCGATCTGCTGGCTGTGGCCACGGTCTCCGCGCTGCCGCACCAGAAGGACCACGCCTTCCTGACTGAATGCCTGTCGAAGTGGCGCGGTGTGGAGATCCCCAAAGCCGCCATCATCAACTGACCGGGGCATTGATGCCCCTCTCATGCCTCCGCTGGCGGGGGTTGTTGCAACGAGACTGGGATGACCGAAATCCCGTCACATGGCGGTTCAACCCCCCCCCCAGTCAGCCTTACGGCAGCCAGCCCCCGCCAGCGGGGGCGAAGGCTAGAGCGACATCCCGCAAATCAAGGGCGGCTCCCCGAAGCGGGCCACGCCTTCAATCACAGACTTTTCCATGCGATGCCTTCGCCGCGCCAGCCGGCGCGCTGGACGGCCACATACTCGCCGTAGCTCATCGTGTACACATGCTCGCCGGAATTCCTGTTGTACAGGCGGTACACGTTCTTGCCGCTGCTCGGCGCATACCATGCGACGCCCTCGTTCTTCCAGCCGAGACGCACGAGCATGTCATGCTCACGCTTGTTCAGCGTCCAGTTGTGGTTGCCAGTACGGCGGTTGTATTCGCGGTAGACCGGCTTGGCTCCCGCCGTGCCTTTGGCCACCGTGATGAACGAGGCTCCCTTACGGCTCTCGTCGCGCCAGCCAAGGCGTACCAGCATGTCCTTCTCCGCCTTGTTGGCGGTGTAATGATGCAAGCCGCTGCGACGGTTGTACACGCGATACACCGGCACCTGCCTCACCGATCCCGAAGTGCCGGGCTTCGTCGAAGCCCCCTTCATCGTGAACGACACCTTGACATCCACAATGCCTTCCATGTCGATGATCCAGTTGCCTGAACCGCCGGTGCCGTAGGAATACGACACCACGCTGCCCGGTTTCCTACTCGACGGCGTGATCACACCGCTTGGGGAGATCGTGCCACCGCGAACTCCCGACACCTTCGACAGGGTAAACCACGGAATCAGTCGCCTCACATTCAGCGAAGTCCCATCCACCACATAGGCGTTCTGCTTCTGGGAGGCCGTTTCGAACAGCATATCCGACGGCACGCGCGCAGCCAGGAGACGGTTGCCACTGGAATTCAGGAACGTCATATTCGGGTTGTGCGAAAGATCCAGCGACGACAGTTGATTTCCGCTCACCGCAAGATTGAACAGTACGGGGTTGTTCGCCAGATTCAGGCTGGTGAGACGGTTGCTGCCGGCCGTCAGACTCTGCAGTCGCCGATTATGCGTCACGTCCAATCCAGTCAGTCGATTGCCGCTGACATCGAGGTAGCTCAACGCCGTATTGCGTGACACGTTCAGCGAAGACAGTCGATTGCCGTTGACCCACACCAAGTCCAATCGGGGATTGCGGGTGATGTCCAGTGAAGTCAAGAGGTTGTTCTTGACGTCCAATACCGTCAGTTGCGTGTTATGCGAGACGTTGATCGAGGTCAGCCGATTGCCCGGCGCATACAGCTTGTCCAGACGGGGGAAGTATTCGACGCCCTTCAGCGACGTGACGTTCTTGCTGAACAGGTCGATTTCGATCGCCGAGTTGCGTTCCGCGACGCTGAGCACGCCGTTATGAGGGGAACGGTCAAGATTGCTCGACACGTATTGGCGGAACGTGGCGATCGGGAAGTTCGCGGCACTCACCGCCACATCCCCGTTCGCCGCCGAAGCTGTCACGGGCATGATCACCAGCCCCGACAACAACGTGCAGGCCGCAAGTATCGCCGCGGTCCATCCCCCTTTTGCAATGGCCGGGCCGTCACAGATTCGCGGCGGAATCCTTGTCAAGCAGCCACAGCGTCTCCTTGGCGCCGCCGGCGAACGAACTGGGCACCTGCGGATTGTTCGTGCCGGCGAGGGCGTTGCCCACGGCCTCGGCCTTGCGCGGCGAGGATGCGAACACCCATACGCGGCGGCAGGAACGGATGAACGGTACGGTGAGGCTGATGCGCATCGGCGGCAGCTTCGGCGAATCGGTGATGCCGACCACGCGGGTCTTTTTGTCCTTGCTGCGCAGCACCGGATGGTTGGGGAACAGCGAGGCGAAATGCCCGTCGGGGCCCACGCCGAACAGTGCGATGTCGAACGCCTGCTTCTTGCCCAGCGCCTTGACGATCTCCTTCTCGTAAGCCTTGGCCGCCTGAGTCACAGCGTCGTAGTTCTCATCCTCCGTGGCCGTCATGCGGGCCTTGTCGTCACGGGTGTCGGCCGGCATCTCATGAATGTGTGATTCAGGCATCTCGCCGTTTTCCACCAACTTGCCGAACCATGCCTCGCGGGCCTGCAGCGCATTGCGATCCGGGTCGTCTTCGGGGACGAAACGCTCGTCTCCCCACCACAGGTGCACACGGCTCCAATCCACGGCCGACGCCAGCGGGCTCACCCCCACCGCGCGCAGCAGCGCGATGCCATCAGTGCCGCCGGTCAGCGCCACGTCCACACGCTGATGCTTGGCGAGTCGATCCGAGATCTTCAGCAGGAATCGGGCGGCCAGCGCCTCCTGCAGCACCTCGGCGGACGGGTAGATGATGACTTTTCGATCGATCATCGGCATGATGATAGTTCCTCCACAAAACGTTGCCGCATCATACTCGTTTGACGCACTTCTTCCTCCGACTGCGGCCATCGGTTGCAATGATGCCAGACTATCGCATGTTCACCATCCCGGCGCGGGATATCCATCATTTGGTGATCTGCCGTACACCCCAAATTCACTTGCGGTTCCACGAAATCCGCGGGCTGGAATACCGTTGCCGTCCGGCTGTGCGATTCGCGATACGGCGAAGGCGGGAAACCCGTCCAATCGACTGATGTCGACCAAATATGATTCCCCGCCTTTCGATCCTCAGGCCCGATCCTCAGGCCTAAGGAATCAAGCTACTCGTGGTCCACGAGGCCCCAGCCGTCGCGGATCACGTCGCCGTAGATCTCGTCCGGATCAAGTCGGCGCAGCTCCTCGCTCAGGCAGTCTCCCAGCGTGCGCACCGGCATCGATACGGTCTGCTCCGATTCGCCGGGCTGGTTGATCACCGCGTGATGCTCGGTTTTGCGTTCGATGCTCAATACCCCGTTCTCGCGTTCGAAATACACGCCGGTGACGGCCTTCGCATCGTCGGAGCGTTCGATCCGTACCGGAACGTCAAGCCGCAGCGCCAGCCAGGAGCCGAGCAGTTCCAGCGGCAGGTAATGCGTCTGGCCGGTCACACGCACCGAATGGATCGGCAGATGCGGCGGCTGCTCCAGCATGGAGACCAGCAGCGCACGCCAAGTGGTCAGACGGGTCCACGCCATGTCCACGTCCTCGGGCGCGTAGTGGGCGCGAAGCGCGGTGAACGATGCCTCCGGGTTCGGCGCATGGCAGGCGTCGGTGATGCGGCTGCGCGACATCACGCCGATCGGATCGATCGAGGGATTCTCCGGAGCACGGCCCGGCCACCATGCCACCACGGGGGCATCGGGCACGAGCAGCGGGATCACCAGCGTATCGAGGTGACGGACCAGTCCGTCGTGCGGGCGCAGCACGATGATCTCACCGGCACCGGCGTCCGCGCCGAAGCGGATCTGGCCGTCCAGCGTGGCCTCGGAGGAATCGTCATCGGCATGGGTGATGATCGCGATCACACGGCACGGGTGTTCACGGCTTGCGTCGTTGGCCGTGGCCAGCGCACGCTCCAGACCGGCCTCCTCGGTGCAGATCAGCAGCGTAAGCACGCGACCCAGCGCGGCCTCGCCACGCTGCTCATGCAGCTGCTCGATCTTGCGGGCGATGGCCGCGGTGCTGGTATTGGGCAGATCAAGAATCATGGCATCCTCCAATGACGTCCATCACGGTTGAGCATCTCATCGGCCTCAGCGGGGCCCCACGTTCCGGAACGATACGGCTGGGGTTGACCCTGCGTGGCCCAGAACTCCTCGATCGGGTCGAGGATCTCCCAGGAAAGCTCCACCTCGCGGGTGGTGGGGAACAGTGGTGGATCGCCGAGCAGCACGTCGAGGATCAGACGCTCGTAGGCTTCGGGGGATGCCTCGGTGAACGAACTGCCGTAGCTGAAGTCCATGTTCACGTCGCGCACCTCCATGGCGGTGCCCGGTACCTTCGCGCCGAATCGCAGGGTCACGCCCTCGTCGGGCTGCACGCGGATTACCACGGCGTTGTTGCCCAGCTCGCGGGTGGCGGTGGTTTCGAACGGCAGGTGCGGCGCGCGCTTGAACACCACGGCGATTTCGGTCACACGCTTGCCGAGCCGCTTGCCGGTACGCAGATAGAACGGCACGCCGGCCCAGCGGCGGGTGTCCACATCCAGACGGATCGCCGCATAGGTTTCGGTGGTGGACTTCGGGTCGATGCCGGCCTCGTCAAGATAGCCGACCACTTTCTCCGAACCCTGCCATCCGGCGGCGTACTGGCCTCGGGCCGTATGGGCGGCCAGATCCTTCGGCAGTCGAACGGCGGAAAGCACCTTGGTTTTTTCGGCGATCAGATCCTGCGCGGAGAAGCTCACCGGCTCCTCCATGGCGGTGAGGGCCATGAGCTGCAGCAGATGGTTCTGGATCACATCACGTGCCGCACCGATGCCGTCATAGTAGCCGGCACGGCCGGCCACGCCGAGATCCTCGGCCATGGTGATTTGTACGTGATCCACGTAGTTCGCGTTCCACACCGGTTCGAACATCGTGTTGGCGAAGCGAAGGGCCAGCAGGTTCTGCACGGTCTCCTTGCCGAGATAATGGTCGATGCGGAACACCGATTCGGGGGAGAAGACCTCGGAGACTACGCGGTTGAGCTCCTGGGCGCTGGTCAGATCGTGGCCGAACGGTTTCTCGATGATCACGCGTCGCCATGCGCCTTCGGTGGAATGGGCCAGACCGCAGGCGGCGAGCTGCTTGGAGACCAACGGGAATGCGCGCGGCGGCACCGACATGTAGAAGGCGTGGTTGCCGCGGGTTCCTCGGTCCCGGTCGAGTTCGGAAACCGTGTCGGAAAGCCGGCCGAACGCCTCGGCATCGTCGAATTCGCCTTGGACGAACCGGATCGAGGCGCTCAGCGGGCCCCAGGTCGATTCGCTGAACGGGGTGCGGCTGCGCTCCTCAACGCATTTGCGCACGAAATTCGCGAACTCCTCGTTGCTCCACGGACGACGGCCGAAGCCGATCAGACCGAAGCCGGCGGGCAGCAGACCACGGTTGTACAGATCGTAGACCGCGGGCAGCAGCTTCTTGCGCGCAAGATCGCCGGTGACGCCGAAGATCACCAGCGAGCACGGGCCGGCCACGCGGGGCAGACGCATGTCTCGCGGGTCGCGCAGCGGATTGCTCCAGCCCCCTTCGGGACTCGCGATGTTCGCGATATTGGTTGCGATGTTCATATCCCTCCTTCAGAACATCTCGTCTGAATACCTTCAGTCAATCACGGAACGCGACGGCAGTACAGCCGTATTCCGCTATTGGGGCAGAAACCGGTAAACCTTCTAAAGGTCCGGTCAGGCGATCTGACCGTGCTTTTCGTAGTTGGTGACGCGGGTGGCGTGGTTCTTGCCGTCCACGAACACCACCTTGGGCTTGTGAGTTTTGGCCTCGTCGGCGTCCAACTGGCAGTAGCACATGATGATCGCCGTGTCGCCGGGGTCGAAGAAGTGGGCTGCGGCGCCGTTGAGGCAGATCACGCCGCTGCCGGGCTCTCCGGCGATGGTGTAGGTCTCCAGACGATGGCCGTTGTTCACGTTGACGACGGCCACCTTTTCGTATTCGAGGATCCCGGCCGCGTCGAGCAGGTCGGAGTCGATGGTGATCGAACCGACGTAGTCAAGCTTGGCCTCGGTGACGGTGACGCGGTGGATCTTGCCTTTGAGCATGGTGAGTTGCATTGGTGTCTTTCCTTGTGAACGAATCGTTGAACGAATCAGTGGAGCTCGGGGTAGAAGAAGTTGTCGATCAGACGGGTCTTGCCGATGCGCACGGCGATGGCCACCAGCACCGGCTGGTCGAGCGTGGCCACGGGATGCACGTTCTCAAGATCCACCACCTCAACATACTCCGGATCGGCGAGCGGCTCGGTGGCCAGCACCTCGCGCACCTTGGCCTTGATCGTCTCGGCGTTCTTCTCGCCGGCCTCGGCCAGCGCACGGCCGGCCTCAAGCGCCTTGTGCAGGATCGGCGCGGCGGCCCGTTCCTCGGGGTTCAGATACGTGTTGCGCGAGCTCTTCGCCAGACCGTCGGCCTCGCGGATGATCGGGCAGCCGATGATCTCGATGTCGAAGTTGAGATCGCGTACCATACGCTTGATCACCAGCAGCTGCTGCGCGTCCTTCTGACCGAAGTAGGCGCGGTTCGGGGTTACGATGTTGAACAGTTTGGCGACTACCGTGCACACGCCGCCGAAGTGCACCGGACGGCTCTTGCCGCACAGCTCCTCGGTGATCGTGGCCATGGTGATGGCGGTGGTGCGATTCGGATAGTACATCTCCTCGGGGGAGGGGTTGAACAGCAGATTCGCGCCCGCGCCGGAGACCAGCTTCGCGTCGCGGTCGAGATCGCGCGGATAGGCTTCGAGATCCTCGTTCGGCCCGAACTGCACGGGATTGACGAAATCGGAGACGACGACGCGGTCGTTGTCGGCCACGGCATGGTCGATCAGGCTCCGGTGTCCCTCATGCAGGAATCCCATGGTCGGCACGAGGCCGACGGAAAGGCCCTGGGCCTTCCACGCCTTGACTGCCTCGCGCACTTCGGCGATGGTGTGGACGATCTTGAATTCGTTGGTATCGGTCATGATGTTGCTTCCTTTTCGTTGATTGATGCGTTGATGGTTCTGCCTTCCCTTGAGGGGAAGGTGGCCGGTGCAACCGGCCGGATGAGGTGACAGCAACCGGATGAGGTGACGTCCGGAACGGCGCTACTTGAGTTCGTCGAGAATCGTTTCGTCCATCCTGAATCCTTCATTGTCGTTGTCGGGGAAGGCCCCGGACTTCACGTCCTCGATGTACCGGCCGAACGCCTCGCGCATCTGCGTGCCGATCTCGGCGTAGTGGCGCACGAACTTCGGTTTCATCTCCCCGTACATGTTGAGCAGATCCTGATACACGAGAATCTGCCCGTCGGTCACGTCTCCCGCGCCGATGCCGATCGTCGGAATGGTCAGCTCCTCGGTGATCCGCTTGGCGAGCAGGGTGGGGACGCCTTCAAGCACCACGGCGAACGCCCCGGCGTCCTCGATGGCGCGGGCGTCATCGAGAATCTGCTGGGCGGTCCGCACGTTCTTGCCCTGCACCTTGAATCCGCCGAACTTGTTCACCGACTGCGGGGTAAGACCCAGATGAGCCATCACGGGGATCGAAGCGGTGACGATCGCCTTGATCTGATCGTGGAACGCCACGCCGCCTTCAAGCTTCACGGCCTGCGCGCCGCCCTCCTTGACGAGACGGCCGGCGTTCTCCACGGCCTGATCCACGGTGTGGTAGGCCATGAACGGCAGATCGACCACCACGAGCGCGTTCTTCGCGCCGCGGGTGACGCACTTGGCATGGTGGATCATGTCCTCCATGGTGACGGGCAGCGTGGAATCGTAGCCGAGCATCACCATGCCGAGCGAATCGCCGACGAGAATGCCGTCGATGCCGGATTCGTCGATGAGTTTGGCGGTGGTGTAATCGTAGGCGGTGAGCATGGTGAGCTTCTCGCCCTTGTCCTTGGCCGCTTGGAAGGTGACCGCGGTGTGCTTCATGGTGTTCCTTTCGTTATGGTCACGGTCGTTGCCGATCCGTGCCTTGTTGAGTTATCGGGAAAACTGTTGGGTTATCGGATATCGTCCGCCGGGATGTGGTCGGTCGGCGGATGGGAACGTCGTCGGTCAGACCGATCCGTTCGACATGCTGAGCAGATCTCGCAGTTCGGTGTAGTCCCTATTCGGATTCTTCTCCTCGGCCACGTCGAGCAGCGCCTGCGACAGCACGCGATAGATCCGCGCGGCCGTCGCTCCGGATTCGGGATCGGAATTCGCGGCGTCGAGCGCCTCCAGATGCGCGCGGACGGTGCCGACGTCCGCGCGTTCGACCGGTCCGGTGAGCGAGGCCTTCGCCCCGCGCTCGCAGAACGCCGCCGCATTGTGCTCGATCATGCCGGTGAGCGCCTCCCTCGCCTGCGATTCGGTGAATCCGCAGGAGGCCAGTGTTTCCACGGCCTGATGCCATAGGGCGATCGGCAGGTTCGAGGCCATCACCGCGGCGGCGTGATACCGGGTTTTGTCTTCGGGACGGATGATGCGATTGGGATTGCCCAGTCTGGCCAGCAGCTGCACCATCATCTCGGTGACGCGACGGTCGCCTTCGAGGGCGAAGAACGCGCCTTCGAGTTGATCGACGGGCCTGCGTTCATCGTCCACGGCGAATCGTTCGCTGACCGCCTGCATCGGATGCATGGAGAACGCGGAGACGCCGAATCGTTCGGCATCGTCGAACACCGCGGACGACAGGCATCCGCTGCAATGGCCGATCGACATGCCGCTGACCGCCGGGCTGCCGGCGATATGCCCGTCTTCGGGAAGACCGGGAATCGCGCGCAGTTCGCGCCATACCGCGGCGATCGCATCATCCGGCGTGGTGACGAGGATCATGTCGCTGCCGCGGACCAGCGCTTCGAGCGTATGGAACGCCTGCCCGCCGATCGCGTCCGAAGCCGATTGGGCGTTCGTCTGCGAACGGCTGAAATACCCGGAGATCTGTACCAGCGGGGAACGCTTCAGGTGCGACCCCAGCGCACAGCCGACACGGCCCGCTCCGATGAATCCGATGCGCATCAGCGTCTGCGCCCCCTGCCGCGCGCGTTGCGCTGGGCGTTCTTCTGCGCCTGGATCTTCGCGTAGATGATCGCCAGACCCTTGAAGATCAGCTGACGGTCATACACGTCGATGGAGTCGGTGTCGCCGTAGAACACGTTGCCGAGCCCGCCGGTGGCCACCACCTTGAAATCATGGCCGATCTCCCTGCGGAATCGGTTGATCGTGTACTCCACGCCACCGAGATACTGGTAGTACAGGCCGGCCTGCATGGCGGTCTTCGTTCCGGTGGCGAGAATCGTGTCGGGCTTGGTGATCTCCACCTCCGGCAGCTGCGCGGTGTGGCTCCACAGCGAACTGGCCCCGGATTCGAGGCCAGTGCTGATCACACCGGCGCAGAACGTGCCGGTCTCGTCTACGTAGTCGTAGGTGGTGGCGGTGCCGAAATCGATTACCAGCACCGGCCCGCCGTACAGGAAGTACGCGCCGGCGCAATCCGCGATACGGTCGGCTCCCACGGTTTTCGGGTCGTCCACGCGCACGTTGATGCCGCACTTGACGCCGGGGCCCACGATGATCGGCTCCAGATCGAGGAACTTCTTGATGCTCGAGCGGAAGGCGTACATCACCTTCGGAACCACCGAGGAGATGATCACGTCGTCCACGTCGTCCGGATCGACATGGGACATCCCCATGAAGGTGGAGAGCATCATCGCGTATTCGTCGCTGGTGCGCCGGGTGCTGGTGGTCAGCCGGTAGGTGCCGATGATGTCGTCGCCGTCGATGAAACCGATGACGATGTTGGTGTTGCCGATGTCTACGGCGATCAGCATGCGTACTCCTTATACGTTATGGGCATACGTTATGGGCGTTATGGTTTTCTGCGTTCGTGGTCGTTGCGACCGTTGGTTCGGACCGTTGGTTCAGACCAACGGTCCGAACCGTCTGCGGAACCTGAGCCCGCAGTGAGTTCAGACGGTTCAGGATCTCTCCGGCGAGCCGCCGCTTGGGCATGCGGCTCAGCTGTTCGATGTCGGCGGTCTGCTCGTCGGTTGGGGTGAGGATCGTGACCACATTGGTATCGGTGGCGAATCCGGCGCCGGGCTCGCGAAGGTTGTTGGCGACCAGCATGTCGCAATGCTTCTCCAGCAGCTTCTTCGCGGCGTTTTCGATGAGATGCTGCGTTTCCATCGCGAACCCGCAGATCACCTGCGAACCATCCGTACGCTTACGGGAGCCGGCCCAGGCGAGGATGTCGGGGTTGGCGGTGAGCTCCAGTTCGAGCGTGGTGCGGCCGTGCTTCTTGATCTTCTCCGAAGCGGCGTTCACCGGGCGGAAATCGCCCACCGCGGCGGCCATGACGGTCAGATCGGCTTCGGGGAAATGCGAGGACACCGCTTCGAACATCTCCTGCGCGGTGGTCACGCGGTCGATGCGCACGCCGGCCGGAGCGTCCAGAGCCACCGGGCCCGAGACCAGCGTCACGGTTGCGCCCATGTCGCGCGCGGCCTCGGCCAGCGCGTAGCCCATCTTGCCGGTGGAATGGTTGGTCAGGTAGCGGATCGGATCAAGCGGCTCCTGTGTGGGGCCCGCGGTGATCAGCACGTTCAGTCCGGCAAGCGGGGCGGTCGCGCCTGTGGATTCGATTGCGGCGGATTCGACGGTGGGGGATTCGGTGTTCCCGGTTTCGGGGGATGCCTCACCCGCGTGTTCGGTGTTGTCGCCTGCCGGATCCTCCGCCAATACCGCGTCGATGGCCTGTTCGATGTCGGGCAGATCGGCCAGCCGTCCCTTGCCTACGTCCTCGCAGGCGAGCAGACCGGTGGCCGGCTCCACGAACCGGAAGCCAAGCTCACGACATTCGCCGATGTTGCGCTGGGTCGCCAGATTCTCGTACATATGCACGTTCATCGCCGGGCATACCAGCTTCGGGCAGGTGGCGGCCAGCACGGTGGAGGTGAGGTAGTCGTCGGCGATGCCGGAGGCGAATTTGGCGATCACATTGGCGGTGGCCGGTGCGATCACGACGATGTCGGCCCATTTGGCGTCCGCGATGTGGCTGATGCCGAGACGGGTGTTGCCGCTCGCGTCGGTGGTCGAAACGTATTCGGTTTCGGGGAACATCGCCGTGCGGGTGGGGGTATGGGTCAGCGAGTCGAAGGTGATCGGGCCGACGAACCGTGTGGCGGCCGCGGTCATCATCACGCGCACCTCGTGGCCGCGTTTGGTCAGATCGCTGGCCAGCTGGCAGGCCTTGAACGCGGCGATGGAACCGGTGACCCCCAGCAATACGTGCCTGGGCCGGACCCGTTCGTTCTCGTCGGCGTCGGGATGCGGATGCCGCGTCGTCATGGATGCGGTCGAATCGGAAGCGCTCATGCCAAATCCTCCTGAAGGCACGGCGAAGCCACGCGGATCCATCTGCATGCATCGTTGATGCCAGTCGATCCCGTGTACTCGTCGATATACTTCGATGTGCCGATAACCGTCTCTGCGGGAAGCCCCCGTCAAAGCTGATATCAGTGTACGTGCCGGCGAAGGATCGACGCCATCCGAATGCCGATTATTGCCCTGTAATCTTCGTCACATTCGTGGGATCGCGGTGTCGGTCGGATTCGTGCTGGTGGAACCGCTCCCGCTGGCACCGCTCCCGCTGGCGGGAGCTGTCAGGCGGAGCCTGACTGAGGGTGGCCGAGCCTGACTGAGGGTGGTTGAGCCTGACCGAGGGGTGGCCGGCAGCGTCGCGTCCCGTCAGCCGCCGTCATCCTGCGACGGCGTGATGCGTTACACTACGGATGAGTAAAATATTTACTAAATCTGTAGTGCTACGGACTGGAGCCGTCACGGTCACGATCAAGGAAATCGCCAAGAAGGCCGGGTATTCGCAGGCCACGGTGTCGCGGCTGCTTAATGGCGATCCCACGCTGTCGGTCAAGGAGGAGACGCGGCGCCGGATCATCGAGGTCAGCGAACAGCTCGGGTACGCCATGCAGACCAAGCACATCGTGCTGCCGCGCGAGGTTGCGGTGCTTGACGTGATCGACCCCGGCGACCACCTGCAGGACGCCTACTTCAACGAACTGCGCGACGTGCTGCGGCAAAGCGGCGAATCGCAGCGGATGAACCTCACGTTCCACACCGACGTCTCCCGTCTCATCGCCGAAGCCGGCCATTACGACGGGTTCATCACCATCGGCGCCGAAGTGATCGACAACGATGATCTGCGCAGGCTGCACGACGTGCTGCCCTACGGCGTGTTTCTCGACACCAATCCGGCGCCGAATCTGTTCGATTCCGTACAGCCGGACCTATCTCAGACGCTTCTCGATGCCTTGGATGAATGCCGTGCCGAGGGAATGAACCGCGTGGGTTTCATCGGCGGAACCGGGCGGATCATGGGTATGCACGAATATCCGGAGGATCTGCGTCTCATGGCCTTCGACAATTGGACCAAGCGATTGGGATTCGACACCGAGGGGCTGATCTACATCGATGGGCCGTTCAACGTGGCGAGCGGGCAGAAGCTCGGCGAGCGCATCATCGCGGACATGCACGGCGATCTTCCCGATGCGTTCATTGTGGCGGCCGACGTGATCGCAGTCGGCGTGCTGCAGGCGTTCAATGCGGTCGGGGTGCTGGTGCCGAGGGATGTGAGCCTGATCAGCATCAACAATCAGCCGATCTCCCAGTACACTTCTCCGCCGCTGAGCACATATGCCATCGATCAGCGGGAGTTGGCCAGAACCGGCATCTACACGCTTGCCGAGGCGATCTCCAGCCGCCGTACCGTGCGTCATCACGTCTTCCTCTCCACCACGTTGGTCGAGCGCGGCAGCTTCGTGCGGGTCTATAGGTGACAATCTCCTTCTGATGATGGGAGATGGTATCTTGACAATCTCCATGTGAGGGAGCCTGATGCGCTCGCCGCTGGCTCCTTAGACTCGCTGACGGATCCCGCTCCCGCTCCCGCTGGCGGGAGCTGTCAGGCGAAGCTTGACTGAGGGTGGTCGAATACTCTTGGACAATCTGCCTGGTCCCCAGACTGTGGGGGCGTAAGCTTGACTGAGGGTGGTCTGACGCGGCGTTGAGTGTATGCCGATCGGTTATCTTTGCATACTCATACGGGTTTTCGTATGGTTTAGTAACTTTTAGTATTCTTTAGTAACTTTTAGAAAAGTTTTATCATTGAAACGTCGTCGTGCTGAAGGAGGCCGCTATGCGGAACGTGAGAAGAAACCCGTTCAAGCCAACTGCCGGGCATACGCCTCCTCTGCTCATCGGTAGGGATGATGACGTCGATGACTTTGTGGAGGGGCTCGATAACGGTCCGGGGGCGCCGTCTCGTTTGATGCGAGTCACTGGTGCGCGGGGAGTCGGCAAGACCGTGTTGCTTTCCGAATTCGCGAGCATAGCTCAGGAACGAGGATGGGAGGTCATTCGGGAATCGGCTTCCAAGGGGTTGGCGGCACGATTGGTGACCAGACTTCATCCGCAGGGCGATAAGGGCTCATATGGGTTTACGATCAGCCCGAGCTTCAATCTGGCTGGCGTGGCTGGCGGGAGCTTGGGCGAGTTTCATTACGATTCCCCTCAGCAGATGCCGCTCACGCTTTCCGACGCCTTGCGATGCCGACTCGATGCGCTTGAAAAGAAGGATGCGGGCTTGCTGATCGAGATCGATGAGGCTCAGGCCGCGGATCGTGATGACATGATCGCCATTTCCAATGCGGCGCAGGAGATGAACACCGAGAGCCGGGATTATGCTTTTGTCTTCGCGGGTCTGCCTTCCATGTCGTCGAAATGGCTGAACGATGAAGCGACTACGTTCATGCGCCGTGCTGATCCGCATGTGCTTGACGATGTTCCTCTTGACGATGTGGCTGACGCATTCGAGGATACGTTTCGCGCTTCCGGCATGGTGCTGGCGGGTGATGCGCTGCATATGGCCGCAGAGGCCACGTACGGGTATCCATTCATGATCCAGCTTGTCGGGTACCACATCTGGAGAACCGCGATGCGGGAACATCCCGACAGCTCTGAGGTGACGGTGAGCGATGCCGAACGAGGCATAGCCAAGGCGCTGGCGCGATTGGGCGATACCGTGCATGGGCCGGAATTGGATAGTCTGTCGCCGGTGGACAAGACCTATTTGCTGGCCATGGCGCAGGATGATGGCCCGTCTTCCACGTCGGAGATCGCCGAGCGAATGGGAAAGGGGCTGAGCTATGCGGGAACCTATCGCACTCGGCTTTTGGAGGCGCAGGTCATCGAAGAGTGCGGATACGGCAAGGTGGATTTCGCGATTCCCTATTTGCGCGAGTATCTGCGAGAGCATGCCGCATTTGTGCGAATGAGCGCGGACGCTTCCGATTGAAGCCGCTCCCGCCGGCGGGAGCTGTCAGGCATAGTCTGACTGGGGGTGGTCGAGTACTCATGAACAATGACCGAGGGTGGTCGAGTACTCAAGTTTGGCTTGACCACCCTCGGTCTGCCCTGCCCATGACAGGCAGCCCCATCAGGGCGCGTGCCTACAGCAGTTCGATGCTCACGTCGAGGGTGAGGGGCTTGGCGGCGTCGAGAAGGAACTGCTCGTGTACGGGCGCTCCCCATGAATCGTCGCCGCCGACGCCCATCTGGGCCGCCAGCAGTCGCAGGAACGTGTGGCGGGGCTGCGGCAGTTCATTCTGATGACGGGCCTCCTCGAGCATCAGCGTGGAGTAGGGGAGCAGGCTGGCGCAGAACGTACCGGAACCTGCCTGGCTTACCCGCATGCCGTGCCCGTGATCGTCGGTCACTTCGGCCCAGCGCATGTCCTCGTGGTTGCCGGTCTCCTGCGGTACCAGATACGGTGCGAAGCTGTCCTTGGCCGTGGTCTCGTATATGCCGAGTTTGCCGCCGGCTTTGCGGTCGAGATACGTCTCCTCCGGTCCGAGGCCGTAGAATCGCAGATGTTCGTACCGTGCGGGCAGCTGCCATTCGAGGCCGAACGCCGGTAGGGTCGGTGCATCGGTGCAACCGGGGTAGGACGCGGTCAGATGCAGCAGTCCGTCGCCGTTCACCTCGTAGCGCATGGTCACCCGGGTGCGTTGCGGCGTGGCCAGTTCGTAGACGTATTCGCCGGTGATGCCGTTTCCGGACGTGCCGAACGAGGTGTCGACCACGCGGGCATACCGGCCGGCCGCGAACCATTGCGCGCGCTCGAATCCGCTGCCGTTGCCCCGGTCGTTGTCGGTGAGCGGGCGGAACGTCACGATGTCCGGCCTGCGGATCACCATCTCGCGGCCGCTTCGGCGCAGCGATACCAATCCGCCCTGGGTGCGGGAGAGGATCGCCTCGAAATCACCGGAAGCCCGGCCAGTGCCGTGAATGCCGAGATTCCAGCGTGAATCGACGATCGTGATGGTGCTCGGCGTTGTGGAGGTTGGCCGCTGGAATGCGGTTTCCGGCGTCGCGTCGTCTGCCGGATCGGCGCCGGGAACGGTGAAGGCATACTGTCCGAAGGCCAGTTCATACCCTGCCTCGGCCCACTCGGTCGGATCGGCGAGACGCTGATCCACCTCGTGAATGATTTCGTCGCCGGGCAGGCCGGCTTCGGCGAACGTCACGTCGAACCGTTCGCTGGCTCCGGGAGCCACGTCGAACCGGTGATCAGCATGCCACACCTCCACGCCGTTCACCAGCACGCGGGCCGTGAACACGTATCCGGCCGTGGAGACGAACAGGTTTCCGTTGTCGATCGTCACGCCGGTTTCGTCCGGCGTGACCCTCACGTTCGCGTAGAGTTTCTTGACCTCCTGCGCCTTGGGCGATTCGGTGCGGTCGGCGAACACGATGCCGTCGCCGGCGAACTCGTAGTCGTGGGGCCGGTCGTCCCAATCGCCGCCGTAGGCGAGTCGCTCGGTGCCGTCGCCGAGCCGCTGCCACAGCGCCTGATCGATGTAATCCCAGATGAACCCGCCCTGATACTGCGGGTATCGTTCCAGATCGGTGTACAGTTGCATGCCGCCCACCGAATTGCCCATCGCGTGCATGTATTCGCAGGAGATGTAGGGCTTCCGCGGGTTGTTGGTGAGATACGCCTCGATTTCGGCGGGCTTGGCGTACATGCGGCTTTCGATGTCGGAGGAGGCATCGAATTCGCGGTTCCAGAACACGCCTTCGTAATGCACCGGACGCATGGGGTCGAGCTCATGGACGAGATCGTGCATCGACTGGAACACCGTGCCGGCGTACGATTCGTTGCCCAGCGACCAGATCAGCACGCTGGCGTGGTTGAAATCGCGGCGGATCATGGAGTTCACGCGGTCGAGGCAGGCGCCCTCCCATTCGGGCCGGTTCCCGGGCACGTTGGTTTCCGGCGTCACCCGGTCGCCGGGGATGGACCATGTGCCGTGGGTCTCGATGTTCGTTTCGTTGATCAGATAGATGCCGTATTCGTCGCACAGATCGTACCATCGGTTCTGATTCGGGTAGTGGGATGTGCGTACGGCGTTGATGTTGTGCCGTTTGAGGAACCGCACGTCCCACAGCATGTCCTCCTCGGTGACGGCCCGGCCGAAGCGGGCGTCGAACTCGTGACGGTTCACCCCCTTGAATACGATGCGTTTGCCGTTGAGCTTCATGACGCCGTCGTCGATGACGAACCGGCGGAAGCCGATCCGTTGGGCGGTGACTTCGACGACATCGCCGGCCTCGTCGTCGATGACGATCTGCAGAGTATAGAGATACGGGTCCTCGGCGCTCCACGGGCGCACGCACTCCACCGCGGTGCTCCAATCGAACTCGGTGAGGTCGTTTTCGGTGAGGTCGTTTTCGGAGGGATCCTCCTCGGGGAGGCCTGCTCCGGCCGTCGTTCGCTGCGACTGCCATACGGTGTCTCCGTCGGCGTCGAGCAGGCGGGCGGTCACCGTTCGGGCGGCGTCCGCATGGCGAACCGATGCCCGAACGTCCAGCCGTCCCTCATGCCGTTCGGCGTCGTAGTCGGGCGTGATCCGCAGGTCGAAGACGTGGACTTTCGGCTGTGCGGTGAGCTCCACGCTGCGGAACAGGCCGTGCAACCGCCAGTAGTCCTGATCCTCCAGCCATGAGGCGCTGCTGAATTCGTGGCAGGCGACGGCCAGTATGTTCTCGCCGGCCTGCAGATGTTCGGCCACGTCGAACTCGCTTGGCGTGAAGGAATCCTCGGCGTATCCGACGAACCGGCCGTTGAGCCATACGGTGATCGCGGTCTGGGCGCCGTGGAACGTCAGCGTGACCGGTCGGTGTTCGGCCAGCGCCTCGGCTACTGCGGCGTCGGGGACGAACGTACGCCGGTACAGTGCCACATGGTTGCGCTCCGGGACGTCGGGTGCAACGGGATCTTCGTGGCCGTCCCACGGATACTGGATGTTCACATACTGTGGATTGAGATATCCCGCCGTCTCCAGATTCGACGGCACATCGATCCTGCCGAATGGGGAATCGTCGAAATCAGGGTTCGCGAAGGAGGGATGATCGGCATCGCCGGTGCCGCCGACCGAAGCGATCGGGTATCCGTCCGGCGTGGCCTCGACGATATCGATCTTCCATTCCCCGTCGAGACTCTGCACGAGGTTCATCGTCTCGTTCGGCATCGGGGTGTGGTCGTAGAAACGATGGCTCGAATGGGCCGGCGTGCGATTGACCGCAAACACCTCCGGGTCGGTGAGCCACGTCGGTGACGCCTCCGCCGCTTCGGTGATGCGGATTCGCTGACGGATTGCCGGTCGGTCGGTGTCGTTGATGGACATGATGCCTGCTTCCTGACATGTGATCGTTGTCGTGATCGTTGTTGTTTGTGATCGTTGTTGTGGCCGTTGTCGTTGATTCAGCAAGAGGAGTAAAACTCTTTACTGAAAAAAGTAATACATGGGTTGCCGTCGCGCAACTTCGGGGAGAACGATTGTCGGAATCGTCGGCGATTTCGGCCGGTGATCTCGGTGGGAATGCTTGGTATCTTGCTTGATCTTTTACCGTGATAACCAAATGTTTCCGGTTTCGAACACGCCGTATTACCAATATTTTAGTAATGAATTTTACTTTAAATCAATAATGAAATACACTGACCGATATTGGATCAACGGATGATCCTTTGACAACATCCCCAGCCTCCGCAGCAATCCACAGAACCGGAACCTACAGAAAAGAGCGACCATGAAGCAAACAACGGATCAATCGACGCAAGGTCAAACCGGACAATCCGAAGGCGGGCGAACCGGCATCGGCCGCCGCCTCTGCTATGCCGTCGGCAACCTCGGGCAGGCGGCCTTCTACAACGCCCTCAGCACCTATTTCGTCGTCTACGTCACCAGCGCCATGTTCTCAGGCGTCGACAAAGCACTCGCCGCCAAACTCATCGGCATCATCACCGGTCTGATCGTGGTGATCCGCATCGCGGAGATCTTCATCGACCCGCTGCTCGGCAACCTCATCGACAACACCACCACACGATTCGGCCGCTTCCGCCCATGGCAGGTCATTGGCGGATGCACATCCGCCCTGCTGCTCATGCTCGTCTACACCGGCCTGTTCGGTCTGGTCAACGTGAGCGAGACATGGTTCGTCATCCTGTTCGTCATCGTGTTCATTGTGCTCGACGTGCTCTACTCGCTGCGAGACATCTCCTACTGGGGCATGATTCCCGCCCTGTCCGAGGACTCGCACGAGCGTAGCGTCTACACCGCACTCGGTTCGTTCACCGGCTCCATCGGCTACAACGGCATCACCGTCGTCGTCATCCCGATCGTCACCTACTTCAGCTACGTGTTCACCGGATCCCGTGCGGAAAGCCAGAGCGGCTGGACCTCATTCGGCATCATCGTCGGACTGCTCGGCATCATCACCGCCCTCACCGTGGCCTTCGGTACCAAGGAGAACGAAAGCGCGTTGCGAGCCAAGGCGCAGAAGAACGGCAACCCGCTGCAGGCGTTCGCCGCGCTCGCGAAAAACGATCAGCTGCTGTGGGTGGCGCTGAGCTACCTGCTGTACGCCATCGCCAACGTGGCCACCACCGGCGTGCTGCTCTACCTGTTCAAGTTCGTGCTCGGCCAGCCGGCCGCGTTCTCCATCGCCGGCATCATCCCGATCATCACCGGTCTCATCGCCACTCCGCTCTACCCGGTGCTCAACCGCTACATTCCCCGCCGATACCTGTACATCGCCGGCATGGTCTTCATGATCGCCGGATACCTCACGTTCATCGTCGGCGCGCAGAACCTCACGATGGTGATCGTGGCCCTGGTGCTGTTCTACATTCCCGGCACGTTCATCCAAATGACCGCCATTCTTTCGCTCACCGACTCCATCGAATACGGGCAGCTCAAAACCGGAAGCCGCAACGAGGCGGTCACGCTTTCCGTCCGTCCGATGCTCGACAAGATCGCCGGAGCGTTCTCCAACGGCATCGTCGGCTTCATCGCCGTGGCCGCCGGCATGGTCGGCACCGCCACCGCCGACGACATGACCGCCGCCAACATCCGCACCTTCAAGATGTTCGCCTTCTACACGCCGCTCGCGCTGATCGTCGCCAGCCTGCTCGTGTTCGTCTTCACCGTGAAGATCGACGAAACGATGCACGCGAAGATCGTCGAGGAACTCGAAGCCAAGCTTGCCGACGGCGAGACCGAGGACGAGGAGGAGTGATGGCATCCACAGTCGAAGACGATGGAAACACGGCAATCCATCATCGGGGCATCATGCTTTCCTCAATCCCGTGTGGGACTGCTTCGGAATGTGTGCAACCGTTGTGGGGCCGATGATTTGGTGTATAGATTTCCTGTACCGGTGATTGAACCCCCATGCGTTCTTCGAATACAACCGGAATCATCGAATTGATTCCAATGCAAAAGGAGGAACCATGAAGAGCGGTCGGAATCTGATGATTGCGGGTGTCGCATCGGCTTTGGCTGTTTCCCTCATCCCTATGATGCCATTTGCCGCGACCGCGGCGGAGACTTCGGATGATACTGCGGGACTGTCCTCGTCGGACAGCATCAGCATAGATAATGCCGTAAAAACCACGACGAGCAATCTCAACGCCGTGTATAACGCGGTGTACGCGCAGACGTCGAATCCGAAATCACGTTCCGCGCAAAATAGAGTCGATCGTTCTGTGGATGCGTTGCATGCCTCTGACGCCGAATCCAATGCGCTGAAGAAGCAAGGAGCGGAGCAACTTGAAACCGTGCGTTCGATGTCTAAAGGAGACAGACCTCTCACTGTTGATAAGGTGACTATCGTACAGGAGGGGAACGTGTCGGTGCAATCAAACAGCGGCGATTCGATGGTTGTCGCAACGGCTGATTTGCGCATCACTCGGCACATCTTCGAAGATGACGTTGATTGGGAGGAAATCGTTCCTCATCGGTTCACTATCGATACGGAGAACAATACCGTCGTCAACATTCTTGCCGAAGATCAGAACTGGCAGGATACTCAATCCACGAACGAGGCAGTGTCTTCGGAGAACAGGTCTTCTGATGAAGACGAATCAGGCAGCATCGATGATGAGTATGCGGCGTCCAACGATTCGGATGCGCAGTTCAAAGAAGGGGAATCTCATTTATTTGAGCGGTCATTCCGCTCCGATTCGGAACAAGCCGTTTACGGCGATTACGGATCGCGGTAAAAAGCAGTGGTTCGGTCATCTGGTGTGATCCGATAAGAGCGGATCGATGATGGTTCGAAGGATGTCGTCCCTGTTGCTGACCGTGCTGATGGTTGCGGCGTGTTCCGCGTGTTCCAGCGGCATTGGGTTTGCCAGGTGCGGCGCAGGGGCGCGCACGCCGGATATGGCGGTGACCATGCTGATGGAATCCGTACGCGACGGCGATATCCATAAGGCCTGCGTGGTTTCCGATTTGAATGAGAGCGATGAGGACCTTCGGAGGGCCGTGACGAAGATGCGTCGCATGCTTCATCGTCTGGGAGGTTTCGATGCCGTCGAGATCGATGTGGTTCCTTGGCTGCAGGAGGGGGCGATCTATCATGTGGCGGTGTACCGAAAGGCCGATGCCGGGAAATTCAACGCCGATTCGGTGTTGAGCTCGGCTTTGGACTTCGATGTGACGGCGGAAACCGCATCCGGATATCGCGTGTTGCTGCGATATGCGGATATATCGTTGACCTCCATTGAGCCGGATCCATGGGGAGCGTGATATATGAGGCTTGATGGACTCGTGCCGATGGGTGCCAGCGACAAGGCCGGCGAAGCCATCACCGTGGGCATCGTCGATAACGATGTGCTGTCACGCAAGGCGATGAAGACGATCATCGGCCGTGTTTCGAGAGGCTTCCATGTGGTGTGGGACGTTTCCACGGGTGCCGAAGCGTTGCATCGTTGTCTGTACACAGACAAAGTCCCCGACGTGCTGTTGGTGGACATGTCTCTTGCCGACGGCGACGGATGCCAGATCTGCCGGGAGCTTCGCAGGCGATCCGAGTCCATCGGCCTACTTGCCGTAACATCATATGATCCCCGCGTGTATCGTGGCCGGGCTCGTGAGTCGGGGGCACAGGGATTACTGACCAAGGATGCGCTGCTCGCGAATATCGCCGATGCCATTCGGAGCGTCGTGACAGGCGGCGTGTATCCCGCAGATTCCGGATTCATGACGCCGAGGGAATCTTATGCCGTCCTGAATTCCCCCGAAGGTGGTTCACTCGATGTCGAGCTGACCTCTCGCGAAGTCGAGGTGCTTCGCCTGTATGCCGAGCATCATACGACCCCGCAGATTGCCAGGATGCTTGGCATTGGCGAAGGCACCGTATATGTATACACGCATAGGGCGGTTGGCAAGCTGCATGTGAAGAATCGAGAGCAGGCCATCACCATTTGCAAGCGACGAAATCTGTTCAACCATGTCTTGTAGGAAATACCGTGATAAAGGCGATGCGATGATGAGATCAGTGCGATCGATACGTGATGCCCTGGCTTGGCCTACTGGCTTGGCTCGACTGCTCGTTCGACTTCCTTGGCGCATGTGGGTCGGGATCGGAGCGGTCGGATGCGTAGGCATATCCATTTTCGAGATGACGGTGTTACACGGTTATGATCAGCTTCGGATCGGTGTCATTGTCGAACTGGGTCTATATGCGATGGCGGCGATGGCCTTGCCGTTCGTTCCCCGTGTCTCTGGATGGTTCGTGGGATCGCTGTGGTTCGTCGGTTCGTTCAACGCCGTGGTGGACAGTCCATGGTCTCCGATGCTGTTGGTATGGCTGTCGGCGCTGACGATTTCACATCGGCATGCGGTTGAAGGGGTGCCCTTTGCGGTGCTGGCACTTTCCGGCAGCGTCGTTCAGGCCGTGCGTTCCAGCGATTACGATACCTACACCACGCCCGCTCTGACAGCTATGATCGGCATCATGGTGGCGATGGTGTTCATCGGATCGTCACTGTACTGGAATACTCGCAATCGCAAGGTGGTTCGGGCTCTGGATGATCGTCTTGAACGGGAACGGGCGGCCCTTCGCATCCATGATTCGATCTCCAATGATCTGGCGTATCTTATCATGCGCATCGATCAGTCGACGACAACGAATGAGGCGATGAATGATAGAGCTCCTGAAGCGTTGTCGGATCTGCGGGAGGTTGCTGTGACGGCGCTGAATCACACCTATGAGGTCATTGACGCATTGGAGGATGATGCGAGGTCCGGGAATTCTTCCGGGGTCTTCGCCGGAACCGTTGACGATGTCGGCGATGCGGTGAGGGGCGCGGATCTTGGGAAATCGTTGTGGTTGATCGTCGAGAACGGCGATGGTCGCTTGCATTCCTTGGGATTCCGAGGCGATTCGTGGTTGGATGATTCGGGCGTCGTGCGAATCGGAAGGAATCAGCGGACTTTGGTCGAATCATTCGTCGCCGAGGTCTATGGCAATATCGCTCGTCATGCCTCTCCTGAGGGAGGATATGCGGTGCGCATCTGCGTGAAGGACGATGAACTTGTCGTGACGGTGAGCGACAGGCCCAAGGATGATTCCGGCGATTCCTCCGTCGTGATTGCCCGTTCCGGTCGGGGAATGCGAAGTCATGAAGCGCTGTTCCGATCTCAGGGCGGTTCCCTGACCGTGGATTCGCGTGATGGATTCTGGGCGATGACCGCTGTGATTCCGTTGCGATCATTGGGGTGACGTTTAGGTCCGTGGGCTGCGTCGGCGTACCGGGCGGATCTTCCGACACGCCGGATGTCGGGGAGGGTGGTATTGTTTGAGCCATGACGTTCTTTTCATGTTGTTGTCGCTAACCGCCGCCCCGAGGCACGATAGGTGCCGGGCGCTGGTCAGTGACGCATAACTTGAAATAGGACGAATTTCTCACCGCCATTCGGCGTGAAATCCAATCGGTGATCAAACATCATGATCCATTGTCGATCCTGATGGCATGCCCGACCGAATATCTCGCAGGGCGATCATCATCCAAACCCGAAACCAGCATCGGGTATCGTCTCATTTCAGTACTGCACAGCCGATCGGCGCCCACGGGGAAGCGGCGAACGATCGCAGCAATCGCAAGGAACGCAGGCAGTACGAAACAACCATCCGCAACCGGAGGAATGAGACATGACCATCGCCAACTCCATCACCGAACTCGTCGGCAACACCCCGCTCGTCAAGCTCAACCATGTGACCGACGGCATCGACGCCACCATCGCCGTGAAAGTGGAGTACATGAACCCCGGCGGCTCCTCCAAGGACCGCATCGCCGCCCGCATCGTCGACGCGGCCGAGAAATCCGGTCAGCTCAAGCCCGGCGGCACCATCGTCGAACCCACCAGCGGCAACACCGGCGTAGGACTGGCATTGGTCGCCCAGCAGCGCGGATACCGCGCGATCTTCACCGTGCCCGACAAGGTCTCCGAAGACAAGCGCGCCGTGCTGCGCGCCTACGGCGCCGAAGTCATCGTCACCCCCACCGACGCCGGCCCCGGCGACCCGCGCTCCTACTACGACGTGTCCGACCGTCTCGCCCGGGAGATCCCCGGCGCGTTCAAACCCAACCAGTACGACAATCCCAACGGCCCCTTAAGCCACTACTACACGACCGGGCCGGAGATCTGGGAGCAGACCGACCACCAGGTGACCCACTACGTGGCCGGCATCGGCACTGGCGGCACGATCTCCGGAGCGGGCAAGTACCTCAAGGAGGTCTCCGACGGGGCTGTGACCGTGGTCGGCTCCGATCCCGAGGGCTCGATCTACTCGGCCGACGATCCGGCCGAAGTGCATCAGTACAAGATCGAAGGCGTGGGCGAGGACTTCTTCCCCAAGGCCTATGATCCGAGCGTGGTCGACGAGATCGTGAAGGTGAACGACGCCGACGCCTTCGAAATGACCCGCCGTCTCGCCGCCGAGGAAGGACTGCTGGTGGGCGGCTCCTCCGGCATGGCCGTGGTTTCCGCGCTGCGGTACGCTCGCGAGCACCAGCTCGGCAAGGACGCGGTGGTGGTGGTGCTGCTGCCCGACTCCGGCCGAAGCTACCTCGGCAAGATCTTCAACGACCAGTGGATGATCGACAACGGCTTCGAAGACGTCGTCAAGCGCACCTCGCGTCCTTCGATCATCCCCGAGTGATCCTGCCGCCCATCACCATACGATTCAATCAACCTCATAAATTTCATCGCATATAGCTAAGGAGCCATCATGTCCATCGACTTCACCGCCACCCAGCTCGCCACCCGCGCCATCCACGCCGGACAGGAACCCGATCCGATCACCGGCGCCGTCGTTCCGCCGCTGTACCTCACCTCCACCTACAAGCAGGACGGCGTCGGCAAGCTCCGCCACGGCTACGACTACACCCGTTCGGTGAACCCGACCCGTGACTCCTTCGACACCCAGCTCGCCGCGATCGAAGGCGGCAGATACGCGCTCGCGTTCTCGTCCGGTTTGGCCGCGATCGACGTGCTGCTGCGCTCCACGCTTCGGCCTGGCGACCGCGTGCTGCTGGGCAACGATGTGTACGGCGGCACCTACCGACTGCTGAGCAAGGTGTTCGTGCCGTGGGGCGTCGGTCTGGACGTGGTCAACATCTCGGATCTCGCCGCCGTCGCCGAGGCGCTGGAGGGCAATGACTACGCCTACATCTGGGTGGAGACCCCGTCGAACCCGATGCTGCGCATCACCGACATCGAGGCCATCGCCGATCTGGCCCACCGTCATGGCACGAAGATCGTGGTGGACAACACCTTCGCGTCCCCGGTGCTGCAGCATCCGCTTGAGCTGGGCGCCGACGCCGTGGTCTACTCCACCACCAAGTACATCGGCGGCCATTCCGACGTGGTCGGCGGTGCCGTGGTGCTCAACGACGAGGAGGTGCGCGACCAGGTGGCCTTCCTGCAGAACTCCGCGGGTGCGGTGCCGGGCGCCTTCGACTCCTGGCTACAGACCCGTGGGCTCAAGACCCTCGAACTGCGCGTAAAGCGGCACAGTGCCAATGCGCTGGCCGTGGCCGAGCATCTGGCTTCCCGTCCGGAAGTGGAGAAGGTGCTGTATCCCGGTCTGGAATCCCATCCCGGTCATGAGATCGCCGCCCGCCAGATGCATGGCGGTTTCGGAGGCGTGGTTTCCGTGCAGTTGGCCGCAGGACGCGAGGCGGCGTTGAAGTTCGCCGAATCCACCGAGATCTTCACGCTGGCCGAGTCGCTGGGCGGCGTAGAGTCGCTGATCGAGCATCCCGCCGCGATGACCCACGCCTCCGTGGAAGGAACCACGCTGCAGGTCCCAGACAACCTGATTCGTCTCTCCGTCGGCATCGAGAACATCGACGATCTGATCGCCGACCTTGATCAGGCCCTTGAGCGTGCCTGATCGTGCCTGTTTCCGGTTCACTCTTTGAAACGCTCTTCAAAGAGTGAATTGGAGGCTGTTCGCAATTGTTCGGTTTCCTTCTTCGCATCGGCATGATTCCGTCGAACCCGTGTTCGTTTGATGGTATTGCGAAGATAGATTCGTTCACTCTTCGCCGGCACCCCGCGAAGAGTGAACGGAGGAAACATGATTGACCGATACTGAAGGTTGTTTTCATGTTGCCCAGAAAAAGGAATGCCGATCATGACCGAAGAAGCGGCCGTCGAATTTGAAGAAAACCGCGCGAAAACCAAGAAGGCGTTGCCGGCGCTGCTCGTCGTATTCATGCTGGGTGCGCTGATGATCCAGGCGTTCAATCTGGTGTTCCAGAATATCGGCGATGCGCTGGGCATGTCGTCGAGCGCTTCGCTGATCAGCACATTGCCGGGGATCGTGCTTGGTGTCGTTTGCATGCTATATGGCACGCTGTGCGATTTCATCTCCCCGAAACGCATGACGATATTCGGCATGGCCGCATTGCTGGCGGGAAGCTTGGTGGGATTCCTCGGATCATTCAACTTCTGGATCGTACTGGTTTCGCGCATGGTTCAGGTCGCCGGTGCGCAGGTCGCCGGATCCGTGTTCCTTGTGATGGCGGTCAAATACCTCAACGACAAGGAGAAGGCCTTCTACCTTGGGCTCTACAATGCCGTGTATTGCGTCGCGGCTGCGATCGGTGTTCTTGCCGGCGGCATCATCAGCTCCTTCGACTGGAAGTACCTTTTTCTTGTGCCGGCGTTGTCGGTCGTTTTCGTTCCGCTGCTGATTCGGAACACTCCCGACGTTGGGGAGCGCGGCGAACGTATCGACGGCATTGGCATTGCGTTGTTTGCGGTGTTCGCGGGCCTTATCGCCGTCTACTTCTCGTTCCCCGGCTTCGGTCTTATCGTCGCCGCGGTGCTGTTCGCGATTCTGTTCGTGCTGTGGATCTGGAAGTCGAAGAATCCGTTCCTCGGTCGATCCTTCGTCACCAACGGCGCGTTCATGTCGATTCTGTTGGTCCAGTTTCTGTTCGTGTTCTTCAACTACGCCTGTGTGCCGATCTACAACGTTATCGGTACGCAGATCTATCGGATGCCGCTGACGGTCATTTCGATGTGCCTTGCCTTGGTCTACGCGATTTCCGCGGTCCTGGGTTCCTTGTCGGGGCCGCTGATCAACCGTATGGGTCGTATGCGTACGATCATCGTGTCCGCGCTGATGATGATCGTCGGATTCGCCGGTTCGGCACTGCTCATCGGCAAGGGGTTCGCTGTGCTGACCGTCCTCGCCTGCGTGTTCGTCGGCGGAACCACGTTGATCTACGCGCCGATCTATGATGCGGCATCCGATGCGCTTCCGGTGGAGGAGAATGGTCGTGGCATAGGCATCCTTGATCTGATGCTCAATACGTCCGCATCCATCGGCATCGCCGTGTATTCAAGTCTCATGGCAAGCGCATCCACGGCTCGCGGCAGCCTGTTCGGCGTGGGCAGTGGCGTTTCGGCGCAGGCGGCGAACATGTTCTGGATCATGTGCGGCATCGCCATCGTGGCGCTGATTCTGCTGCTTGTGTTCCGTCGCAACTTCACCATCACCAGAGAACGGTGATCGGTGGCCCATTAGCTGTGCTCGTTCTCGGTTCACTCTTTGAAGAGCGCTTCAAAGAGTGAATTGGAGGCTGTTCGCAATTGTTCGGTTTCCTTCTTCGCATCGGCATGATTCCGTCGAACCCGTGTTCGTTTGATGGTATTGCGAAGATAGATTCGTTCACTCTTCGCCGGCACCCCGCGAAGAGTGAACGGCAAAATCCCCCACCCTCGGTGCTATGGTCTGAATCATGGCAGACATGAACGATGCGCGCGCGGCGCTGCGGCAGTATTTCGGCTACGACGGCTTCCGGCCCGGTCAGGAACCGCTGATCGCCGCGATCCTTTCCGGCCGTGACGCGCTCGGCGTCATGCCTACGGGCGCAGGCAAATCCATCTGCTATCAGATTCCCGCGGTCCTGTTCGAAGGCCTCACCGTGGTGGTCTCGCCGCTGGTCTCGCTGATGGCCGATCAGGTCGCCGGCCTCGAAGACAACGGTATTCATGCCGTCTACGTCAACTCGACGCAAAGCCTCGAGGAACAGTCCGCAGCGCTTGCCGAGGCGCGCGCCGGGCGGTGCAAAGTCGTCTACGTCGCCCCTGAGCGGCTCGGAACCCGGCAGTTCGCCGGTTTCGCCGCCAACACCCGCATCTCCTTGCTCGCCATCGACGAAGCGCATTGCGTTTCGCAATGGGGGCAGGACTTCAGGCCCGCCTACCTTGGCATCGGCGACTTCATCGGTGGCCTGCCGTACCGTCCCATCATCGCCGCGTTCACCGCCACCGCCACTGAACGGGTGCGCCGCGACATCGTCAAACTCGTCGGCCTCAATGCTCCGCAGATCAGCGTCACCGGATTCGACCGAACCAACCTGTACCTTGACGTCATCAAGGCCACGCCCACCGTCAAGCGACAGTGGATCGAACGCTACGTGACCGCCCGCCCTGACGAATCCGGCATCATCTACTGCGCCACGCGCAAGGAGACGGAGTCACTTGCCGACGATCTTCAGCGTCATGGCATATCCGCGGCATGTTATCACGCGGGATTGTCTGCGGAGGAACGTCACCGGGCGCAGCGGGATTTCGTCAACGATACGGTGCGCGTGGTGGTGGCCACCAATGCGTTTGGCATGGGCATCGACAAATCCAACGTGCGATACGTGATCCACCACAACATGCCGGACAGCATCGAGGCCTACTATCAGGAGGCCGGTCGCGCCGGGCGTGACGGCGAACCGGCCCGTTGCACCCTGCTGTGGAGCGATGCGGACATCATGACCCGACGCCGGTTCATCGACAACGAGAGCGAGAACGACCGTCTGAGCGCAGAGGAGCTCGAAGCCGTGCGCAACCGCCGGCGCGTAATGCTCGACGGCATGACCGGATACTGCCGCACCACCGAATGCCTGCACCGGTACATCACCACGTATTTCGGCGAAACCGGCGAGACCGCATGCTCCGGCTGTTCGAACTGCGACGGCGAATTCGAAATCGTCGACGTGACCGACATCGCGCGGGCGGTCAGCGAATGCGTGCATGACATCCTGACGTTGCTGGAACCGAATCGGGACGGCAGTCCCCGTGGTCTCGGCGCGGCCAAGATCGTGCAGATCCTACGAGGTTCCGATTCGCAGGACATGCACGATTGGCGTCATCTCGATTCGGCGCCCACCTATGGACGGTTGAAGGATAGGTCCGCGGCGCAGATTCGCGACGTGATCTCTCAGATGATTTCTGACGGATATCTCGTCGTGTCCGATGGCAGATTTCCGATCGTGCTGTTCGGGCCCCGGGCCGTGCGGACCGTGGCGCCGGACTTCCGGATGACGGTCAAACGATTGGAGCGGCCGGCCGGCGCGTCCGTAAGACAGGCCAGCGTATACGGTGCGGGAGCGTACGGGGGCTCCGGGGATGGTGCCCGGTCCCGATCGGCTGCGGCCGCCGGGCTTGAGGGGTCGGACGCCGAACTGTTCGACCGGCTGCGGGAACTGCGTCTGGAGATCGCTCGCGAGATCGGCAAGCCACCGTACATCGTCTTCTCCGATAAGACGTTGCGCGGCATGTGCGAGCGGCGTCCCACCTCGGCCGATGAATTCCTCGAGGTCAACGGCGTCGGGCAGCACAAGCTTGAACTGTACGGTGACCGTTTCATCGCAGCCATCCGTGATTTCGTGGAATAGATTTCGTGGAATAGCGGGATCGGGAATCATCGACGCTGTCGGCAGGACGAGGGCGTCGGCATTGCCGTCGATCCGGGCCGAGCCGCCGATCCGCCCCGGTCGGTACGTTCCTGATGGCCGGCGATAACCAACGCATATGATCGCATGGTTGACGATCGGTCGTTTTCGGACCACAGTAGGTAGCGGTTACCATTCCCATCCAAGGAGGCATCATGGCAGATAAGCCGGTCGTTGAAAGTTTCCAGCTCGATCACACGAAGGTCAAGGCGCCGTATGTGCGTTACATCGATACGGAGACCGGCCCTCACGGCGATGTGATCTCCAACTATGACCTGCGTCTGGTGCAGCCGAACGAGAACGCCATCCCCACTGGCGGCCTGCACACCATCGAGCACACCATCGCCGTGCTGCTGCGCGAACGCATTCCGGGCTACATCGACTGCTCGCCGTTCGGCTGCCGCACCGGATTCCATCTGCTCACCTGGGGCGAGCATTCCACCGAGGACGTGGCCCGCGCGCTCAAGGAGTCGCTGGAATTCATCGCCTACAAGGCCACATGGGATGATGTGCCCGCCACCACCATCGAAAGCTGCGGCAACTACCGCGACCACAGCCTGTTCACTGCGAAGGAATGGGCCAAGGACATTCTCGCCAAGGGCATCAGCTCCGACCCGTTCGAACGCAAGGTCGTCTGATTCGTCTGGTTCGTCTGGTTCGGGGGCATGCAGTCAATGAGGCCGATGCGGTTTTCAAGGGTCGCGCAGGGGATCCCGGCGAATATTTTCGCCGATATGGATGCCAGGGTGGCGCGGGCGGTTGCCGGGGGAGCGGATGTCATCGATCTGAGCAAGGGCAATCCCGACGCCTATCCGGAGTCGTTCATCCGTGAGACGGCGAAGCGGGCCGTTGATGATCCCGGCAATGCCTGCTACACGCCGTTCGACGGCAAGCGTGAGTATCTGCGGGCGGCCGCGGACTGGTATCGCGATGTTCATGGAGTGGCGGTGGATCCCGAAACCGAGGTGTTCGCCGTGGAGGGGGCGGTGGACGGCCTTGCCGGATTGACCGCGATCCTTCTGGATCGCGGCGATGCGGTGGCGTTCGCCGACCCATACTATCCCTCGTATCATTGCATGGCGGTGATGGCGGGGGCTGAGGAGATCCTGCTGCCGGCCAGCCCGGAGCTCGGCTGGCTGCCCGATCTCGACGCGGTGCCGGCCGACGTGTGGCGGCGCCTGCGCGTGCTCGTGCTCAACTATCCGAACAATCCCACCGGCGCTCAGGCGCCCGTGTCGTTTTTCTCCGAAGCCGTGTCGCGTGCCCATGAATACGGTTTCGTGATCGTGCATGATTTCGCCTACACCGGTCTCGGCGTGGATCCGGCGAATCAGCAGATCAGTCTGCTGTCCGTGCCGGGGGCGCTCGACGTGTCGGTGGAGGTGGATTCGCTGTCCAAACAGTATGCGATGGCGGGATGGCGCGCAGGGTTCGTTGCCGGCAATGCCGAGATCGTTTCGCATCTCAAGCGCTACCACTATCAGATGGGATCGATGATCACCGGCATGGTCCAGGACGCCGGCATCGCCGCTTTGCGTAGCGATCAGAGCTGTGTGGAGCGATTGGCCGCGCGATATGCCCGCCGTCGCGCGATCATCGCCGATGGTCTGCGCGATCTCGGTCTTGACGTGTTCGATTCGGCCGGTGGCATTTTCGTCTGGGCGCGGGCCCCGCATGGCGTGGATGGTTCGTCGTTCGCCGAAGCGGTGTTGCGCGAGGCCGAGGTGGCGATTCTGCCCGGCTCGTGCTTCGGCTCTGCGGGAAAGGATTATGTGCGGTTCAGTCTGCTGAAGGATGAGCGGCAGCTGGCCGAGGCGGTTCGTCGTATGACGTCGGTGCGGTCGCGTCTCGGCGCGACGGCTTAGATTTGCGGTGCAGATTTGCCTGACTGTGGATCCATGCCGGATCCATCCATGCCGGATCCATCCATGCCGGATTCACGCCGGCTGCCCGGCATATCGGTGATCGTGCGGTGAAGCGGCTGCGATCACCGTGCTGCGATCACCGTGCTGACTTCATCGACGATGTCGTGCATGGCCATACGCGCCCGTTCGGCGTCGCCCCGCCATACGGCGTCTGCCACCGCGTCGTGCGCATCGAGTGCGCTTTTCGACGGCCTGCTCGGATACATGTTGATCTCCACGCGTCCGCGCAGGATCGTTTCGACGATCGGTGCCAGCGACGCGAACAGCTCGTTGCCGCTGTTGCGCAGCAGCGTCGAATGGAATTCGATGTCGAGTTCGTGGAATGGATCGAGGTCGCCGGCCTCGCCGTGTCGCCTCATTTCCATCGCCAGCACCGGCATCTTCGCGCGGGTCTCCAGAGGCGCCCGATGCGTGGCGCATGCGGCTGCGGCCGGCTCCACGGCGAGTCGCAGCTCGGTGAGTGACAGCAGTTCCTGCTTACGTTGGTTCGAATGCAGCTTCCACTGAATCACCTGCGGGTTCATCGCGGCCCAGGTTGCGGGATCCTGCGCCACCAGTCCCACGCGTCGCCGTATCGTCACTGCATTGGTGGCTTCCAGATATCGCGCCGCTTCGCGCGCCACCGTTCGGGAGACGCCGAACCGGTTCTGGATGTCCTCAAGCGTCATGCTGGCTCCCACGGCCCATGGTCCGTCGATGATGTCGGTGGCCAGTCGATCCGCAATGGGCAGGTGCATCAGCTTGGTGTCGGAGGGTTTCGGCGTATCGGTCATAGGAAAAAGAATACCAATCCGCAAGTATGGCAGTACCTTATCTTTAAAAGTACTCTTTTTGAATTGACAAAGATTACGATATGTATTTATGATAATCTCATCAACTTGCAGTCGTGATCGTGGCCGCAGTGCGGCCACTGAGGCAAAGGAGCGAACGATGACAACGCATGTAGTGGTTATGGGTGTGGCCGGATGCGGCAAGACCACCATCGCCGAGGCGATTCGGGATCGCAGGGGATTCGTCTATGCCGAAGGCGACGACTTCCATCCCCAAGCCAGCGTCGACAAGATGCGCGCAGGTATCCCCCTCACCGACGAGGATCGATGGCCCTGGCTGCGCACCATCAATCAGTGGATGCGGGGTCGGGCCGCCGAGGGGGAGTCCACCGTCGTTTCCTGTTCGGCGCTCAAACGCGCCTATCGCGACGTGCTGCGCAAGGATGTCCCCGTGTTCTTCGTGCATATGGTCGGCAGCGAGGAGGTCATCGGTGAGCGCATGTCACGCCGTAAGGGCCATTACATGCCGCCATCGCTGCTGCCCAGCCAGTTCGCCGATTTGGAACCACTCGAGAATGACGAACCCGGCATCACGGTGTCCATCGAAGGCGGCATCGACGAGATGATCGAACGCGCTCTTGCAGCCGTGGATATGCACGCCGCCACGGAGGAGCGCGCACTCACCGCATGATGCCGGCGTTACGCATGCCTGCCCTACAGAGAGAACAACGTCACGAACAACATCACAGAGAAAAGAGCACAATCATGCAGATCGGAATGATCGGACTCGGCCGCATGGGCGGCAACATGGCCAAGCGGCTTCGGGATGGCGGACACGAGGTCGTCGGATTCGACATGAACCCGGAATCCGAGCGCGACGTGGACAGCCTCGAAGCGCTGGTCGAGGCCCTGTCCGCTCCGCGCGTGGTGTGGGTGATGGTTCCCTCCGGCAAACCCACCGAGGAGACCATCGATTCGCTGAAGACGCTGCTGGAACCGGGTGACATCGTGATCGACGGAGGCAACGCCAAATACACCGAGGATCGGGCGCATGCCGCCGCGCTCGCCGAGCGGGGCATCCGGTTCCTTGACTGCGGCGTCTCCGGAGGCGTGTGGGGCGCGGATCGCGGCTACGCGCTGATGCTCGGCGGCGATCGGGAGACGTTCGATGCCGTGCGGCCGCTATTGGAAACGCTCAAGCCGGAGGGTGATCACGGCTTGGTGCTCGCCGGCCCGGTGGGCGGCGGCCATTTCGCCAAGATGGTGCACAACGGCATCGAATACGGCATGATGCAGGCGTTCGGCGAAGGATTCGCCACCATGATGAGAAGCGAATACGTCGAGAATCCGGCCGCCGTCATGGATTCGTGGCGCGAAGGTTCGGTGGTGGCGAGCTGGCTGCTCGACCTGTTCGACAACGCCACGCAGGACGATCCCGAATTGAAGAACACGCCCGCGGTAGCCAACGAGTCCGGTGAGGCCAAGTGGATGATCGAAGCGGCACTTGAGCTTGGCGTGCCGACTCCGACCACGGCTGCCGCCCTGTGGCAGCGTCAGTCCTCCCGCGGCGGCGCGGACGACATCCTGCGCGTGGTCACCGCCCTGCGCGCCCAGTTCGGCGGACATGTCACCAAGGTGGATGAGATCGCCAAATGGTGATCGGGCCGCTTCCGTGGGGTTATTTCCCTTGGTTGGCCAGCGCCTCGTCGATGGCCTTGCGGGCCTTCTTCTGCGCCTGCTTGCCGAGCACCGAGTTCCTGCGGGAGAATCCGAAGTACACGCACAGGCCGATCGCCAGCCAGATCGCGAACCGCACCCAGGTCTCCCAGTTGAGTCCGGCGATGAACACCAGGCAGAAGATGATCGAGAGGATCGGCGTGAACGGCACGCCCGGCGCCTTGAATCCACGATGGGCATCCGGGTGCGTTTTGCGCATCCACAGCACGCCGGCGGAGACGATGATGAACGCGGAAAGCGTGCCGATGTTCACCAGCTCGAACAGGATGTTGATGTTGATGAACCCGCCGGCGAACGCCGTGAGCAGGCCGAAGAACCACGTACCCTTGAACGGGGTGAGGTACTTCTTGTGCACTTCGCTGAACATCTTCGGGAACAGGCCGTCGCGGCCCATGGCGTAGCAGATGCGGGACTGACCGTACAACTGCACCAGCATCACCGTGGTCATGCCCACCAGCGCGCCGAGGTTCACGATCACCGCCAGCCAGTTGAGCCCGGTTTCGAGGATCACGCCGGCGACGGGCGCGTCGATGAACTTCGCGAACTCCTTGTAGGGCACGACGCCGGTCATCACCAGCGTCATGATCACGTAGATCACCGTGGAGATGGCCAGCGACATCAGAATGCCTCGCGGCAGGGTCTTGTTCGGGTTCACGGTCTCCTCGGCGGAGGAGGAGACGGCGTCGAAGCCGATGAAGCTGAAGAACACGATCGACGCCGCGGGGATGATGCCGTACGGCTGGGTGGATCCGGGCTGGAACGTGTAGATGCCGTACGGGGAGAACGGCTTCCAGTTCTCCGGGTTCACGTACCATACGGTGCACACGATGAACAGGACGATGATGGCCAGCTTGATCATCACCATCACGTCGTTGGCGCGCTTGGTCTGATTGATGCCGATCGACAGCACCCAAGTGATGATCAGCACGACCACGAAGCCCGGCAGGTTGAAGTATGTGGTCACGCCCGGCGTGGTGCCGTATGCGGCGGTGAGCTCTACGGGCAGATGCAGCCCGAACCCTTCGAGCAGCTTGTTGAAATAGCCCGCCCAACCCGCGGAGACGGTGGCCGCCTGCAGAGCGTATTCCAGAATCAGATTCCAGCCGATCACGAACGCCACGAGCTCGCCGAACGCCAGATAAGCGTAGGAGTAGGCGGAACCGGAAACCGGGGCCATGGACGCGAACTCCGCGTAGCACAGACCGGCGAAACCACAGCAGACGGCGGCGAGCAGGAACGACACCGACAACGCTGGGCCGGCGGTGAGTGCCCCTTTGCCGGTGAGCACGAAGATACCGGTGCCGATGATCGCGCCGATGCCCAGCATCGTCAGATCAAAGGTCTTCATCGTTCGTTTCAAAGGCGTGGATTCGGCCACGATGGTCGCCACGTCTTTCTTACGCAACAAGTCGCTCATGTAATAACTCTTCTCTTCGATATGCACGCAGGCATGAGATCGGGGACGTCGGAGCCTGACTGTCAGGATCGTGCCCCGCATCGGTTATCGGTCGTCGAATATCGACCATCACATTTTAGAGGCTTCCATGTAACCGTGGTGTTGTGCATGTTCCGTTTGTCCGTATCGTAAGACGACCGGGCCGTGAAATACGTCTGCGGAAAGACTCGATCCGCATCGAACCCCGGTCCGTCCGGCGGTATCCGAGCGCATCCCTACAATGGCGGTAACGGATCTACGTAAAGGGGAACGACATGGCACTGTTCGGTTTGTTCGGACGAAAGGACCGCACCTGGGATTCGCGCGCGAAATCGCTGACGTTCGTGCTCGACGAGGCCGGCCTCACCTACGAGGACGGGCATGTCGGGCTGAAACCCGCCACGCTCACCATCGACGAAAAACGCGTGGCGGTGATCGGACTCAACGGGGCAGGCAAATCCTCACTGCTCAAGGTGCTCGACGGTTCGGAGAAGGCGACCGCGGGCCATGCGAGCGTGGTGGAGACCCTCTACAACGACGACGGCACCACCGAAACCGCGGACGCACTGGACCTCGCCGTCAAGGCGGACGCCAAAAAAGCCCGGGACGTCATCGGCATCGTACGACGTGAGGAGATCCCGCAGTCCTACTACATGGCCGAGAACATCTCCGAAGCGGTGGCCGCCCAGCTGAGGAAATACCGTCTGCCGGAAGGCGTGCAGCATGAGACCGTCGGATCGCTGTTCGCCCACTTCGGCCTCACCCCGTACGCCCGCAGCAAGGCCTCCAGCCTCGACAGTGAAAAACGGCATCTGCTCGCCATCGTCGGCGCCCTGGTCATCAACCCGGCCGCGATCGTCGCCGACGAACCGACCAAGGGACTTGACGAAAACGCCACGAGAACCGTGGCCAAGGCGCTGTTCGGCTACAACAAGCAGGTGATCTTCGCCACGCACGACCTCGACCTGATCGTCAACCCCACCTACCGCATCGACCGCGTGCTGGTGGTGGACGACCAGACCATCGTCTTCGACGGCGAGGCCCAACCCGCCGTTGACTTCTACAACGATCTCATCCGCCGGCGGTACGAGGACATGAAGTCCGAGGCGTGAGCGATCAGGACGCGCAACCCGCGGCAAGCACGGGAACCGGAACGACCCGATGCGGACGACCCGAGTGACTTGATTCCGGCGAACCGACCGATGATCACGATTTCGTCGCATTCACGCGCCACAATGGTGGCTATGACTTTGAACGCAGTACCTGATTGGAAGTTCTCCTCCGCCGAAGGAAAAGCCAACTACGAGGCGGCATGCCGGAGATACCCGGCCCAATGCATCGTCGACCTCGCAGCCCTGAAAGACAACATGGCCCAGCTGGTCAACGTGGTGGGAGGGCCGAACAGCGGTACCGCGGTGATGGGCATCGTCAAGGCCGACGCCTACGGGCACGGGCTCATCCCCGCCGCGCTCGCCGCGCTCGCCGGCGGCGCCACCTGGCTGGGCGCCGCGCAGTCGCACGAGGCTCTGCTGCTGCGCAAGGCGGGCATCGGTCCCGACCGCTGCCATATTCTCACTTGGGTGTACAACGGCACGGCCGTGCCCTTCGACGAGCTGATCGCCAACGACATCGACGTTTCGGTCGGCTCCCTGGCCGGCATCGATGCGGTGGCCGCAGCCGCCCGCAGGCTCGACAGGCCCGCCCGCGTGCATGTGAAGGTGGATTCCGGTTTCGGACGCAACGGGTTCACCCCGCAGGGCTTCGAGGCCGCACTGAACAAACTGGTGCCGCTCGCCAAGGAAGGTGTGCTGCACATCGTAGGGCAGTGGAGCCACCTCGCCGTGGCCGACAGTCCCGACGTTCCCGAATTCGTGGCCTCCACCGACCGCCAGATCGAATCGTTCAAGGACTTCACCCGTCGCATGGAGCAGGCCGGCATCGCCCCCGAGATCCGTCACCTCGCCAACACCGCCGCCACGCTGAGCCGACCGGAGATCCATTTCGAGCTCACCCGGCCGGGCATCGGCCTGTACGGCTATGAGCCCGATCCCGCGATGGGCACCCCGTCGAGCTACCGGCTGAAGCCGGCCATGACCTTCCAGGCCCAGCTCGGCACCGTCAAGGACGTGGAGGCCGGGCACGGCATCTCCTACGGCCGCACCTATCTGACCCCCGACAACACCAGCACGGCCATCGTGCCGGTGGGCTACGCGGACGGCATTCACCGCTCGGCCTCCGGATTCGACATGCAGGGTGCCGAGCATGTGCAGAAGAACGGCGGCCCGGTGCGGGTGATGACCGTCGACGGGCCGAAGCTCATGCGGGTATCCGGCCGCGTATGCATGGATCAGTTCATCCTCGATCTGCATGGTTCCGCCGCCGAGCTCGGCGTGCATGAGGGCGATACCGTGGAACTGTTCGGTCCGGGCAGGGGAGAGGCGTTCGCCGAGCCCACCGCCGATGATTGGGCCAAGGCCGCCGGCACCATCAGCTATGAGATCTTCACCTGCCTGCGCAATCGCATTCCGCGGCTGTATCTCAACGCTTCGAAGGTGCTTGACGGGCGGGATCTTGCGAAGCTGGATCCGGCGAGCCTGCTGTGAGCGAGCCAGCCGTGACGATGATGGGCGAGACCGCCGACGGGGAGCTGGTGCTGGAGACCGAAGGCTATATGGCCTTCGACGAGGAGCGATGGGCCAAAGAGCCGCCGAAATCCAAAAGCCGCACCGCCTTCGAGCGTGATCGCGCCCGTCTGATCCACAGCGCCGCGTTGCGTCGGCTCGGAGCGAAAAGCCAGGTGCTGGTGGCCGGTACCGACGATTTCGCGCGAACGCGGCTCACCCATACGCTGGAGGTGGCGCAGATCGGCCGGCAGATCGCCGCGCTGCTGGGCTGCAATCCGGATGTGGTGGATTGCGCGTGCCTCGCCCATGATCTGGGGCACCCCCCGTTCGGCCATAACGGGGAACGGGCCTTGGCCGGCATAGCCCGCGATATCGGAGGATTCGAAGGCAACGCGCAGACCCTGCGCATCCTGACCCGTCTGGAGCCGAAGGTCTTCCACGACGACGGTCGCAGCGCCGGGGTCAACCTCACCCGCGCCGCACTGGACGCGGCCGTCAAATACCCGTGGACCAAGGCCGAGGCGCCTCTGCGTCCGGACGGCAAACCGAGCCCGAAGTTCTGCGTGTATCCCGACGACGAGCCGGTGTTCCACTGGCTCAAGCGCAATGCCCCCGCGCGGACCAAGCCCATGGAATGCCAGGTGATGGATCTTTCCGACGACATCGCCTACTGCGTGCACGACATGGAGGACGCCATAGTCTCCGGATCCTGCGATCCCAGATCTCTCGTCGACCCCCATATGCTCGATCGGATCGTCGAAAGCACCATACGCTGGTATGGTCCGCAATGGAATCCCGATCTCCTGCTGGCCGCCTACCGCAGGCTGCGCCGGGCCCATCTGCTGCCCGACCATTTCTCGGGATCTCGGCGTTCCCTTGCCCTGCTGAAGAACATCACCAGCGATCTGATCGGCCGGTTCGCATGGTCGGTGGAAAGCGCCACGCGCGAACGGTACGGTGAGGGTCCTCTGGTGCGATACACCGCTTCGCTGGTGATTCCGGAGGAAACCGTCTACGAGATCACGGCGCTCAAGGGCATCGCCGTCCATTTCGTGATGGCTCCACGCGAGCATGAGCCGTTCCATCAGGAACAGCTGAGAATCGTGGAGGATCTCATCGACGTGATGATGACGAACTCCCCCGAACCCTCCGATGCGCTGGAGGATCAGTTCCTCGACGACTGGTATGACGCCGCCGATGACGGCGAACGACTGCGTGTGGCGGTGGATCAGGTGGCGAGCCTTACCGACGGTTCGGCGTTGGCGCTGCATTCGATCCTGTGTTCGTGAGGCGTACGGGCGCGCGTGAACGCGCGATAATTCGCTGAACGCATGTATGGTAGCGATATGCCTGGTTTGATTTTGAAGGAAGACATCGAGAAGGTGCGTGCCGTCGCGGATCTGTACGACATCGTATCCGCCGACGTCACCCTGAAGGCTTCCGGAACCGGCACCTACATGGGCCTGTGCCCGTTCCATGACGAAAAGACCCCGAGCTTCTCGGTGCGCCCCGCGCTGGGGGCATGGCATTGCTTCGGCTGCGGGCTGGGCGGCGATGTGTTCAAATACGTCGAGCAGTCCGAAAGCGTTGGGTTCGCCGACGCTGTGGAGATCCTCGCCGACAAGTACCACATCGAGCTGCATTACGACTCGCAGCGGCCGGACCAGCGTCAGGGGTCCAAGCGCTCCCGTCTGCTGGAGGCCAACGAGGCGGCGCAGCGGTTCTTCGTCTCCCAGATCATGAGCAAGGAGGCTCTGGCCGCGCGCAAGCTGCTTGCCGGCCGCAACTTCTCCCAGGCCGACTGCGAACGGTTCGGCTGCGGGTACGCGCCGCAGGGGTGGGACAATCTCGTCCGGCATCTGGCGGGCAAGGGATTCACCCAGCAGGAGATGCTCGACGCGGGTCTGGCGCGTCAGGGGCAGCGCGGCGTCTACGACTACTTCCGCGGGCGCGTCACCTGGCCGATCCGCGACGCCACGGGCCGTACGCTCGGGTTCGGCGCGCGCAAGCTTTTCGACGATGACACGATTCAGGCCAAATACATCAACACCCCCGACACCTCCCTGTACCACAAGAATCAGGTGCTGTATGGTCTTGACGTCGCCAAGGCCAATATCGTCAAGAAGCGTCAGGTCGTGGTCGTCGAGGGATACACGGATGTGATGGCCTGTCATCTGGCCGGCGTGGACACGGCGGTGGCCACCTGCGGCACCGCATTCGGCCGAGAACATGCGAAGATCGTGCGGCGGCTGATCTCCGATGACAAGCTCGGCGCTCTGCAGCTCATCGGACCGGGGAAGAACCAGACGTCACGAGTGGTGTTCACCTTCGACGGCGATGCCGCCGGGCAGAAGGCGGCGCTTCATGCCTTCGGCCTTGACGGTGCGTTCCTTTCCCAGACGTTCGTGGCCGTGGCCGATAACAATCTCGATCCGTGCGATCTGCGGATCGAGCGGGGCGACGCCGCCGTGCGTACGCTGGTGGAACATGCCCGGCCGCTCTACGATTTCGTGATCGACACCGCCATCGACCAGTTCGACACTACATACGCCACCGGGCAGATGGGGGCGGTGAAGGCGGTGGCCCCGGTGATTGCGCAGATCCGCGACCGTTCGCTGGTCAACCTGTATGCGCGTAAGGCGGTGCGACGGGTGGGAGTCGATCTCGATATCATGACCAACGAGGTCAATGCCGCTCGACGGCGGATGAACGTCCGAGACGAAGATGCGTACGCCCCCCGAAGGGGTCGAGAGGATTCGCGTGGCTTAGAACATTCGCGCGGAGAGGATCCGTATGTGGATCCGGCCCGTCGTCGCGCTTTGGAGCGTCACGATGCCATCGCACAGGGCTACTACCGCATCGACGATGCCGTGTTCATCTGCGAGCAGCAGTTCATGGGGGTGCTGATCCAAGTGCCTAGGGCCGTGAATGCCGCCATGTTCTCCCAGCTGGTTCCCGGCAATTTCATGACCCCCGTGTTCCGTTCGCTGTTCCAAGCGGTCGAAGCCGCGGGAGGGCTCCCTGCGGACGACACTCCCCAGGGGTTGTGGCTGCATAACCTTTCGAAGGCGGCGGGACCCATGCTCGAAGGCGTGGTGAACGAACTCGCGGTGATGCCGCTGCCGTTGCCTTCGAACGGCAACGGATCCGGCCAAGGCTCCGGTCAGTCGGGCAATGTGGTCGGCGGTGATTCGCAGGCCGACGGCTCCGGTTCGACGCTCAGGGCCCCCACAGCAGCGGAGAGCCAGTATGCCTCCGAACTGTTGGTGCGCATTCTCGATTTGGGATTCATGCGTCGCATCGCCGCCGACAAGCGGCGGATGAACCAGCTTCCCGAAGGCGAGGAGAAGTTCCGACTGCTCGGCGAGATCACCGGACTCGAAACCAGCCGCAAGAATCTCAAGGCCGAAATCTACGGCAACGTCGCCGCGTAGATTCCGTGACTTCGGTACGGCTCGCGCCGAATGGCAGCCGATCCTGAACGCCGTCGTTGCGTAACCGGCATTGACACCGCGGTCGATGCCGGACGGATGCGAATGGATGGGTATGTCCGGATGGGTACGACCGACCGGCCGGACGGGTACGATCACGGGCATATCCGGGCTGGCGTGCCTGTACATGTGCGTCCGGACTGGTGCGGCTGCGGCGAACTCGGTGACATGTGGACGGCCGGAAAACCGTCCACATGTCGCGAAATCTTTCCCGGTTTTCTCCACATGACAACGATTCCGTGGTCACGGGTTTTCCACATTCACGGCATTCGTCTTCAACTTTTCCCGGTTATCCACAATCTCGTCGGCCCCGGTGGAATCGACGTCGAGCCGTTGCCATGATTGGCCGTACCCATAGCCGATCCGGCGTGGGATGCGGAAGGAACCGAACGATATCGACGCCAGCCTGTACGGGCTGTCATCGATGCGGACGCCGCCACGGGCCATCGGTTCCGCAGGGTGCGGATGAGCAAAGGAACGAGATGAACATGATCGGAGAACTCATCGAGCGACTGACGGGCATCGTGTCCCGGAAACGACGGCGTCCCAGCTTCACGAGAGGCGGATCCGACGCTGCTCCCGGCGGCGGATGGAAACGACCGCTGCGCATCATGATCGGCCTGTTGGTGACGGGATCCATGATGGCGGGATGCGGCGTCGCGGCGTTTGCCGCGAACCCTTCCTCGGGCAAGCCGGCTGGGGAGCCGGCCCCCTCCACATCGATACAGGAGACGTCGCCGCGAACGGGGGCCGCGTCACGAACAGCGGATGAGGGGCGACGGGCGTCATTGACCATACGAGCGGTGGCCTCCACCACGCTCACCGGCGTCGGCGTCGAACTGTATCGAGTGGGCGACTATGACGTCGCCGGCGACGTGAGGAACATGCCGTTCGAATCGTTGCGGATCGTCAGCCACGGCGAGCGGCAGCGAAAAGCCGCGGCCGAAGTGCTGTCCGGCATCGGCAAGCGGACTGCGGATGATCCCATGAACGATCTGTGGCATATGACCAACATCGGTGATCGCGAACAGGCATACTCATCGCTGGCCGAACGAATACGCCGATCCGGCGTGTCCGCCGACGCCGTCGTCACCGGAGAGGGCGACGTCTCCGTGCCCGAAGGCGTGTATCTCGTCGTACCGCAGCACGGAATGAGCGTTGCCACGCTGGCCGGAACCGCAATCGACGGCTTAAGCCCGAACGATCATCATCTGGGCATGGCGATGGTCTGCGGAGAAGCAGCTTCGGATCCCGCCGAACTCGCTGCGACCGGGGGAGACGGAACGGCTTCGGCTGCGAACGAGACCGGAAACGGATTTCCGACCGGCGAAGGGGGACTGTTCTCCAGACTGCGCGGCATGTTCTCCCTGAGATCCACTCGGGCCGCGGCCCTCAGCCTTAAGGAGATCGGCCGCATCCCGTGGAACGGCAACGATTTCGCCGCCGGCGACTTCATCCTCTCCAACGGGCGTCACGCCCTGTGCGTGCAGGCCGCCGCCCGTACGCCCGAGCTCGGTACGGGCTACGATCCGAGGTCATACAACTACGGTACGGACAAGGGCAACAGAATGCGATCCGTGTTCTACTTCGGTCCGGAAGGTCCGGGCAACATCTTCGGTTCGGACCGCAACACCGGACTGGTGATGGTGCACTACGCGCTTTCCGCCATCCACAACGGCAGTACGGCCGGCATTCCCGGTTCGGTGCTGAAGGACGGCTTCTACAACAAGCTCATATCCCTGTCGAAGAGCAATCCGATCCCCGACAGCTCCGGACTGCGCCTGCTCTTCTACATGGCCCAGCCGGCTTCGGCAGGCCAGTCGCTGATCGGATGGGAGATGTCGCCGTGGAAGCCCAGCATCATCACCCACGCCGGATACGCTTCGGCCGGATCGTTTCTGTCCGGCAAACCGCAATGGAAGGACAGCGTGAACGCGAAGATCGCCCGCAACAGCGTGCTGCGCGACGTGGTGAGCATCAAGGCGCTCGGGGTCGGCCATCCCACCGACGACTTCTTCACCATCGACGTACGGTTGAACATCGACGCGAACAAGGACGGCCGCGCCGAAAAATCCATCGCCCAGCGACGCATCGTCAACGACTACTTCACCCGCCATCAGACCCGCGACTACACGTTCCAGTTCCTCACCGGCAGTCAAGGTGGCGGAGCCACGCAGTGGCCGGCCAACGCCGACCTGTGGTACGACACCATCGTCCGGCGCGTATCGCCGTCCGATCCCGGCTACGCCGCAACCGTCTACGAATACCGTTCATACATGGTGCCCAACGGTGCGCAGGGGCAACGATACGTGCATTACGGCTTCAATCAGAGCAGCGGCGCGAACGATCCCGCGGAGCGCTACAACACCGAGCCGATACCGCCGCCACGGCAGCCGGATAGTCGCGAAATGACCGCGACGGTGACCAGCCAGGCGGTCAACGGTCTGGTCCAGGGCTGGAATCAAAACGACATCACCGCTGCCACGAGATTCAGCTCCCATGACGCCTCACTGCGAACGGCGGGCGGCTCCGCGCCGCTGGTCGATGCGGTGGCGCTCACCGTAAGCGCGGCGGACGGCCACCACGACTGGGATGCCGACGGCGACGGGCGTTTCGACGCTGATCTGCGATTCGTCGTGAAAACCACCCTGCATCTGGCGGGAGGGAAAACCGCGTCGAAGCTCATACCGTTCAAGGGGTACCGCACGTCGTCCACCGCCAATGCCGCTGGAACCGAATCATTCAGGTTCGTTCCGGACGATGTCGGCCTGGATGAATGGCCGACCGGAGACGCATGGTTCACCAGCGCGGTGGTCTCAGTCACCGGAGCGACGAATACAGCCGGATACGAATGCCCGGCCGGCCAGCTGCTCGTCAACGCCGTGGCGGGATCCCACCGTCTATGCCTCAAGGACTACGGGCGGCAGACCAGCGAGCTCAACGGCGCCGAAAGCATGCACCTCATCGGTCCGGTGACGCCCCGTATCGCTTCGAAAATCGCCACCGCCTCCACAACGGACGGCACCCTGCCCAAGGACGCCATCACGGTGACGCTGCCCAAATCGGTGACCGGGCTGACGGTTCTGGCCAGAGCCGACGTGTACTGGAGTCCGACGAAAGGCAACGACGGCACGGCGATTCCCGCAGACGCCAAAAGGATCGGAACCGTCACGCCGCTGAAGTTCCTAGCGAAGGACTTCCGTGACGGCAAACAGACGATCCTCTACGATCCCGCCGTCGATGCCGCGATGAAATCGGCGACGCATATCGGCACCGGATACGTGACCTATGTATGGCGGATCGACAAAGCCGACCTGATCGGCCAGCGCGTGACCTACTCATGGAACTTCCGCGGTCGCGGGTGGGCCAAGACGCTGAACGTCGCCAGCGAAAGCATCCTCGACATGGGGCCGTCGGTCACCGACGGATGGCGACCGGGACGAGAACAGGCCGAGCAGCTCGCCCGATGGAGACTGTCCGTCACCAAGATCGCCCGCATGGGCAACGGCTCGCAAGGAGCCTGGATGACCGACCATCCGGCTGCCGGAGCCATACTGCACATGAGGGAAACCAGCGACGCCAACGGAACGACGATGCTGAATGAAGCCCCCACCTCCACGATCACCTTGGATGCCCAGGGGCACGGAACATTCGCCGAACAGCATATCCGCTCCGGCCAGACGCGATACTACCGCGTGTGGGAATCCAAGGCCCCCGAACCCATGCGAGTGCCGGCGAACAGCGCCTACTGGACGGTCAAAGTCACGAACGTCACCGGTTCGCGAGGCGTGACATTGAACGTCACCGGCAGTTCCGAGGAAACCTCCTGGCTGATCAAGGGCGCGGCCACGGGAACGGCCGAGCAGACCACCAGTCCCGGCTCCGGCCGCGGCGCAAGACCGGAACACTGGCGGCAGACGCTGGGAGACCCGGTCGGCGTCAACGTGTCGCCGCCGATCACCGGCTCGGATGTGGACGCTGTTCGGATGATGATCGGCGTGCTGGTGGTGACCGCGGGCATTGCAGGACTAGGCTTCGCCATCGTCAGATTCCGACGATGACCAAAGGTCGTGCGCCGACGCATTCGCGAGGCGACGACCGGACATCAATTTTGGGAACACAACATCAGGAAAGGAAACCCTCCCATGAACACCAACAATCAACGCAGCGGCGTTCCCGCGAACGCCCGAACGGCAACGAAAACCCCCGAACTCGACGTGCGGGACACCCCTCGAACCGCATCGGTGAGGATGGTCCGAAGCACCGGACACCTTCGCCCCGTCTGCATTCCACCGCGCGATGGCCGTTCCACCGATGGGCGTCAAACTGATGGGCGGCGAATGGACGTTCGGCATGCCGACGCGAGAAGCGCTCGCCGCCGTGGGAACGGGATTCGCCGTGCCGCCGTGGGCGTGATCGCCGCGTCCGGCATGGTGGCCGGGCTGGCGGCCGGAGCGACGACGGCCAATGCGGCACCGCCCTACGACATCACCATCAAGGCCGCGACGGCATCGCGGGGAGGCCGGCATTCCCTGACGGGTCGGCAGTTCACCGCCTACAAGCTCGCCGAGTATGTGAACGGCACCTACGTATCCGTCGGCAACAAACAGCTCGACGGTGTGGCCGTGGAAACGCCTTCGGCGACGAAAGGACACCTGAACCGCGTACTGGCCAGAACCACGGGAGTGGCGGATGTCGCCAAGCTTCCCGGATGGGCGCAGGCTGGTTCGGATCCGATCGCATGGATGGGTGGATTCCGACAGCATCAGGCGGGGAACGGGCAGCCCGGCAATCGGCAGGATGCGGGGTATTTCGGCTTCGGATGGAATGAATCGGGCCCGCAGCGCGTGGGCAACAATTCACCGGCGAAGGCGTACACGGGTTCGGTGCGTGAATTCGCCGACAATCTCGTCAAGGATTCGGCGGCGTTGACCGCGGTGAAGGCACAGCCGCACAGTGCGACGGTCACCTGCAAGGCGGCCGACAGCTGTACGATACCCCTGACGGCAAACCAGGGCACGGGCGTGTATCTGATTCTCGACACCGCCGGCACCACGACGTGGAGCGGGAGAAACGTGAATGGGCATTCGGCGTCATGGACCGTCGGCTCCACGCAGCCGATGATCGTGCCCACCCGGCCCGACGACAAGGACGTGGCCACCATGGATGGGTACAAGCCGTCCGACCGCACGAAGCTCGGCACCACCGGCACGCTCGGCGAGATCGTGGTGAAGAACGTGGTCGACGAGGAGGTTCTGCCGCCCAGCATCCCCAAGCAGCGTGATGAGACGGTCAATCCAGGCAAGGATGCGGCCGACAACGGTTCCGACGTGGGTGATGTGATCCCGTATGTCGTGAGCTACCGGATCGCGGACATGTCCGCCTATCGGGCGGCTCTGGACAACGGCGACAAGTGGAGCTACGAGTACCGCGTGCTCGACTACACGCAGCCGGGCCTGAAGATCACCGACACGCCGACCGTGGACCTGTACGTCCCGGAAGCGAACCTGTACGACGCGAAGGGCAAGGCGCTCGCCAGAGACAAGGTCACCGGGGCCGACGGCAAAACCCTGATCAAACCCAGAGTCTCCATCCCCTTGACCCGTGTGACCGGCATCCCGCAGTACGCGGCCAAGGGCGCGGGCACCGCGACCGGTCAGGCTGGCCAGCCGGACGCCTGGTACTACCTGCAATCCGGTGCGAACGACGAGACCCACATGATCGTCGGCCTGGGCAAGTGGATCGTGAAGAACTACGGCGACATCAGGCTCAACGACAGAACGAAGACGCTGTACGGCTCTCAGCTGGCGATCCGGTATAGTGCGACCATCACGCCGAAGATCCTCGCCCACCAGAACATGACCCACAACGAGAACTGGCTGGACTACACCGACACTCCGCACGACGTGAACAGCGGAAGCCACCACTCCACCCCGCATGTGATCATCCGCCAGTGGACCTACGACATCGACCTTCACAAGCGCTCCAGCACGTCCAACACCGGACTGGCCGGCGCCGAGTTCAAGGTCACCGTCAAGGACAACGCCAACCCCGCCGACGGGAAGACCAACGGCGGCGCGCTCAAGCTCGTCAGAGCATCCTCCACGGCCGGGGATTATCGCCTCGCCGTGAAGGGGGAAAGCGGCACCGATCTCGTCGTCACCGGTCGTGATGGGCTGTTGCGGCTGCGAGGGTTGGATATGGGCACCTATACGCTGACCGAAACCAAAGCTCCCAAGAACTATCAGTTGCTGAAGAGCAGTGAGGACGTGCGTATTTCGGCCAAGTTCGTGGATGATCCTGCGAATTTCATCACACCGGACCATCAGACCGAATCAAAGCTCACCATCAGCCGGAACAATCGCATCGTGCCATTGCTTAAACCGATGTTCAACTTCGCGGTCACCCAGGCCAACGCTCCCAAGGGTCTGACCATCACCGCAACCGATGCGTACTGGTCGGGCACGGACGGTTCCGGCAAGTATTACGCCGACGACAAAACCGACTGGGTGAGTACGGATTTGACCTTGTGGAACCAGCCGATCAACGTGATGCTCGCCAAAACCGGCGGCTGGGTCGGTCTCGGTCTGATCGCCGTCACCGGCATCGCGGCCATCATCGGCGGCGTACTGATGCTCGTCCGGCGTAATGCCTTACGAGGCTGATCGAATGTCGTCCGAATCCGCGGCGAAGTCCGTGTCCATCGATCCGATCGGACGAACCGTTGCGGAAGGTCGGCGGCTGGGGGAGAGCGACGGGGGTTCCGTCGCTCTCCCCGCACGCCGTTCGCTCGGCATCCGGCATCCGTCATGGTGCGACATCATCGGTGGTATGGATAACGTATCGTCTTCCCGGCTGATTCACGGTCGTCTCACCATAATCGGCATCATGCTGATCGTCATGGGGGCGTTGATTCTCAGTCTGCCGCTGACGATCGGTCTTGCCGATATGCCGAAAACGGTTCGCCATGCCGTCGCCGGTCCTGTGGCTGAAGACACCCGCGCCTTGCGCAGGGCATCCGAATACGATCGGAATCTGCTGAAGCATGGCACGCTGGCTTTGGGCGAGGCCGCCGACCCATTCCTTCGGGATTCCGACGTCCCCGCCCATGAGCGGGATGCGGATTATCGGTCCCAACTCGGAGAGGGGGTGATGATGGCCGCCGTCAGAATTCCCCGGATCGGTGTGAATCTGCCGGTGGGCCACGGTACCGCGGAAGGAATGCTGTCGACGCAGGCCGGACACATGTACGGCACGACGCTTCCGGTGGGTGATCCCGGCAATTCGGTGATCGCCGCGCATAGGGGTCTTGGCGCTCGCATGTTGTTCTACCGTCTCGGTGAACTGAAATCCGGAGATCTGATTTACACTGAGGCTGCCGGAAGAATCGTCTCCTGGCAGGTGGAATCGACGATTCGAGTGGAACCGGGAGGTGCGGAGGAGCGTCGGGCCATCGAGCTTGACGGCAGCAGGGTGCTGCTGACCCTGTACACCTGCGATCCGCCCGGCCTTAATACCAGACGGCTGATCGTCACGGCGCATCGGGTCCCATATGTCGACGAGCGATCGGTGCCTGATCAGGCCGATCCGTGGGCTCCGTGGATTTCCGCGGGGATCACCGGTGGTGTGGCGGTGGTCATCGCGCTGATCGTCACTCCGCGTCGGATCGTGATGCGGCATGCCATGCGATGATGGCGATCGATGGTGGCTGTTGGTGACCGATGGTGGCCGGATGATGTGGCCGATGAACGGTGATTCGTGCGGCGCGGTGTCGATCCGATTCGTCGTCATCGCACCGCAGGATCCGATGTGTGCGGGCGCTGATTTGAGTGTCGGGTTTGACAGAGCCGAGTGTCATATGCTTGAATACCTTCTGAAACCGGTTTCATAAACCGGATGGAGTCTTTCCCGACGGAGGGTGATTATGGCGTTCGACATAACGCAGATGTTGACCGAAGAGGAACGTGAATGGGCCGCCTCGCTGCTGCCCAAGCTGAACGACAAATTCAAGGCCGAACGTGATCGCGTCGGTTCGCACATTCCGTACATCTCCGAAGACGGTGTGTACAGGGATTTCAAGGATGTCAGCGATCCCGCGTGGTGGACCAACGGATTCTGGCCGGGAATCCTATGGCAGATGTATCAAGCCACCGGCGACAAGAACTACGAGAAGCCTGCCCGCGAAGTGGAGGATACGCTCACCAAGGTAATCGACACCGACTTCATGGGACTGCACCACGATGTCGGATTCATGTGGCTGCTGTCCGCCGTGGCCGACTATCGACTCACCGGTGATGAACGCGCGAAGAACCGTGGCCTCGCCGCCGCAACCCTGCTCGCCGGACGTTTCAATCCCGCAGGACGGTTCATCCGTGCATGGAATCTGCCGAATTCCGAAGGCTGGGCGATCATCGATTCGATGATGAACATCCAAATCCTGTTCTGGGCCAGCGACGTCACCGGAGACCCGCGATTCGCCGACGTGGCGCGCATGCACGCCGATACCCTGCTCAAGGCGGTCGTCCGTCCGGACGGTTCCTGCAACCACATCGTCGACCTTGATCTGGAAACCGGTGAACTTAGAGACAATCCCGGAGGCCAAGGCTACAAGTCGGGATCGTCATGGACCCGCGGGCAGTCCTGGGCCATCTACGGCTATGCGCTCGCGGCGCATCACAGCGGGGAGCAGCGCTATCTCGACGCGGCCAAGCGCGTGGCCAACTACTTCTGCGCCAACGTCGCGCTCAATGACGACAAAGCCCTGATCGATTTCCGAGCCCCCGCGGAACCGGTCTACTGGGATGCGCTGGCGAATGTGATCACGGCGTGCGGTCTGCTAGAGATCGCCGAACAGGTGCCTGAACTGGAACGACCGTTCTACGTGCGCTGGGCGGTGCGTCTGCTCAAGGCCGTCGATAAGAACTGGTGTGATTGGGATTCCGCGCGCGACGGTCTGGTGCAGATGTGCTCCGGCTGCTATGAAAACGATAGTGATAGGGAAGTGCCGATGATGTACGCGGACTACTACTTCCTTGAGGCGGTGCTACGTCTCAATGGCAAGGCCGCTCAACTGTGGTAGTGCCGGTGTGCCGTTGAGAGCGGATATGAATAACCGTTGGGCCGTTACGCGAATGCTTCTCGCGTAACGGCCCAACGTTCTACGTATTTACGTATCCGAACTCAGGTGATCGACTGAGCGGAGGGATGCAATAAAGGTGAGGGGTCAGCGAACGTCGTTGACGATGTCGCTGACGGTTTCGGCGATCTGCTTGTTGGCCAGGCTGGCTGTGGTCATGTTGCTTGCGCCGTAGAGGGCCAGACCGCGCAGCATGCTCTTCTTGAGGTTCATGATTACTCCTTGACGTTGACGTTCTTGACGTTGTTCTGTGTGATCAGCGGTGCTGATCCGTTTATCGGTGTCTGCTGCCCGGTGATTGTTTCGGGCAGTGGTTCACTGCAGGCATCATTGCGGCCGTATGTGTCGTGGTCGGATGCCGTTTTGCTTTGCTCTTGTTGTTTTTGCTCTTGACGCTTTTGTGCATGTCGCCGCGGGTCGGCGATGAATTCAGCGAGGATCCGTGTTTGCTGCTCAGCGGTTCTCGTTGGTCAGATTGATGACGTCCTGTACCAGCTGCTTGTTGCCCATGCTGCTGTTCATCATCGTGGAGGCGCCGTAGATGGCCATGCCGCGAATCATGCTCTTCTTGAAGTCCATCGTGTTCTCCTTAGGTGGTTGTTTCCGTCAGCCGGATTCTTTCCTTGTTCCTTGGCTGACATTGTTAACCATAGACCCTGTTTCACCGATGCGCAAGCGCTCCCGCAAAAATACTTACCGATTGGTAGGTTTTCAAGGGTTTTGTCGGCGTGTCGCATTTTGGGCAATGTGGTCTTTGTGTTGATTGACAAGGGATTCCCTGCTGAGAATCGTGGTTGATCGATACTCCCTAAGCTGGCTGATGATGGCGCAAGCGGATGCTGTTTTGTGGCGTTTTGTGGCGTTTTGTGGCGTAGCGTGGTGGCGCGGCATTGTGGTGGCGTGGCATTGCGGTGGCATAGAGCTGTAGTGCCGTGGTGCTGCGACGTAGTGTAGTGGTGTTGCGGTGGCATGGTGTTGCTGTGCTGCGACATTGTGGCGCAGCCTTATCGGCGGAGGCTTCGTGCGAGATTGCGCGCGTGGGGGCTCGTTGTCGATCGCTTCAATCTCCGACCGCCGTGTGTTGAGGCTTCGGTGGAGTCAAGCGCAAAACGATGAAGTGCTGCCGAATGGTGGCGTGGGGTTCAAATGGTGATGTCGGGCGCGGACGGTGGCATGAGGCGCAAAGTAGCGGAGCGGGATTTGGATGGCGGCGGGGAATCTCGAATGGAACAGGGCGCAAAAAATTCGAAATGCAGTCCGATCCATTGTTGGCGGGATTTCATGGTTTCGGAAATGCTGCAATCATGCGGATCTGTGTTCCGATGACTTCGGCTTTTCATGGACTAGTGTGCATTTCGTATCAAATGCGTGCTGGTCCATCTTCTTCCGGAGGGGTGCGGACGAAAAGGTGGTGCGGGGATGCGGACGAAAAGGGAGTGCGGGGATGCGGACGAAAAGCTGGACGCTTGGACGTTCGGATTGTCGGTCGACGGTCATGGTCGATATGATGGCCGCATGGCGGTGCAGGTGGGGCTTGAGCATGCCGGTGCGAACATCGTCATGCCGACGGGACTGGGGGTTCGCGGATCGGTGGCCGTACCGCGCAGGTCTTCGTGACGTCCGGTGATGTGAGCTGTGATTTTCCTTATGCGTTCCGGTTGTTTCGTGTATTCCGGTTGGATCGTGTGTCCCGGTTGATTGTTTGAAATCGGTTTCATATAATAATGACGGTTCATACAAATCAATGATCAGATGATTGATCACTCTGATTGATCAGCATGATTGATCAGCATGATTGATCAGCATGATTGACCACAGTGATCGATCACAGTGACCGATGGAGCACACGACCATGACAGACATCGCATACGAATACGGCACCGACGCCAATCGCGCACTACTGAAGCGGGAAACCGAAAATCTGCTCGGTTTCGGACATCGCTTCCCCGCTCCCGGAGGCGGCTCGGCCTGGCTGGACAACGAAGGCAATCCCGATCCGTCGCACGGCATCCAGACGTGGATCTCCTGCCGCATGGCCCACGTTTATTCCCTGGGTGCCATCTACGGTCATCCCGGTTCCGAGGAACTGGTGGACAAGGCCCTCGAAGGTCTTCGCGGCCATCTGCATGACGACGTCAACGGCGGTTGGTATCCCGAGATCTCTTGGGACGGAGCCCCGGCAGCCAATAAGATCTGCTACACCCATGCCTTCGTGATGCTGGCCTCCGCGTCGGCCACGCTGATCGGCCGTCCGGGTGCCAGAGAGCTGCTCGATCAGGCTCTGGAAACCTTCGACAAGCGGTTCTGGGACGAGGAGACCGGGCTGTCGGTCGATACATGGAACACCGAATTCACCAAGCTCGATCCGTATCGCGGCATCAATGCCAACATGCACACCACGGAGGCGTTCCTCGCGGTGGCCGATGTGACCGGCGACGAGCGGTACCGCGAGCGTGCCGGTCGCATCGTGGACCATGTGGTGGACTGGGCGAGCCATAACGACTGGCGCATCCCCGAACACTTCACGGCCGATTGGACTCCTGATCTGGAATGCAACCGCGACAAGCCGGACGACCAGTTCAAGCCGTACGGCGCCACGCCGGGCCACGGCATCGAATGGGCCCGTCTGATCACCCAGTTCGCCTTGAGCTCCAAGCGTGACGATGCCGAGAAGTCGCGTCTCGTCGATGCGGCCGAGCACCTGTTCGCCCGTGCCCTCGAGGATGGTTGGAACCGTCACGGCACCATCGGACTGGCCTACACCACCGACTGGCAAGGTGAGCCCGTGGTCACCGACCGCATGCACTGGACGCTTGCCGAATCGGTGAACACCTCCGCCGTGCTGGCCCGCGTGACCGGCAAGCAGGTGTACAAGGACTGGTACGCCAAGTTCTGGGCGTACATCGACCAGTACCTGATCGATCATGAGAAGGGCAGCTGGTTCCACCAGCTCGATAAGGACAACCATGTGATTGGCACCGTGTGGCCGGGCAAGTCCGATCTGTATCACGCCCTGCAGTGCACCTTCATTCCGCTGCTTGACCCGAGCGTCTCCGTGGCGCCGGCGCTGAAGGCCGCTCTGGACAAGTGACCGGACAAGTAACCGGACAAGTAACCGGACAGGTAAGCGGTTGCGCCTCGTAGGCCGAAGCTGGCCGGCAACGGACGTATACCGGCGCGGTGGCACCGGATGAAACGACTGTATGAAACGTTTTCATGCCCGGTGCGGCCGCGTCTATGGTTGTAGGAAGAATCGTATCGTCGTCCCCGCGAATCGTATCGTCGTTCCAGCGGGGACCCATCGTCAGCATTCCGAAGGAGACATCATGCCCCGTAACGCGCAACGCAGCACGCCGGTGATCAAGGACGTGGCCAAGCTCGCCGGAGTCTCCGCACCCACGGTATCCCGATATCTCAACGGCACCGCCAAGGTGAACGAGGAGAAGCGGGAGCGCATCGCTCAGGCCATCAAACTGCTGGGGTACAAGCCCAGCGTCGTGGCGCGTGCCCTGGCGAACAAGGAAATGGATTCGGTGATGGTGTTCGCCACCAACTCCGGCACGTTCTCCACCAACATGACCAGTATCGGCGTCGAGAACGGGGCGCGGAGCAAAAACTATCTGTTCGGTGTGACCACATTGAGCGAGAATCGGATGGACGAGGTTCGTTCGACCGTGCAGATGGTGCTTGGATCCAATCCCGCCGGTGTGGTGGTGTATGAGTACGATCATGCCGGAGCCGAGGCGTTGCGGTGCATTCCCGACGACATTCCGCTGGTCATCGTCGGGGGCAATGCCGGTGAGGGACGCTATCAGGTCATCAATTCGGAGCGTGAGGGCGGTCATCTGATGACGCGGTATCTGCTTGGTCTGGGGCATCGTACGGTGTATCACGTCGGCCGTCCGCAGGGGCCGAGCGATAATACGCGGACCAACGGATGGCGTGATGCCCTTGCGGAGGCGGGCATTGTCGCGCCTCCGGTTCTGGAGGTTTCCGCCACTGATCTTGATGAATCCGTGGAGGCCGGTCGCAGGCTCGCGCGTATTGACGACGCGACTGCGGTGTTTGCCGGCAACGATGAAACCGCCATCGCCGTGATCAGGGGCCTGAGGGAGGGTGGCCGACGTGTGCCGGAGGATGTGAGCGTGGTCGGTTTCGATAACCGCATCTTCGGGCCGTTGTGGACCCCTCCGCTCACCAGCTACAGTCAGAATTTCGTCGAGACGGGGGAGCGGGCGTTCGATCTGCTCTACGAGCAGATTCAGGCCAGACGCGCCGGTCAGGAGCCGCCGGAATCGCGAATGGAGATTGTGCGGGGCGAGTTCGTGGAGCGTGACTCGGCACGTCCGTTCGCGGGGTAGTCGGCAAAGGGTCGGACGGGTTGATTGATCTGATCGGATCGCCGCAGGGCCGATGTGAAGCGGAATTCGACACGCCTTATTTAAGAAATCGGTTTCATAATTTACTATATGAAATGAAATCGATTAATGAAAGGTCAGACGATGACGCTGAGCATCACAGTCGAAAACGCCAAGGGCGAAGTCAAGGCATCGGTCGAAGCGGCCGATCGCGCGGTATTGGTATGGGATGGCGAATACGAGGAGGGCGATCGCATACGCTTCGGCGTGCCGACGTCCGGCGATATGTGGCGTGTTCGCGTGGACGATGCCGTCGACGAGGCTTCGGTGCTGCTCAAGGGCACCGGGCTCACCTATGAGGTACCGTTCGGCGACGCCCGGATTCCTTACAGCCCCAAGGCGTTCGCGGGGGATCGCCATATGCTCTCCATTAGGGCGTTGGCTGATGAGGAGCGATTCGCATACGGCAATCTTGCCGTCAATCCGATCGACCAGCATGATTGCGAGACCTGCTATCCGCACGCCCGCGCCAATGCCGAAACCCGCGGGGAGGCGGTGTTCTTCGCCCGGAACGCCATCGATGGCGTGACGGCGAATGATTCGCACGGCGTGTGGCCATACGCCACTTGGGGCAATGACGGGCGAGACGACGCCGAGATCGTCGTGGAGTTCGGGCGCCCTGTGGACCTCGACGAGGTGGTGCTGGTCACCCGTGCTGATTTTCCGCATGACAACTGGTGGGTGAGCGCCCGGCTGACGTTCTCCAACGGGGACGTTCGGGATTTGTCCATGGAACGCAGCGATCAGCCGCACCGTTTCCCGGTGGATGAGCGCGGCGTGACGTGGGTGAAGCTTGGCGACCTCGTGAAATCCGACGATCCCTCGCCGTGGGCGGCCTTGGTGCAGCTTGAGGCGTACGGTCGGGATTCCGAGATCTGAGGTAGTCGCTCGATTGTGACCGGAGGGTGTCTGCATGGTTGCGCGGTTTTGAACGGTGTTTGAAGCAACGCTTCTCCGGTTGATTTTGAAACCGATTTCATGATATAGTGGCGGTGTTGATGTGGTTGTGGAAGATCGCATCATCTCGTGAAAGGATTATTCCATGGCATTCGACATGAATAGCTTCTCCCTCGAAGGCAAGGTGGCCTTGGTCACCGGAGCCTCCTATGGCATCGGCTTCGCCATCGCCTCGGCGTTCGCCCAGGCCGGCGCGAGGATCGCGTTCAACGACCGTACGCGGGAAGCCGTCGACCGGGGACTCGCCTCCTACAAGGAAGCCGGCATCGACGCCCGCGGCTACGTGGCCGACGTCACCGACGAGAACGCGGTGCAGGGTCTGGTCGAGGACATCGAGCGCGACTTCGGCACCACGCCCGACATCCTGGTGAACAACGCGGGCATCATCAAGCGCATCCCGATGACCGAGATGAGCGTGGAGGACTTCCGCAGGGTCGTCGACATCGACCTCAACGGCCCGTTCATCGTCGCCAAGGCCGTGATCCCGGGCATGGTCGCCAAGGGGCACGGCAAGATCATCAACATCTGCTCGATGATGAGCGAGCTGGGCCGCGAGACCGTGTCCGCGTACGCCGCGGCCAAGGGCGGGCTCAAGATGCTCACCCGCAACATCTGCTCGGAGTACGGCGAGCACAACATCCAGTGCAACGGCATCGGGCCCGGCTACATCGCGACCCCGCAGACCGCGCCCCTCAGGGAGCGTCAGGCCGACGGCTCGCGCCACCCGTTCGACGCGTTCATCGTGGCGAAGACCCCCGCGGCCCGCTGGGGCACCCCGGACGACCTCAAGGGCCCGGCCGTGTTCCTCGCCTCCGACGCGTCCGACTTCGTCAACGGGCACGTGCTGTACGTCGACGGCGGGATCCTCGCGTACATCGGCAAGCAGCCCCAGTGAATCATGTGATGGAGCGTCGTCCGCGTTGCGGGGCGCTCGACGTATGCGAATACGCCTTCGCGCCCCGCGCCTTGACGACGCACGCATCACATGATCCACGGCATCCCACGCCCGGCTCCCCTCCCGGAGGGGAGCCGTCGCCGGAGGCGACTGAGGGGAGGCCCCGAACTCGCCCCGGCCCCACGCCCGCCCCCTCCCGGAGGGGAGGCCCCGCGCCCGCACGCCCCGGTCCCACGCCGGCAAACCGTCACACCGTCATATCTCACCGATTCGGAAAGGAAACACCATCATGCGCATCGCTTTGATCAACGAGAACAGCCAGGCCGCGAAGAACGGCCTGATCCACGAGGCCCTGGGCAAGGTCGCCGCCGCCAAGGGCTTCGACGTGGACAACTACGGCATGTACGCGGCCGACGACGCCGCGCAGCTGACCTACGTGCAGAACGGCGTGCTCGCCGCCGCGCTGCTCAACTCCGGG
>NZ_NMWU01000013.1 GCF_002860355.1 Bifidobacterium margollesii
GTCTCGGCCTTGCGCTGCGCGGTCAGGGCCGAGTAGAACGGGCGCGCGGTCCATGCGCCCGTCTTCAGGCGTTTCGGCCTGTACGGACGGTAGGAGTCGTTCTCGTTGGACGCGAACCACAGGCCGCGCCTCAGCTCGCGGCTGACCGTGGACTTGTCCCGGCCGATCCTCAGGGCGATCTGGCGCACGCCGAGCCCCTCTCGGTTCCTCAGTTCGTCGATCCGGACTCGTTCCTCGGCCGACAGGTGGGAATACACTTTCGTCATGGGCGCAGCACTTTCTCTTCGGTTGTGGACTTGAACACTTCCAACCTTAGACAGGTGTTGCGCTTCTATTTAGAACCCGGGGAATGGCGGTCGGCAACGAAGCGGCCATCCTGTTGAACCATCGTCGACAGCATCGTCGAAAGAACGTGTCAAGCCAATGAAGGAGTCGTCAACTCATGTCGGGTCAACCAGAGATCATCACAGCGGGCGTCACTGCCTTCGATGAACGGGGAGAGCTGGATGCCGGAGCCAACCTTGCGTTCCTGCGCCGCATCGAACCATATGTCGATGGCGTCCTACCGGTCGGAACCAATGGGGAGTTTCCGGCGCTGAATGCTGAAGAACGCGCCAAGGTCATCGGGTGGGCGTTGGAAGTGTTCGGTCCGGAGCGAGCCATTGCCCATGTCGGAGCGCCGTCTGTACATCAGGCGCTGGAGCATGCACGGGCCGCCGCGGCGCTGGGCGCCACGCGGTTCGCGGCGATCACGCCCTACTATCTCACAGCGTCCGTCGAAGGCGTTATTGGGTACTACCAGTCACTACGCGACGCCGTCGACGGTGAGCTCTATGCCTATATTTTCCCGGATGTGGCGTGCACGGACGTGCTGCCTGAAACCTTGGCCGAACTGGCTCGCATCGGCATCGACGGAGTCAAGCTTTCCGGGCTGGCTTCCACTCGTGTGGAGGCATATCGTGAGGCGGCGCCTGATCTGGCGCTATGGTCGGGCAATGATGCCGATTTGCCGCACGTCTATACGGCTGGCGGAAGAGGCGTTGTCTCAGGTGTTTCCGGCGTGGCGCCGCAGGCGTGGGCCGCGCTGCGCGACGCCTATGGAATCGGTGAGCAATCGGTGATTGACGAGGCGCAGACTCGCGTCCAAGCCCTGGTCAAGGTGCTGGGCCCCAGCATCAGTCGTTTGAAATATGGCCTTATGGTACTTGGCATTCCTGTTGGTGAGTGTCGCATGCCCATCGACGAACCGAGCGAAGAGATTAAGGAGGAAATCAGAACGGTACTGCATAATACCGGCATCACCGAGTGACAGTATCGGCAATGCCGGCGATCACGCCCCATCTCGAAGTTGAGAGAGCGAGATGGAGCGCATCATCACCCGAATCAGATCGAGGAGGATCTTATGAATCAGGCAATGAGTGAAGCAAATGCTTCACAGGAACAGCTTAATCCCGAGAATAAGAAGTACTTGTCAAAGGTCGTGATTTCGAGCTTCATCGGCAATACGCTCGAATACTACGATTATATGGTGTATGGCACCGCAGCTGCCATTGCATTCCCCACAGTGTTTTTTGCGCACGAGAGCGCGTTTGTTGCGGCGATGTCGTCGTTTGCCACTTTCGCAGTGGGCTTCCTTGCCAGACCTCTCGGTGGCATGTTCTTCGGTCGTCGTGGCGATAAGGCCGGTCGCAAGTCCACACTGGTGCTCACCCTGATGATCATGGGTATCGGCACATTCCTCATCGGCTGCATCCCCTCCGCCGACCATATCGGCGTGGCAGCTCCGATCGCGTTGATTATCCTAAGACTGCTTCAGGGCTTCGCCGTCGGCGGCGAATGGGGCGGTTCCATGATCATGGTGCTCGAATCCGCACCGAAGAAATCCCGTGGTTTCTGGTCCTCATGGCCTCAGACCGGTGGCTTCTCCGCCCAGATCATCATCACCCTCGTGTTCGCCTGGGTCTACACCCTACCCGAAGATCAGATGCTCAGCTGGGGTTGGCGCGTGCCGTTCTGGATCTCCGCTCTGGTGATGCTCATCGGTCTGTGGATGCGAAAGTCCCTGGAGGAAAGCCCGGTCTTCACATCCACCATGGCCGCCAAAGAGAAGGAAGGTCGTAACCGTTCCCTCACTGCGGAGAACCTGCAGGCCAACATTGCCGCTCAGGACGCCGCCAAGGCGCAGGCCAAGGCCGCTTCCGCACCTTCGAAGACCTCCGGTAAGGAGCATGGACCGCTCTACCGAGTGTTCGTGGAGGACTGGCGTGATCTGCTGCGCATCATCGGTCTTCGATTCGCTGAATCCCTGCCGTACTTCCTGCTGTGCACCTTCGCCTTGTCGTTCGCGCCCCAGCATATGGGCATTTCCAAGGAATGGCTGAACTGGGCCATCCTGATCTGCTCAGTGTGTGCATTCCCCGCCCATGGTCTGTTCGCAGCCCTCTCCGACCGTATCGGACGTCGTCCGGTATACATGATCGGTACCGTGGTCGTGTTTATCACCGCGTTCCCGTTCTTCATGATGCTCAGGAGCGGCTCGTTTATTCTGATCGTGCTGGCCTACATCATCGTGCTGAACTTCGGACACAATGCCATCAACGCCGTGCAGCCCTCGTTCTTCGCAGAGCTGTTCCCGGCCGACCGTCGCTACTCCGGTGCCGCATCCGGCCGTGAGATCGGTTCGATTCTCGCCGGCGGTTGCACCCCGTTCATCGCCACCTGGCTGGCCGGTGCCGACGGCGCACACTGGTACTACGTCGCCGCCTACGTCATGGTCGGCGCGGTGATCACCGCCATCGCCATCTGGTTCTCCCCGGAGACCTACAAAAAGGATCTCTACGCCACATCCAAGGAAGGCTGACATGACTGCTCTTACCAATCGCTGGATCGTTTCCAGCAATGGTGAGCGCTGGAACCAGTGCCACGCCTCCACGCTGACTCAGTCTCCGCTGAGCGGTGTGGTGGCCGTGGCTTGGTTCGCCGGCGAACGAGAAGGCGCCATTGACAACGCCATCTGGCTCACCCGTGGCACTCCCGGCGGCAACTGGGACGAACCGCGTATCGTGCTTCGTGGTCATGAGCGTTCCTGGTGGAATCCGGTGCTCTCCTATGCTCCAGACGGCAGCCTGTGGCTGTTCGCCAAGAATGGTCCGAAGATCTCCCACTGGAAGACGTGGGCACGGGTCTCCCATGATGATGGCGAGACCTGGAGTCCTGAGTTCGAGCTTGTGCCCGGTGACGACAATGGCGGCCGTGGTCCGGTGAAGAACCTGCCGATCGTCACGTCTCATGGCACATGGGTCGCTCCCAATTCCGTGGAATCCGGTGGTGATGACCCGGTGTGGTATTGCCGGTTCGACATCAGCCGGGATTGCGGAAAAACCTGGAAGCTGGTCGATGTGCCGCTGGATCGCTCCAAACTCAGGGGGGCTGGCATCATTCAGCCCACTGTCTGGGAGACCCAGGACGGTTTGGTGGCCGTGTGCCGTTCGACCGAAGGCCGTGCGTTCCGCACGACATCGGTGGATGACGGCGACACATGGAGCGAGGCCGTTCCTGTGGAGCTGCCGCAGAACAATTCCGGGTTCTGCGCGGTGACTCTCGACGATGCTGGTGATCGCGTGGCAATCGTGCACAATCCCGGTTCCGATTCGTGGGGAGCGCGATGTCCGTTGGTCATCTCGATCTCCGAGGATGACGGTCTGACGTGGCGGCAGTCTTTGGTGGTCGAGGATGGTGTGGAGCCTCCTTCGGTGCCGCGCGGCGAGAGCCTGCCGGTGCTGCATGACGCAAATGCGGTGGAGGGATATGCGGCCGGAGACACCGGCATCATCACCTCCGGGCTACGCGAGTTCTCGTATCCGACCGTGATTCGTGAGCCCTCCGGTGACCTTCTGGTGAGCTACACCTGGCAGCGCAGAGGAATCGTCGTCACGCGGATCGACCGCGCCGATCTGGAATCCGACGCTTCCGATCCTATGGAGAAAGGCGGATCATGCTGACCTCATCTCTGATCCATCCTCAGATCGCAGGGGCGCTCGCCGCCTGCGGTCACGGAGACAAGGTGTTGATCGCCGACGGCAACTATCCGTTGGGCACGGCCGTCAATCCAAATGCCGAGCGAGTGTATCTGGCGCTTCGCGCCGGTCAGCCCACCGTCACCGATGTGCTGGAGACGCTGCTGGGGGAGATCAACGTCGAGCGGGCGGCTGTGATGACTCCGGGCGATTCCGAGCCGGAGCCGCCGATCTTCGACGAATTCCGTTCCCTTCTCGGCTTCGAGGAGTTGGACGAGGTCGATCGGTTCTCCTTCTATGAAGAGGCGAAGGGGTCTCCCAATCTGGTGCTCGCCATCAATACCGGTGAAACGCGTACGTTCGCCAACGTGCTGCTGACCGTCGGGGTGCGTGACCGCTAGTTCGACGCTATTCGATTCTATTTGTTCCCTTCCTGCCTGTCGGCTCTTTGGCGGACATGGTTTCATCCGTCGTCTGGCCGAAGAGCCGTCATATTTTCTGTTCTTTTGTGTTTGCTACTGCTGAAAGGCAATCGATTATGACTTCCACTGTTTCCGACAAGAACCAGTCCGTTGACGTAATGCAATCCATTCGTCAGGTCATCGATTCTGAGATTGATGCCGTGCGCCAGGTCGCCGGCGAGATTGACGACAGTTTTGTGCGGGCCGTTGAGATGATCGTTGGCTGCAAGGGCAAGGTGATCTTCACCGGTGTGGGCAAGTCCGGTCACATCGGAGAGAAGCTGGCCGCCACGTTCGCCAGCGTCGGTATCTCCTCGTTCTTCATGCATTCGACTGAAGCCGTGCACGGTGATCTGGGCATGGTGACCGCCGACGATCTGGTGATCGCCATCTCCAATAGCGGTGAGACCGCCGAAACCCTGCGGGTGATTCCGGTCCTGAAGGTTAAGAAGACGCCGATGATCTCCATGACCGGCAACAACGAGTCCACGCTGGCCAAGGCGGCTGACGTGGCGTTGGAGATCCATGTGGATCGCGAGGCCGATGATTTCAATCTCGCTCCCACCAACAGCACCACCGCGGTGCTCGTCGTCGGTGATTCCCTGGGGCTCACCGCCTCGCGCATCATCGGATTCGATGACTACGGTTTCGGACTCAACCATCCCGGCGGCGCGCTGGGCCGCCGTCTGGTGGAGCAGGGTGTACTCAAGGAGATGTGAAATGACCATAAGACGGCATATGGAATCCAGTGGGCAGTCCGGTTGTATCACGGTGATCGGCAGTTTCGTCACCGATCTGGTGATCACCTCCGCGGAATTCGTCAAAGAGGGAGAGACGATTCTCGGTGATTCCTTCCATCAATATCCCGGCGGCAAGGGTGTGAATCAGGCCGTGGCCGCAGCTCGCCTCGGCGGCAGAGTGTCCATGATCGGCAAGCTCGGCAATGATGCATTCGGTCGTCAACAGGTGGAGACGATGGAAGCCAACGGGGTGAACCACGAGCATGTGCTGTTCACCGATGAAGCGCCTTCCGGAGTGGGCAATCCGCAGATCGACAGCCACGGCCGCAATCGTATTGTGGTGATTCCCGGTGCCAACATGACGTTCACGTCTGCGGAAGTGGAAGAGCTGCGATCGGTAATCGCGGGCAGTGACATCATCGTATTGCAATTGGAGATTCCGATCGACACGGTGTATGCAGCTATTCGCATAGCCCATGATCTAGGTAGGACAGTGATCCTCAATCCTGCTCCAGCAGCCGTGGTGAGTCAGGCGTATGCGCCGATGGTTGATTGGCTCGTGCCCAATCAGCATGAGGCTGAACTGCTCACCGGTGTGGAAGTGAACGATGTGGGTTCCGCACGCGAGGCCGCCACGATTCTTTCCGCTGCCGGATATCGAAACATACTCATCACACTGGGCGAGCAGGGGGCGTACCTGCGTGCTGTTGACGGAACGGAGACTGTATCCGAAGCGTTTCGCATGGAGCAGGTAGTCGATACCGTGGCTGCCGGCGATTCCTATATCGGCGCGCTAGCCTACGGTCTGTCGAACGGATGGGAGCCAGCCCGCTGCATGCGCTACGCCTCCGCCGCATCGGCGCTCGCCGTCACCCGTCCCGGCGCAATCCCCTCACTGCCCAGCAGAGATGAAGTTGATGAGTTCCTCCGCTCGCGCTGTGCTGATTGATTCCAGTTGGTTGCTTTCTGGGGCTTCCGGTTCTCCCGGAGACCCCAGATTGGGGCAGTGGTTGTTGAAGATTGTCTAGGATCGTGTGTCCATCAGCCAGCGCCATGCCGGAATCTGATGGATTATCTGATTGGCATGGTCCGGGTTATGCCAATCGCGTTCCTTGCCATTACCGACGATGATGAATCCCTCGTCCAGATGCTGTTCCTCCATAAGCTCCCATAACGCGCGGGTTTCGCGTTCTGCGGTGTTCGGGTCATCCATGGATGCAGTCACCTGATATAACTCGTAGGCATCCTGCTCCAATAGATCCCGGATTCAATTTGTAAGTGCAACACTCGTCTCTGGGTGGCTTGTCTTTGACATTACCTTGCCGAGCTCGCGGTACCAAACCTCGTTGGGCGTTTCCCAGCCCAGGACCTTCAACGGGGTGTCGTTGATCTCGTCGACGATGGCCTGCAGGTCCGCATCCGACAGGTCGTCGAAGCTGGTCCCCTTGGGCAGGTAGCGCCGGATCCTGCCGTTGCGGTTCTCGTTCGTGCCCCGCTGCCACGAGGAGTACGGGTCCGCATAGTAGGTGAGCATGCCCAGCGCCTCGTCCACGAGCAGGTGGCAGGAGGACTCCGTGCCGTTGTCCCACGTGCGGTCGATGCGCGCGGGCGCGGGGATCCGGCTGTAGATGTCGTATTCGGCGCGCGCGGTCGCCAGCGCGCTCTTGTCGGGGATGAACCGGGCGAACAGCTTGCGGCTCTTGCGTTCGGCCTGCGTGTCGATGCACCGTTTCGACGGGGACGCGCCGACGACGGTGTCGGACTCGAAGTGACCGAACCCGCGGCGCGAGTCCACGCTCTTGGGCCGGTCGGCGATCGGCACGCGCATCGGGATGCGCGCCCCCTTCGCCCTCCTGCCCTTCGAACGCGTGCGGTGCCGCTTGCCGCGCGGCAGGTACTGCCTGAGGTCCAGCGCCTTCTG
>NZ_NMWU01000014.1 GCF_002860355.1 Bifidobacterium margollesii
TGCCGAACCTGCTGAAGCGGGACTTCGGGGCCGACCGGCCCTGGATGAAGCTGGGCACGGACGTCACCGAGTTCAGGGTCGCCGGCGGCAAGGCGTACCTGGCGCCCGTCTACGACATGGGATCGAAGGAGATCGTCGCCTGGGACGTAAGCCGGCGTCCCGACCTCGCCCAGCAGCGAAGGCTGCTCGCCATGCTCGAGGACCGTCTGCCCGAGGGCGTCGATCCCGTGCTCCACAGCGACATGGGATGGCAGTACCAGCACCGGTGGTGGCGCGACCGTCTCGCGGAACTGGGCATACGCCAGTCCATGAGCAGGAAGGGCGACTGCATCGACAACGCCGCGACCGAGCAGGTGTTCGGCCATCTCAAGGACGAGTTCTACACCGGCCGCGAGTTCGCCTCCTACGAGGAGTTCGAGACCGGTCTGAACGAGTACATCATCCACTGGAACACCAGACGACGCCAGAGACGGCTGGAGGGACGCACCCCGGAGGAATTCCGGAGTATGTCCCTCGCAGCCTGATCAGGTACCCTTAATAAACCGCGTCTAACAATTGGGGCGCAGTTCAGGCGTACGAAGGCCCCTCATCAGTCTCGCTACGCTCGACAGCTTCCCCCAATGGGGGAAGCCAAAATCGCCGGGCAATGCGTGCGGCATCAAGGCGCGGAAGACGAAGGCGTACAAAGGTACGTCGAGTCTTCCGCAACGCGGATGACGCTCCATTGCCCGGCGATTTTCAGATGTCGTAGCGCCAGGAGCGATCAGTCGCCACCCGTGCCATCGCCAGTCCGATGGGCAGGCAGATGATGACCATGAAGGCGCGGAAGGCCCAGTCGAGGGCGCTTTGGGTGTTGAACTGGGCGAGGTAGAACATGGCACGGTACATGTACATGCCGGGAACCATGATGACGATGGAGGGGACGGTGAGGCAGATTCGGGGGTAGCCGAGGTGCGGGGGGAGGATGCCGCGGCGGACGGAGGTGCGCCAGGCGGCGGCGAGGAGGCCAGCGAGAAAGGCGCCGATGAAGGTGGCGACTTCGGGGGGCATGTTGAGGAGATCGGTGAATTCGAGTCGGAGGGTGTCGGTGATGGCACCGATGGAGGCGGCGACGAGGCACATGCGCTGAGGGGAGTTGAACATGACGGAGAAGCCCCAGACGCCGATGAAAGCGAAGACGAAGCGGAGGATGCCGGTGATCCAGGGGTCGAGACCTTGGGGTTCGAAGCCTTGGGGGTTGAGCATGACGATGCGGGCGACGGCCCAGCCGGCAAGGGTGGCCATGAGGATGATGGAGAGGGCGTAGGCGAGGCGCTGAATGCCGGAGGGGAAGTCGATTTTGGCGATGTCGAGGCCGCCGGTGATGAGGGGGAATCCGGGGATGACGAAGAGCATGGCGCCGATGTAGGCGGTGTCGTGGGCGAGGGCTATGGGATCGTAGAGTCCGATGAGTCGCAGGGTGCCGGTGCAGGCGAGGGCGGCGACGAAGACGGCGACGAAGGTGACGAAGAACTGGTTGAGGTGTTTGGCGAAGAGACGACGGCGGAGGTAGTGGCCGATGCCGGCGCCGACGAAAGCTCCGGCCATGTCGTAGAGACCACCGCCGAGGAGGAAGACGAAGGATGCGCAGGCGATCGCGGAGGCGAAGCCTGCGAAGGCCGCGGAATACAAGGGTTTACGGTGTTCGATGAGATCGAGTCGTTCGTGCGCCTGGCGAACGGTGATCGGTTTGAAGTTCGGGTCGGAGGCATTGGGTGCGAGACGGCCGACGTGATCGAAATGCTGGGCGTACTCGCCTTTCGGCGGCTGATGGTTACGTGATTTCCTGGGTTTCGCGGGTTTCGATGATGATTTGGGGTTGCCGGCGTTGGTGCTGCCGGAATGGGAATCCTGGTGTTCCTCGTCATGCATCTGGCGAACGACCGGGTCGTCGGCGTCGATTTCTTGCTGCCGCCGGATTTCCGCTTCACGCTCCTCACGGGTAGTGGCGGTGGTGGATTGCACGGGAACGTCGCCGGACAATGCTGACGTTGACGCATCGGCGTTGTCGGCCGTTTCGCCTGCCATCCGCTGTTCACGCTCGTTCTGCCGTACTTCTTTGGCCGCCTTCGCGGACAACGCGGAGACGTCACGGACGTTGAGGTTCTCGACGAGACGGTCGGTGATCTCCTCTCCCCTGTTGTGGTAGACGGCGGAGTGGCCGAGGTTCACGCTGAACCAGTCGGCGAAATGTTCGAGCAGCCAGATGCGTTCGGTGTTGACGCCGGTGGTGGGCAGGTCGATGACTTCGGTGACGCGGCTTTTGCCGTCGGTGCAGGAGGCTTCGATGTCGGTGAGGTTCACGTCGGCGCGGACGTGGACGCCGACGGGATAGGCGATGCGGTGCATCATCTGCCGTACGCGGAAGCTGCCGGTGCCCGCGCCGAGGTCGAGCATGCCGACGCGCACGATCACGCTGGTTTTCGCGGCGATTCCGGCTTCCATCACCGGTTTGTCGAGGTCACGCTCGATGTCTTCCATATCGAGCGGGATGGAATGCGTATGGTATTTGGTGACTTTGTCCACGCCGGCTGGAATCGCGGCGACATGAGGGCCGGCCGTATTGTTTCTCTTCCCGAAAATCTTCCCGAAAATCACGGTTTCATGTTTACCCGTCGCCCTCGTGCGGCTTCAACACCACGGCAAACCACGACCATTATGTGAACGAAAATATGAGATACCCCGACCGGCAGATTGCAAAACTCGCATGTTTTGCACGGTCACACTATCGAATGTCCACGTATCGGACAGGAATTTCCTCGACTTTTCAAACAAAAACCATCGCTCACGAAAACTGTTGGTAATAAAACGCGGAAACGCGGCCATAGAATGGTGGGGCGTCTGTTCACCGGCTTTGGGTTTGGAACGGTCGGCAGCAATAACTGCGGAGGAGCCGCAGAAAGCCGATAGACGAACAACCGGTGAGAGGCAAAAGGAGGTCTGGATGACATCAACAGACGAAACGATCAAAGCGGCCGACGCCGGCATCGTGAGCACCGGCACCGGCACGAAGGTTGCGGAGGAGCAGGGACTCCCAAGCGATCTTCGTTTGGACATGGACTTGTTCCTACGTCTACTGCGCACCGCTTTGAAGGAATACGACGAGGATCTGCTCGAAAAGTTCGACAACCTGCTGGACTACGCCAATGAGGCGACCAGCGAGGAGTTCGGCGGCACCGGTTTGGGATACCGTGATCCCGATCCCGAGCAGGCAGGCTTCGAAAAGGCCGTGAAGCTCATCGATTCGGTTTCCGTAGCCGACGCCACACTGCTGGCTCGCGCGTTCGCCACATACTTCCATCTGGCGAATCTTTCGGAGGAGAACTACCGAGTCAACGTGCTGCGAGCCCGCGAGAAGGAAGTCCCGCTCAACGCTCCCACCGACCCGATCAACGAGATGACCGGCGCGTATCAGCGCATGATCAAGGAGTGCGGACCGGCGAAGGCCAAGGAACTGCTGAACAAGCTGGAGTTCCATCCGGTGTTCACCGCGCACCCCACCGAGGCTCGACGCAAGGCCATCGAAGGCAAGATCCGTCGCATCGCCGAACTGCTGGAGGAGCGTCCGCGTCTGGGCGGCTCCGATCTGGCCGAGAACGAGCGCATGATGCTCAACGAGATCGACGCGATGTTCCGCACGTCTCCGATCGCGCTGAAGAAGCCGACTCCCGTCGAGGAAGCGGATACGATCCTCGATATCTTCGACAACACGCTTTTTGACACCGTTCCCAAGGTGTACCGCCGTTTCGACGACTGGGTGCTGGGAAGCGACGCCGGCAAGGTGCCGCCGATCTGCCCCGCGTTCTTCCACCCGGGCAGCTGGATCGGTTCCGACCGTGACGGCAACCCGAACGTCACCGCCCGCGTCAGCCGTCAGGTGGCCCGCAAATTCTCCGATCACGTACTCGCCAAGCTTGAGGAGGCGACCCGCGAGGTCGGCCGCAACCTGACGCTGGAATCCAAGGACACCAAGCCGTGCGCCGGCCTGCTGGACCTGTGGAGCCATCAGCGCGAGATGAGCGAGCGTCTGACCGAGAAGGCCGAGCTGATCTCCACCAAGGAGCCTCACCGCGCGGTGATGCTGGTGATCGCCGACCGTCTGCGTGCGACCATCGATCGCGACCACGATCTGATGTACCACTCCTGCGAGGACTACATCTCCGATCTGAAGACCGTGCAGAAGTCGCTGGCCGACGCCGGTGCCGCACGCTCCGCCTACGGCCCGCTGCAGACGCTGATCTGGCAGGCCGAGACCTTCGGATTCCACATGGTCGAGATGGAGTTCCGTCAGCACTCCGTTGTGCACTCCCGCGCTCTGGACGACATCCGCGAACACGGTCTGCACGGCGAACGCGGCGAACTGCAGCCGATGACCCGCGAGGTGCTCGACACCTTCCGCGCCCTCGGTTCGATCCAGCGCCGCAACGGTCAGAAGGCCGCCCGCCGATACATCATCTCGTTCACCAAGTCCGCGCAGAACATCAAGGATGTGTACGAGCTGAACCGTCTGGCGTTCGCCCATCCCGAGGATGTGCCGGTCATCGACGTGATCCCGCTGTTCGAGCAGCTTGAAGATCTGCAGAACTGCGTCGACGTGCTCGACGGCATCCTGAAGATCCCCGAGGTTCAGGCTCGTCTCAAGGCCACGAACCGCAAGATGGAGGTCATGCTCGGCTACTCCGATTCCTCGAAGGACGCCGGCCCGACCACCGCTACGCTGGCTCTGCATGATGCCGAAGCCCGCGTGGTGGCATGGGCGGAGGCCAACGACATCGATCTGACGCTGTTCCACGGTCGTGGCGGCGCGGTCGGTCGTGGCGGCGGCCCCGCCAACCGTGCGGTACTCGCCCAGCCGAGGGGTTCCGTGAACTGCCGCTTCAAGCTCACCGAGCAGGGTGAGGTCATCTTCGCCCGCTACGGCAACCCGACGCTGGCCGTGCGCCATATCGAGTCCGTGGCTTCGGCAACGCTGCTGCAGTCCGCTCCGAGCGTTGAGAAGACCAACACCGAGATGACCGCGAAGTATGCGGATATGACCAAGCAGCTTGACGAGGCCGCCCATGAACGCTTCCTCGACCTGCTGGGCACTCCGGACTTCGCCCCGTGGTTCTCGATCGTCACCCCGCTGACCGAGGTGGGTCTGCTGCCGATCGGCTCCCGCCCGGCGAAGCGTGGTCTGGGTGCCAAGTCGCTCGACGATCTGCGTACCATCCCGTGGGTGTTCTCCTGGGCTCAGGCGCGAATCAACCTCGCCGCCTGGTATGGTCTGGGCACCGCCTGCGAGAAGTTCGGCGACCTCGATACCCTTCGTCAGGCGTACGAAGAATGGCCGCTGTTTTCCACGTTCATCGACAACATCGAGATGTCGCTGGCCAAGACCGATGAGCGCATCGCCAAGCTGTATCTGGCGCTGGGAGACCGCGAGGATCTCAACACCAAGGTGCTGGAGGAGATGGAGCTCACCCGCAAGTGGGTACTGAAGATCGTGGCCGACGAGTGGCCGCTGCAGCACCGTCATGTGCTCGGTCAGGCCATCCGTATCCGCTCGCCGTACGTGAACGCCCTGTCGGTGCTTCAGGTGCGTGCGCTGCGTTCGGTGCGTCGCCGCGACGAGAAGAACGAGCTGAGCAAGTCTCAGACCGCGGACTTCATCTATCTGATCCTCTGCACGGTTTCCGGCGTCGCCGCAGGCCTGCAGAACACCGGCTGATCTTCGGTTCGGCACGACTTCAGGGAGATCCCCGTCATGGGGGTCTCCCTTTTTCGTTCCGTATCGGGTCTCGTATCGTATTTCAACGCCGTCCCGTATATCCCACCCGCCCTTCACCGCCCGCCGATTGCCGCGGCCACGGCACATAACACGACGGCATACGACGACATACACTGATACCGGAAAAACACACGAAAGGCAAAGAGGCAAAGAGGCTGTTATGGATGCGAGCACACGGGCCGATGGCGCATGGAGCCGACTGGTCGAAGGCAATCGACGGTTTTCGGAGGGCGAAGCGGAGCATCCGTGGCAGGACAGGGAAACGCGCGAACGGCTGATCGGCGAACAGACGCCGGATGCAGCCGTGCTCAGCTGCTCGGATTCACGGGTGCCGCCGGAGATCATCTTCGATCAGGGGATCGGCGATCTGTTCACGATCCGCACGGCCGGTGAGGTGGTGGACGACGCTGTGCTCGAATCATTGGAGTACGCCGTCCAGCATCTCGGCGTCTGTCTGATCGTGGTGATGGGTCATCAGAACTGCGGTGCCGTAGCCGCGGCGATGAAGGTGATTCAAGGCGACGAATACACCGAAGACGAGGGGTTCCGCTCGATTCTGATGCGCGAGGTGGGTGCCTCGGTGCGTCTGGCGTTCGACTCCGATCTCGATACCGCGGAGGATGTGGAGCGTATTCATGTGGCGCAGACGCTGGAGGCGCTGGTCACGGATTCCGCGGTGATCCGCAATGCCGTGCGAGCCGGTGAGGTGTCGCTGGTGGGCGCACGCTACCGGCTCGACAACGGCAAGGTGGAGGTGCTGTCGTTCTGAACGACGCTTTCCTCAACCTTCTCCAACCTCCCACCGACCTCCCCCAGTCAGCGAAGCTGACAGCCCCCTCCGGAGGGGGCGGGGGCTAGGCGGCGAGCAGGTCGAGCATCTGGGCGATGTTCTTCTTGCCGAACTCCACTTTCTGCGATCCGTCGGCATGATCGATGACGATGCAGGGCACGCTCATCACGCCGTAGTGGTCCTTGAGTTCAGGGAAGTGCGAAACATCGTACGCCTCAGCCTTCACATTCGGGCTCAGCGAAGCGACCCGCTGGGCGGACAGCACGGTTTCGGGGCACATCGTACAGGTGAGCGACACGAGCAGCGTCACATTCACCGGGTCGGCGATGGCCGCGATCCGCGCCTTGAGATCGTCATCCAACGGCTGGCCTGGGCCGGCCGCATTGTAAAGACCAAGCACGAACGAGTTGAACTCGTGCCCGCTCGGCACGCCGTGGAATGCCAGTCCGGTGAATTCCAGATCCCCGTTCTCGCCGGCGACGCACACCCTCACACACGGACGGGCGTCGGGCAATACGACGGACGGGTCGAAGACGGCACGACCGGTATCGTCCAGTTCGGCGTCCCCCGCCGCCGCTCCCGTTTCGTTCACGATCAGCTTCCCGGCGGAGATGCGGGCCATCTCGCCGACGAACGTCTTGAGCTCCTGGGAAAGCGGGGTGCCGTCCAGATCCAAGGCCAGCGTGACCGGCCTGGTCATCTTGGAGAACACCATCTTCAGCTGCGATTTGATCGCGTCGGAGAACAGTTCGCCCGGCTTGGCCGCGCTCTTCGACGCCGCCGCGGCATCGGCGCTGCGCTTCGCGGGCGCCGGAGCCGGGGTCGTACCGGCCTGAGCGGCCGCAGCGGTCTTCGCCTCGGCCTTCTCGTATGCGGTTTCGGTCGGGCGCGGCGGCACCAGACCGGTCTTCGCCGACATGTCCGACGCATACCGTTCCAGCTCAACCGCGGCGATCGCACCGTCCGCCGTGGCCGTGACCACCTGACGCAGGTTCTTCACCCGCAGGTCACCGGCCGCATACACACCCGGCACCGAAGTCTCCAGATATCCGTACGTCACCACGTAACCGTGATCGTCCAGTTCCACGATGCCCTTCACCAGATCGGTGGCGGGCACATATCCGGCGAACACGAACACGCCGAACGTGCCCTCGTCGGCCGGCTTCCACGTCTCGGTCTCGCCGGTCTGCACGGATCGAATCGTGGCCTCGCGCAAACCTCCCTGACCGGCCGTCACGCCGTCCAGCACGGTCTGGTACCGGATTTCGATCTTCGGGTTGCGCTTCGCCTCGTCGGCCACGGACGCGTCGCAAGTGAAATCCTCCTCGCGGATCAGCATGGTGACCTTGCTGGCATACTTGGTGAGGAACACGCTTTCCTCGGCGGCCGCGAACCCGCCGCCGACGACCAGCACCTCCTTGCCGGTGAAGAATTCACCGTCGCAGGTGGCGCAGTAGGCCACGCCACGACCCGCGTACTCGGCCTCGCCGGCGAATCCCAGTTTGCGCGGCGAGGCGCCGGTGGCGATCAGAATGCCGAACGCGTGCAGATCGCCGCGCGTAGTGTGCACGGTCTTCACGTCGCCGCTCACATCAAGGCCGGTCGCCTCGGCGCTGAGGAACTCCGCGCCGAAATCCTGCGCCTGCTTGCGCATCGTGCCGGTGAGCGCCTTGCCGGTGGTGGTGCCGACGCCGGGATAGTTCACCACCTCGTTGGTGATAGTGATCTGTCCGCCGAAATCATCCTTTTCCAGAATCAGTACGCGATACCGGGCGCGGGCGAGGTACAGACCGGCGGTGAGGCCCGCGGGGCCGCCGCCGATCACGATGACGTCATACAGTTTTTCGGTGTCGATGTTGCTCATACGAATCCTTCCGGGAAGCATCCCCTACATATAAAACCTCCCGCCGCGCATACCGTGCGGCGGGAGCGAACGTCGATCACATCAGATGATCGGATAAACGGTGAGATCGAAACGGTCAGAACCGGCCGATCAGAGCTGGCCGATCAGACGGTGATCAGCAGTACTCAGAACCGGCCGATCAGAGCTGGCCGATCAGAGCTGGCCGACGAGGTCGAGACTCGGCTCGATGGTCTCCTCGCCGGGCTGCCACTTGGCCGGGCACACCTGATCGCCGTGCTCGTAGACGAACTGGGAGGCCTGAACGCGGCGCAGCAGTTCGTCGGCGTTACGACCGACGTTGGAGGAGATGACCTCGTAGGCCACGACCTTGCCTTCGGGGTTTAGGATGAAAGTGCCGCGCTCGGCCAGACCGTCGGCCTCATTGTAGGTGTCGAGATCCTTGGCCAGCTGGGCGGTGGGATCGGCCAGCATCGGGTATGCGATCTTGGCGATCTTCTCGTTCGCGTCATGCCAGGCCTTGTGCACAAAGTGGGTGTCGCAGGAAACGGAGTAGATCTCACAGCCGGCCTTCTGGAACTCCGGGTAGGCCTCGGCAAGATCCTCCAGCTCGGTGGGGCAGACGAAGGTGAAATCGGCCGGGTAGAAGAAGAACACCGACCAGTGGCCGAGGATGTCGGCCTTGGTGACCTCGTGGAACTCGTTGTTCTGGAAGGCCTGGGCAGTGAAGTCGCAGATTTCGTGCTGCAGCATCGTCATGATGGTTCCTTTCCTGTCGGGCCGCCTGACGTGGTACGAACATGATCGCGTGATGCGAAACGGTCGGTATTGAGATGGGCGATCGGGTTGGCGGTACGGTAGCGAACGCCGTCGGTACGCCATCAGTACGTCACGTCACCACGTCAGCGGAACCGGCTTGTACGTATTTGCCATCGTAGCCCACCGCATCGTCGGCCCGCCGAAGCTTTGCGGTGGGCCGCTGTGACGTTTCTCACATGGCAGACAATGTTCATTATTTGTTCAGAGTGGGCGGGCTCCGGGACAGTCTCCGGGACGATTTCCCGGGGACGGTCTCCCTCGTTCAGACCGACCGATCGGGGTGAAGGTGCGGGAGATCGGGGCGAATCTCCCTATCGGGCGGATGGCCGGATCGCAGGCCATGTTCCCAGTCCCGCCCGATCCCGCTGCACACCGCCTAGTTCCGCCGCAGGCCGCGATCTTGGTTAGGGCGTTCGTTAGATTGAAGGCATGTCACTTGGTCTGAATATTCTCCTGATTTTCGTGTTCCTGCTGCTCGGCAGCGTCTTCGCCGGCACGGAACTGGCACTGGTGAGCCTGCGTGGCTCGCAGATCGATCAAATGGAGCAGGAGGATATTCGCGGCGCCCGCGTGGCGAAGATCGCCCGCGACCCGAACACCTTCCTCTCCACCGTACAGATCGGCGTGACGCTATGCGGTTTTCTTTCCGCATCGTTCGGCGAGTCGTCGATCTCCCCGTTCATCGTCCCGGTGGTGGAAAGCTGGGGCGTGCCCACGCATATCGCGGCGCCGCTGACCACGATCGTGCTCACGCTGGTGATCTCCTATTGCTCGATCGTGATCTCGGAAATGGTGCCCAAACGCATCGCCATGCAGAAAACCGAGGCGATCGCCCGCGCGGTGGTGCCCGCGATCGACGTGTTCGCCACGATCTGCCGGCCGATCATCTGGCTGATCGGCAAGAACACCAACGGCATCGTGCGCGTGCTGGGATTCGACCCGAACGAAACCGAAAGCGAAGTCAGCGACGATGAGCTGCGCGTACTGGTCTCGTCCAACACCAACCTCAGCAAGGACGAGCGCGTGATTCTCGACGACGTGTTCGACGCTTCGGAAACGATCGTGGCCGAAGTGATGCGTCCACGCGCCGACGTGGTGTTCATCGACGGCGATATGCCGATCTCCGAGGCCGCCGACTTCGTGCGCGACAAGCCGTACTCGCGGTACCCGGTGATCGGCAAGGATTTCGACGACGTGCTCGGCTTCGTGCATGTGCGCGATCTGCTCGACATCCGCAACCCGCAGGCCGCCACCGTGGCCGACGTGACCCGCGAAGGCATTTCCCTGCCGGGCACGTCGAAACTGCTGCCGAGCCTTTCGCTGCTGCGCCGTCGCGGCATTCATCTGGCCATCGTGATCGACGAGTATGGCGGCACCGATGGCATCGTGACGCTGGAGGACATGACCGAGGAGCTGGTGGGTGATATTCGCGACGAATACGATCTGCCCAGCGAGGCCGGTGGACGCAAGCCCGGTTCGGCGTTCGTCGGCGGCGTGGCGCGCATCGATGGCGGCATGACCATCGAGGACTTCGACGAGCTCACCGGCATCGAGCTGGAGGACGGCCCGTACGAGACGGTGGCCGGCTACTTCCTCGCCAAAACCGGCGAAATGGGCAAAGTTGGCGCGGTGCTGCACTCAGACGACGGGTACGACATGGTGATCACCGAAGTGGACGGCCGCCGCATCCAGACCATCGAAGTCCGCCGCAGTGGTGCGAACCCGCCGGCGGAAGGGGGTGCGGGGGCCGGCACGGGTGCGGGGCGTCCGCCCTCCGAGCCTGCGTGAGGCTTCCCCTACGAGGGGAAGCTGGCAGCCGAAGGCTGACTGATGAGGTGGATCGAATAACACACCTGCCGACTTCCAACCAACGCTTTGCCCACACCCCTCATCAGTCGACTACGCCGACAGCTTCCCCCAATGGGGAAGCCCCCACGGGTACGCGGACTCCTGATATGGCGAAAGACTCGCCGAGGGCACTCGACGCAACGGCCGACGGCGAAACGCTCACATTGTTGCAGACGTTCGGATACCGTGCTTCCACATCAGGCACTGGACACAGTTCGCGGCAAACCACCGCCTAGAATTGGTCGTACGTGCGTATTCGCAATGTGAAGGACATCCGCAAAATCAATTAAAGAAAGAAGGATGATCATGACGCTGAAATTCACCGTTCCCGGCCTTTCCGAAGAGCAGGCCGAAAAGACCATCGCCATTCTGCAGAACCGACTCAGCCAAGAGCAGGAGGCCGCCCTCGTGCTCAAGCACGCTCACTGGAACGTGCAGGGCCCGAACTTCATCGCCGTGCATGAAATGCTTGACCCGCAGGTCGAGGTCGTGCTCGCCCAGGCCGACGAAACCGCCGAGCGCATCGCCACGCTGGGCGGTTCCCCCGATGGCACGCCGGACGCCATCGTGCGCAACCGTTCCTGGAAGGGTCTTGATCTCAAGGGCCGCGCTTCCACCGAGGAGTACATCAAGGCGCTGATCGACTACTACGACGTGTTCATCACCGATGATCGCAAGGCCATCGAGGAGCTGGACGAGCTCGATGTCGTAAGCTCCAACATCATTCAGGATCACGTTCAGGCGCTGGAGCTGTTCCAGTGGTTCCTGCGCAGCCACATCGCGTAGCGGCCCATACCGGTTTATCGGCCGATTTATCGGCCGGTTTATCGCAAAAACCCGAGTTGTGAGGCTTTGTTTGACGAAGGGGCCCATTCCCAATTCCGCGCAGTCCCCAAACCGTTGAAATTCCGCGGACGCTATATGCGAGAAATGCGGCTTCCAAGAACCAAAGCCTCACAACTCGGGTTTCCTATGGAATACGGTTTAATTCGCGGCGAAGACGCCGCCATTGGGGCATAAAACGGTCCATACTGCGTTGGAATCTCACCCCGTGACCATGCTCCCACAGATGGGTGAGCTCGTGCACCAGCACGTATTCCAAATACTGAGGCGGCAGATACGCCAATTCGAGATTCAGCCGGATCCGACCAGTGGCCGGCGTACACGACCCCCATCGCGTGGACATGCGGCGCAGTGAAATATTCGTCGGCCTGCGACCGATGATCGGAGCCCAGTATGCCAACAGACTCGGCAGCCAACCGTTCAGTATCGCCTTGGCCTCCCGCTTGCGCTCCTCGCTCCATGGCTGGTCAAGCATCGCCACCGGCTGATCAGCATGGGTACCAGCGGCATCCGCGGTACCGGTATGATCATGATCGGCGTCTTGGCCGGCCGCTCTACGACCAGCTTCCTCCTGCCTCGCCCGAGCCGCGGCGACCTTTTCCTGAGCCTTGTCGATCCATTGCCTGCGGGATGCCACGAATCGAGCGACCACATCGTAACTGGCCCTCGCCGGGGCCGTGACCTCCACACGACCGTCCGGCGGCTTAACGCGCAGATACATGTTCTTCACCGTTTTGCGCGTCACCTTCACCCGCACACCCTGTACGTCGATGATCTCCACCGAAATCGTTCTTCTGGCCATGATTGCTCCGTCCGGATCGCCGACTGTTTTCCTTAACCCGCATTGCCCGTCGATTGTACGGAGCTGCGAATGCGGAGATACGAAAAAGCCCCGCAATTCACGGGGCTGAGATCGTGTCCGGGATGGGAGTTGAACCCACACGCCTGTATAAAATAGGCACTAGCACCTCAAGCTAGCGCGTCTACCATTCCGCCACCCGGACAGGTGTCATCATCAATAACAGACTTTGCGATAACAGAGGGAAAGTGTACCACATCCCGGCGAATCCACAAAAATCATCCGGCAGGTCATCGTGATTTACAGCCGCGACGCCCACTCCACGCCGAACAGCGATCATATATATCCGTCACGGCTTAGCGCAATGATCCGCAACACGCCATATGCTATTTGTCATATATGCATTGTGTTATATTAGAGCCACGCAGCCCAGAACTACGGAGAAGTAGAATCGGTGACTGCCATCGCAAGCCGACGCCGGCCGCAACCGGTATCGACGCCAGCCGAACGTTCACACCCGACGAAGGATCGACACATGCTGAAACTGGACTATCTGCTGCTCGGCGTTCTCGCCCTGAAGCCACAGACCGGATACGGCCTGAAAAAGTACTTCGACACCTTCGGTCGATTCCAACGCTCCAACACGCAGATGAGCCAGATCTATCGCACGCTCAGCCGCATGGAAAGCGACAACTGGGTAAGCTCGCGACTTCTCGACGGAGACAACCCCCGAAAAGCCCGCGAATACTCGATCACCGAAAGCGGGTTCACAGTATTCATGGACTGGCTCTCCAGCCCGTACGAGCCCCCGTCACGATTCCAAGACCCCGATTTCGAGGCCCGTATCGCCTTCGCTGGGTTTCTTTCGGTCGATCAAGTGATTTCCCTGCTCGACACGGAAATCACCGTCCGCGAAAATCAGGTACGCAAATATCGACATCGAGACCGCTCGCTGCCCACCGACAATACGGAATGCGATCAGGAGCTCAAAACGATGCTTGCCGAGTGGAACCACCGAACCAGCTGCGAGGAGATGGACCACCATATTCGTCAGGTCAAGGCACTGAAGAGCGAACTGATCGACCTGCAACGACGTCGCGAATAGTCGACCGACCAGACCTGGCAGACCCCCGTTTTTCACAACCCTGATCCACTAGATCAGCAAGACCTCACACGGATCTGCCCCCACCGACGTCACAGCCAAAAGCATCGACGTAAAACCTGAAACCCCACTCCCCCAGTCAATTGCGCCCAAAATGGCCATAGGATCACCAAACAAGAAGAAAGGAACCCTCAATGAAGAGAGCCATCATCCTAATGTACGACAGCCTCAACAGGCACATGCTACCCCCCTACGGCGATACCGTGGTGAACGCACCGAACTTCGCCCGCCTGGCTGCCAAGGCCGTCACCTTCGACAATTTCTACGCTGGATCGATGCCCTGCATCCCCGCCCGGCGCGAACTGCATACCGGCCGATACAATTTCATGCACCGATCCTGGGGACCACTTGAGCCCTACGACGACTCCATGCCGCAGATCCTCAAGGATCACGGCATCTACACCCATCTGGTCTCCGACCACCCCCACTATTGGGAGGACGGCGGCGCCACCTTCCACACCCGCTACTCCTCGTGGGAGTTCTTCCGAGGGCAGGAAGGCGACCCGTGGAAGGCCAACATCGGCCTGTTTCGTCAGCAGGAGGACGGGCCGAACAACGGCATCCCGATCGTGAAGCACGACGCCGTGAACCGAACCTACATGCCCACTGAAGCCGACCACGCACAGACCCGAACCGTCGATGCAGGCATGGAGTTTCTGGAGACGAACGTCAACGAGGACAACTGGATGCTCCAGCTGGAGCTCTTCGACCCCCATGAGCCGTTCTTCGTGCCTCAGGCCTACCGGGATCTGTATGGCCAGGATCCCGACGACGATCAGATGGACTGGCCCCCGTACGAGAAGGTGAACGAATCCAAGGAACTGGTGGAAAGCGTGCGTCTGCAGTATGCCGCACTGGTCTCCATGTGCGACCATTCACTCGGCCGCGTGCTCGACTTCATGGACGAACACGACATGTGGAAGGACACTCTCCTGTTCGTGAACACCGACCACGGATTCCTACTCGGCGAGCACGGCTGGTGGGCCAAGTCGGTACAGCCGTGGTTCAATGAACTGGTGCACCTGCCGCTGTTCATGTGGGACCCTCGCACCGGCGGCAAGGACACCCGCAGAGGAGCCCTCGCTCAGACCATCGACATCGCCCCGACCATGCTCAAGTACTTCGGCCTGGAACCCACCAAGGATATGGAGGGGCATGATCTGGCGCAGGTGCTCGCCAATGGCACAGAAAGCACTGCGACCGGCACGCACCCGACCGCAGACACAACCAACGCAGGCATTCATCAGATCCATGAAGGCGCGCTGTTCGGCATCCACGGCGGTCATGTGAACGTGACCGACGGCCGATACGTATATATGCGTGCGGCAAAGGACCCGTCAAACCTGCCGTTGGACGAATTCACCCTCATGCCCACGCACATGCGCATGCGGTTCAGCCCGCAGGAGCTGGCGAATTGGGAGCCGGCCGAACCATTCAGCTTCACCAAGAACACCCGCGTCATGCGCATTCCGACGCAGAGCATCTGGATGAACCCCTGGCGGTATGGCACGCTGCTGTACGATCTGGAGACCGACCCCGGTCAGCATCACCCCATCGACGATCCCGAGGTCGAGTTGCGAATGCTCAGGCTGCTGGCAAAGCTCATGCACGAAGGCGATGCCCCGGAAAGCCTGTTCCAGCGTCTGGGAATTCCGTTCGAAGGCGAGATCAACGAAACGCATCTGCTGGTTCGCGAGCAGAAGGATCGCGCCGAGGAGATCGCCGAACCGATTCCGCTCGACATCAACAAGGAACCGTTGGTTCATAAGCCGCTTGCGGAGCTGGAGGATGATCTCGTCACCCGCCCGATCATCGAGCATTACATTCCCTCATGGACCCACACCGAGCTCGTCGCGGTACCCCCACAGCTCAGCCTGCTGGATCTGGTGAAAACCGCGATTATCCCTGTTGACGTCCTTCAGGCCATTTGCGAAGACGTCAAGAACGCCAACAGGTAGCAGCCCTTCCCACGACGCGCATAGGAGCGCGAAAAGTGACCCGGTTGCGGAACATCAACGGCCATTGACGTTCCGCAACCAACGGGATCACCCTCACACAACCGATTCTTCCGGGCCTGCCAGCCCGTCGATCGATTGCGACAACCCCCATTTGCCATATCTTCAGAAAGGCTATCCTCATGGTAGAGGACGTGACGACCAAGACACAAGGAAATACCAATCCAAGTACGCCGGGAACCGCCGCCGAAGCGAAGGTGCCTCACCGTTGGCGTAATCTCGCCACCCTTACCGGCGTAATGGTGGTGGACAATACGGAGGCGAGCGCCACCAACTCGATCTTCCCCGCCATTGCCAGCTCGCTTCACCTCGACAGCGGCCATCTTGGCATTATGACCGCCGCAGGCAAAGTGCTGTCCGCCCCGTTCGGCCCGATCTGGGTGAAGATCTCCGACAAAATCGGCCGTAAGGCCACATTGGTGCTCACCGGATTGTTCGGAGCGCTGTTCGGCGCTATGGCCGGTTTCGCCAACGGATGGACCATGCTACTGATCTCGGTGGCTCTGATGAGCGCCTCGGTAATCGGCGCGCAGCCGATCGTCAACGCGGTGATCGCCGATAGTTTCGACGACAAGGAACGAGGCAAGGCATCCGGCATTCTGTATGGTTCCATCAACGGTCTGGCTGCATTGGTAGGCCCAGCGCTCGCGCAGTTCACCGGTATTGATTCCAACGGCTGGCGTTATGCGATGTGGACGCTGTCCGGAATCATGGTGGTGGCTTCGATCATCGTGATCTTCGCATTCAAAGACCCGGGAGTGGGTGCTTCGGATATTCAAGTTTCCGGAGCGAACGCGAAATCCGTGGACGAGAAGCCGACGATGAAGGAGATTCTCGGCTTGTTCAAGATCCCGTCCTACACAATCATGATGATCTCCCGATTCCTTTCCGGCCATCTGTTGATTCCGATCTTCGGCATTCAGTTCCTGGTGCTTGAACGCGGATTCACCAATGCGACGGCATCGATGGTGCTGCTGCCGTTCGGCATCGGCGCGATCGTCGGCAATCTCGGCGGCGGATGGATCGTCAAATGGCTGGACGTGCACGTCAAGCATTACGGTCGTATCGGGTTCATCCAGTTCGCTCAGCTGTTTTTCGCTCTCGGCGCGTTCCTTGGCACCCAATTCATGTATGACGGCATCACGGTGTATGGCGTGTTCTGGTTCATCATGGGTCTGTCTCAGGGTCTGAATCCGCCGGTCAACCGTCCGATCGTCGCGTCGGTGGTGCATCCGCGTCTGCGCGGTCAGGCGTATGCGATCTGGCTGACCATCTTCGAAACCATCGCCTGGGCAATCTTCTCGGTGGCCTGCGGCCAGCTTGCTGACTTCTGGAGCATTCAGACAGTATTCCTGTACATCACCGTCGGTCTGCTGGTGCTGAACGCGATTCTGCTGGCCGGCCTGTACAAGACCTACCCGAAAGATGTACGTCGCGTGGAAATGCAGTTGGAAGCTGAACGCGCGTAAACAGAAATCCCCGGAATGGAGATTACCCACGGAATGGAGATTGGAGTTTTCGATGAAACGATTCCCCGGCAGCGTCTACGACCACGGTTCCGAACCGGATCCTCGGTTCACGTTGGCCAATGAGCGGACGTTTCTGGCGTGGTGCCGCACTTCGTTGGCTCTGATCTCCATCGCCGTGGCGCTCGACAATATTTCGGTGCGCATCGATCCAACGGTCAAACTCGCTGTGGTGCTGACGGTAATGGCGATGGGTATTGCGCTGCCGGCCGCGGCATGGCGAGACTGGGCACATAATGAGAAGGCCATGCGAGTCTCGGCCCCATTGCCCAGTTCACTGGCTCAACTGTTACTGGCGGCAGGCGTGACGGTCTGTTCTGCAGCCATGCTGATCGGCATGGTGATGGCATGGTAGGCGGAACGGCAAACACCATCGGCCGAGACGACGTGGTGGATAAAGGCCTGCAGATCGAGCGGACCCGGCTTTCCTGGAAACGGACAGTTCTCAATATGACCGTCTTCGCGATTCTGGCCCTGCGGATACTGCCGATGTACTACGCCGTATGGGGTGCCGTCGTCGGCGTGATCGGCGTAGCAGTCACCGTGATCGCGTGTGTGGAATATCGTCGACGAGCCTCTTTCTACACGATATGGTTCGTCAACGTGGATGCCGTACGCAAAACCGGCGGCTTTACCCCGTCGGTCCCACCCCCGCCATCAGAGCCATATACTTTCCCCACACGGAAACGCCAAAGCGCGGACGGCCGAGGTCCACTGGCCATCGCTCTTGGCATCAGCGGCTGCTCCGCAGTCTGTCTGATACTGGCGCTGTCCACGGTTATGTAATCCGCAAACCGATAGACAACCAGCAAAACCAGCGACCCGCAAAACCAGCAGACTCCACGCCATCAGCCGACATTACCCCCGATCAGGAAAGGATCGTTGCCATGCTTGCCGCCGATCGCCGCAATATCCCCTTCTCCGCCGTCTGCAAACCGGCCGGCGCCGCCTGCAACATCAACTGCGAATACTGCTTCTTCCTGTCCAAAGACCTGCTATTCGATGAGCGTGGCCAGCGGATGACAGACGAGACCCTAGAGATCTATATTCGCAAATATCTGGACGCCCAGCCGGACGGTCCGGTGGAGGTGCCGTGGCAAGGCGGCGAGCCAACGCTGCGCGGGGTCGAGTTCTTCGAACGCACGTCGGACCTGATCCGCCGATATGCCCGCCCCGGTCAGCGTGTGCGCCAATCCATACAGACCAATGCCACGCTGATCAACGAGCAGTGGTGCGAACTGCTCAGGCGCGAGAACTTCCTCGTCGGAGTGAGCTTCGACGGGCCGAAGGAGATCCACGACCGGTATCGCGTGAACAAGGCCGGACGCGGTACTTTCGATCTGACAGCGCGCGGATGGCGGCTGCTGCAGCAGTACGGCGTGGATACGAGTCTGCTATGCACGGTAAACAGTAACAATTCCCAGCATCCGCTGGAGGTATACCGGTTTTTCCGTGACGAGCTCGGAGCAGAATACATCCAGTTCATTCCGATCGTGGAGCGCGTACCGCGGCGATACCGACGAGAGGCCGAACACGGATGGATCAAAACCAGCGGCGAGCGGATCCTCTACCGTCAGCAAGGCGATGAGGTGACTTCGCGAACCGTTCGGGCGGATGACTACGGCCGATTCATGACCACGATTTTCGACGAGTGGGCGGTGCACGACGTGGGACGTGTATATGTTCAGCAGATCGATTCGATGCTGGCGAACTACTTCGGCCATCCCACGCTGTGCACGCATTCGCGCACCTGTGGAGATGCACTAGCAGTGCTGCACAACGGAGACGTGTACAGTTGCGATCATTTCGTGGAACCAGGGTATCGACTGGGCAATATCGCCGAGACGGATGCCGATTTCGCCGGAATGCTGGCCTCTGCGCAGCAGAAGGCGTTTGGAGACCGCAAATGCGGAATGCTGCCGGATCGCTGCGTGAAGTGCCCAATGCGGTGGGCGTGCAATGGCGGGTGTCCGAAGGACCGACTGATTCGGGTGGAAGGCGAACGGTTCCCAGTGAATTACCTGTGCCGCGGGTTTTATCGGTTCTTCAGCCATGCGACGCCATACATCGTGCGTTTGGCGCAGGATATGACGATTGGCCGGAGCCCGGAGGCGATTATGCGTGGCATGAAGGCGATGATGGATCGGGATACGCGGACTTTGCCGCTGGAATCGGTAAGCTAACCGGGCTGCGAACCAATCAAAATTAGGTGCGACACGCCGATTAGACAGATCTGGGGTCGGTCGCTATTCTAATTACTTGTGCGATTTCGAGATTGCACAAGGATCGGGCCCGTAGCTCAGGTGGTTAGAGCGCATCCCTGATAAGGATGAGGTCGGAGGTTCAAGTCCTCCCGGGCCCACGCAGAAAACGAAAGCGGCTTACAGGCCGCTCTTTTTTTCTCAGTTCACTGTTCCGAATTTCGGTGGTGCGATTTCGCTGGTCTGACCAGCTGGATTGCGGTTCACCCGGTTCGGTACAATGAATATGTTTGGGGCTATAGCGCAGCTGGTAGCGCATCTGCTTTGCAAGCAGAGGGTCGCCGGTTCGAACCCGGCTAGCTCCACTACTTAAACCCTCGGAATTGCAACGATTCCGAGGGTTTTTGTTTTATCTGCCAAGAGGCAAATCTAGGTCGTTTTAAGCCCTTTTAATCACAGCTAATCGCACGTATATCGCACGACACGCCGAAACGATCTCATGACAGAGCTGATTGCATGACCGGGTATAGGTATACCGAGTCACGCACTCATCAAACCCTTGCAATTGCAACGATTTTGGAACATCGTCACCGGGCACGCCCATACCCGGTGACGACTGGCATACCCGGTGACGGACCCACAGCCACATGATCAGGCTTCCTCCACAGGGGAAGCCAAGAGACCAGCTCACAGGCTCACCCCGGCGACAACGGACCCGCCCCCACGGCGACCGCACCACGGTCAGTCCCGCAGACGATCTCACCCGCGGACGGCCGCGTCCAATCACCGCACGGTCCGATCCCACGCGTTCAGGCAATCACAAGGAAAACCGGCCCGGACTCCAAGCCAAACGCATCGTTGCACACAGAAACCACGGGTTATATGGGACATGCCGGCGGAAGGCAAGGCAAGGCCCCGGAAAGCCAAGCCGAACCGGAAGCGGGCCGGACCCCGCGGAAGACACCGCGCACGCCGAACGGTCACCACGACCACGACGCGCGCAGGCCGGCCGGGACGGTCCGATAACGATAACTGAACCTCTCTTCTTCTCTCTTCCTCTCAGCCCCGGCGGACCGCAACGCCGGGGCTTTTCCTGTGCCGCAATCGATCCGCTTTACCGCAATCGATCCGCTCTGTCACAATCGATCCGTTTTGCTACGGCCGATCCACCCTGGTTCGTGGACACCAGACCGCCGTCCGTGTCGTCACAATCGATCCGTTTTGCTACGGCCGATCCACCCGCGGCGATCCAATCCACATAACAACACGCCCCACGCAATCCACACAGCTCATCGACCGAACAAAGCACCAAACAAACAAGCAAACGCACTTTATACCAAACCAAAAACCGTCTCAGCTATAAATATATTTTTATCTTTCAACATTATCGATATAAGATTACAATATAATTATTAAAAGCATAGAATGATGGAACAGACGAAGAGCAACGAGAAAATCGTATGATCGAGCGAACGAACTACCTCGAATGGATCACATCCCTAAAGGACAAGCACGTCATCAAAGTCATCACGGGCGTCCGACGAAGCGGCAAAAGCACGTTGCTCAGGCAATACCGAAACCAGCTCATGCAGCATGGCATCCCGGCCGAACAGATCATCGCCATCGATCTCGACCTGTTCGAGAACGAATCTCTTCGCGAAAAGCATGCGCTTCATCAATACATCATCGACCGTATGCAGCCCGATCGCATGAATTATATCTTCATCGACGAAGCACAGCGATGCCCGGGCTTCGAAGATGCCGTGGAAAGCCTGTACTCCCACGATCTGACCGACATCTACATCACCGGCTCCAATGCGCACATGCTGTCATCCGAACTGGCCACGCTGCTCTCCGGAAGATTCATGACCATCCCCGTTCTGCCACTATCATTCAGGGAATTCTCCCAAGCCCGCGCCGAAGTCGATCCCCGTCAGCGCTTCTACCAATACTTGGAATGGGGTGGATTCCCGGAAATGTTGCAATTCATCGATAATCCTCCATCCGCCTCCAGCTATCTTGAGGGCGTCTACAACACGGTATTGGTCAACGACGTTTCCGAACGCCATGCCATTCGAGACATGACCGCGCTCAAGAGAATCGCACGATACATGTATGCCCACGCCGGATCACTCATTTCGGCAGGAAAAATACAAGGGGCCCTCACCTCGGCCGGACACAAAATCTCGCAGCCGACCGTTGATAGCTATATCGATTACCTCACCGACGGCATGCTGTTTTATGAAGCGCAACGATTCGACTTGAAAGGCAAGGACTATCTCAAGCTCCTCGCAAAGTACTATGCCGTCGATACCGGGCTAAGAAACTACGTGATCGGCTACCGTTCCGAAGATATCGGTCACATGGTGGAGAACATCGTCTATCTGGAACTGCTACGGCGACGATACCCCGTTCTCGTCGGAACCGTAAAGGGACGTGAAGTCGATTTCGTGGTCAAGGAACAGTACGCGAATTCGTACATTCAGGTAGCGCTAACCATTCAGAACACGGAGACTCTGGAACGGGAGAAAGCCTCGCTGAAGGCCATACCCGGCTACGAGGCACGATACGTCTTTGCTCTGGATACCCCTGCCGTGGCCGATAAAGACGGCATCCGGTATGTCAATATCATCGACTGGCTGCTCGGCAACGATCGGATACTGCCTTAACGATACCGCCTAGCACAACCATGAATCACTGAGAATGCAGTGTTGCGGCGAACAATCCGCAGAGTTATGCACGGGGTGTGGATAGGTGCGGGGATTGCCGCGCAAACCGGTCAGAATCATCAGGCCAACCGACCCCAGCCGAACCGCTGCCGCCACGCTCTCACTTCGACAGTCTGCGGATCTTCTTCAGCGCACCGCGGCCGAGCGAGTGGGCCGTACCGGCACCCTGCCCGCGCACGCCGACGACCGTGATGATCACCATCGCCAGGCACAGCAGACCGCTCACCCTCAACACCCATTGGATACCGAAGATATTGGCCATTACGGCCGTATCCGCCCCGCCGCCAAGTGCGGCGTGACGCATGGCGGTGAACATTTCCATCAGGATCACCAGCACCGGCGCACCCATCGCGCCGGCGATCTGCCGGGCCGTGTTCGTCACCGCGGAACCGGCGGAAACCTCGTCCTCCTCCAGGCAGTTCAGCGACCAGGTGGTGATCGGCATCAGCACGAATCCCATGCCGATCTGTCGGACGAACTGGCAGATCGACACCCACCAGATCCATGATGTGGATGAGATCAGACTCATGCCGAACGTGCCGATCGTCAGAATCGAACTGCCGAGGATCGCCACCGGGCGGGCGCCGAACCGGTCGAGCGCCTTGCCGCCGAAGAACTGTGCGATCGCCATGCCCAGCGCGCCGGGCAGCATGATCAGACCGCTCATCGTGGCGGAGTAGCCGCGATCGTTCTGGATGTACAGCGGCATCACCACGAGAATCGAGCTGAACGCGAAGAACGCGATCGACGCCACGCAGGTGCCCACGGTGAATCCGCGGTTGGCGAGCACATGCAGATTCAGCAGCGGTTCTTTCGTGCCGGTGCCGTCGGCCAGCGCGCGACGGCGGCGGATCTGCCGCATGACGAACCAGAAGATGCCCACCACGCCGATCAGCATCGGCAGTCCGGTCATCGGGTGGATCAGCGGGAAACTCTGAATGTTGGTGAAGCCGAACATCAGGCCGCCGAAACCGAAGATGGAGAGCACCACCGAGAAGAAGTCCGCTTTCGCGTTCGGATCGTTTTCGCCGAAGTTGCGCAGACCGGCGACCGCGGCCACCACGCTGATCACACCGATGATGGTGAGGGTGAGGAACATCGACCGCCATCCGCTCAGATCGGTCTGCAGACCGCCGAGCGTGGGGCCGACCGCCGGGGCGACGCTCATAGCCAGACCGACCGTGCCCATGGCCATGCCGCGTTTATCGAGCGGATAGATGGAGAACACGGTGATCTGCAGCACCGGCCACATCACGCCCGTGCCGACGGCTTCCAGCAGACGGCCGAGCAGCACCAGCACGAAGGTGGGGGCTAGCCAGGAGAGGGCCGATCCCGCGGTGAACACGAGCATGGAGGTGATGACGATCTGCCGTGTGGAGAAGCGGCGGGTCATGTATGCGGTGAGCGGCACCATCACGCCCATTACCAGCTGAAACACGGAGGTGAGCCACTGGCCGATGGTCACGGAGATATGGAATTCGGAGACGATGGCCGGCAGTGCGGAGCTGAGCTGCAGTTGGGTGAAGTTGCCGACGAAGGTGATGAAGGTGAGCACCGTGAGCGAGATGAACGCGGGCCGGCTGAGTTTGCCGTTGACGTAGGCTTCGCTGCGGATCAGGGTTTTGGATCCGACGTTTTTGGAGGCCCGGGTGCGCACATCGGAATTACGGAGGCTTGCATCGGGGGCTGGAGCGCCCGCATCGGAGTTTCGGGGTTGATCGGGATTCTGGGCTCCATCGGGATTCTGGGGACGCTCGGGATTCTGGTTATCCCCAGACTTGTTCGGGTTGTTCACGTTCGCCTTCGGATCGTATTGCCCGTTTTCGGATTCCATAGACCGCTCATCCGTCATATTTCACCTGTTTCGTAACTCATCCTCTGCCAAAGCGAATATCCTCCGCCGACCCGCCTCATCGGCCGGCATCGTTCATTCCGCGCAATCCGATATTCGCATTCGATCACCGTTCGACCGACGAATGCACTCTATACCTTTTCGCGGATTTACGCCTTCAGCAGTGTCAATCCGCGGCGCCAATCAGCGGCGTCAAGGGGTCAGGATGTCATCGGTCCGTCTGCCGAACGGTTCGACGATTTAACATTCGGCGAACAACGCCGGTCTCGGCCCCCACCACTCCGGTTGACACGATCACTCCGGAGCAGTTCGACAAGGTGTACCACGTCAATGCGGCTGCGGCCGTGTCGTTCCTGGCCGGGGCCGGATTCCGACTACATCACCGGCCAGACCATCGAGGTCGACGGCGGCATGCAGTTCCACTGATCGGGAGCGTCTGGACGGGGAGCGTCTGGACGGTATGACTCAGTGTGACTCAATGAGAGTGAGTCGGATGGACTAGCGTGTGTTTTACGAGAAATGCACGCTGGTCCATCGAAGCTGGAATCAGCGGAGCCCCAAAACCGCATGATTTCAAGGATCTCAATATTCTGGTCATTGGATTGCGATGGAGCAGTCCGCAAATCACGGTTTTTCGCCCCTGATCCATCGAAATCAGACCGCTGTAAGGGTCATTTTCGGGGTTCTCCTCGAAATAGACGGCAGAGGCCAGATCAGATCCAGTACGGCCTCAGATATGGTACGGCCAAAAGATCGCCAGTCATTGAGATTGGCACATTTTGAGCTTCCCCTTGAGAGGGAGCCGGCAGTCGAAGGCTGACTGATGTGAGGTGACGCCAGCGAAGACCCAAAATAAGTTCGTAACCTGTTCGTTAATACATTCCTCTTACGATCAACCACAAAACCAGTTACACAAAGAGTTTGAACAAGACAAAATAAATTTGATAATTCAACAAAATATAGAGCGTCGTTACAAAATGTTTGATACGATAGTTCTACAGATGAATTAACTGGTTTTCAGCGAAGAAACCGTAAGGAGGTGACACCAGTGTCCGACATACAGCAATCCGAAGAGTCCGGGCAGTCTCATGTCGATATGACCATTGCAAAAGAGCATGAAGCCATATTCAACGCATTGAAGCAACTGGCCGATCCACTATCGAAAGTCATGCCGCAGACCGAAGTCGCCATCCATGATCTCAGCAAACTGCCGAACTCCATCGTCGCCATCAGCGGCAATGTCACCGGCCGCGAAGAAGGTTCCCCCGCCACCGACATGCTTCTCACGGAGGCAGCCAACGGCCGGGTGCGAACGCAAATGAACTATCACACCAAGCTGCCGGACGGACGCGAACTGCGCTCCACAACCATAGCCATCCCGGACAGCAACGGCGACGTATTTGCCACTCTGTGCATCAATAGCGAGGTATCAGTGTGGCATCAGCTTTCCGACATCGCCGAGATGATGATGGGAGAGGCACCGGAAACGCAACCGAAAGAGAATTTCGTACAGAACGTCAACGAACTGGCCGATATCATCCTTGATAAGGCCATCGCATCGCAAAACGTGCCGGTCGAGCTGATGAAGAAAGAGCATAAGCTCAAAGCACTGCAGATCGCACGGGACAACGGCATATTTCTGTTGCGGGACGCAGCGGACACCATCGCGGAGCATCTCCACGTCTCACGATTCACCATTTACAACTATCTCAAGGAGCTTGACGAGTCCGAAGAATCACAGGACCCGCCAGCTCCATAAAGACGAATGACAACAGCAGATCGCGGACCTGTCATCGTTTCATAAGCATCACAGTTTTATACGTCGCCGGCTCCACCGGTAGATGACGTTTACCCTACGACGGATTTTCGTCGCCTTTTTTCGCATCCATATGCGCATACCCAGCGTCAGCCATACCCAAAAACAACCACAATCGGAGGTACTCATGTCCCTGCTTACAGCCGCCCGATATCAAAATGTTCACAGCATTCGGTGGGACGAAGCCATTAATCAGTGCGGCGACGACGTCATCGCTCTCTCCGTCGCCGACATGGATTTCGAGGCTCCGAAACCAATCGTCGATGCCGTTACGCAACGCGCTTCGATTGGCAATTATTGCTACACCTATCTTGACGATGATTATTACTCGTCAGTCATCGATTGGACGAAAAGCCGCCACAACTGGGAAATCACACCAGAAGAGATCGTCGCCGTGGGCCGTATGGTCGAATCCACCCCGGCGGTACTGCGTGAAACCGTCGGGGTCGGCGCCTGCGTCGTAGTCCCCTACCCCGCATACTCTCCCACGCCGGCCGCCATCCGAGCGGCGGGATGCCATGTGATCCCTTGGAATCTCAAGCTCAACGGCACCCGTTACGAATATGACTTCGAGTCGCTGGAATTCCTGCTTGAAGATGCTGATGCGCTGGTTATCACCAATCCGCACAACCCCACAGGACGGGTATGGAGCGAGGACGAACTGCGCCGCATCGCCCGAATCGCACGCGAGCGCAACGTTCTGGTCATCTCCGATGAATTCCACATGGATCTGCTGCACCCGGGACAGCGGTTCCACCCGTATCTCTCCTGCATCGAACCCGGAGATCAGGCCATGTCCTTCATCGCACCGGGCAAGACGTTCAACATCGCAGGCCTGGAAACAGCCAATATCATCGTTTCCGATCCCGATCTTCGGGAAAAGGTCCGCAAAGGTATCGACGACGCCGGATGTCACAATCCTCGGTTCTTCGCTCAAGCCGCCACCGTCGCCGGATACCGGCACTGCGCGGATTGGCTTGACGAACTATTGGCCTTGGTCGACCATCACACCCATCTGCTTGATCAGGCGCTCAGCGACATCGACGGAGCCGCACTGATCCCGCCCGAAGGAACCTATCTCGCATGGATTGATCTTCGGAATACCGGATTGAACGATGAGCAGTTGGAATCTCGCTTGCATCAGCAAGGACTCGTCCTCACGCCGGGTGTCGAATTCGGCAATGGCGGCAGTGGATTCATGCGAATGAATCTGGCCGTCCCCACACCTTTATTCGAAAAGGCACTTACGCGACTGGCACAGGCTTTCGCCTAACCCGCTTTTACGTCTCGTAACAGATTTTCCCAGTCTGTGTCGATGGGAGAAAGGAATAACAATGGCAAAAGAAGAGAAGAAGAGGGAGATCAAGCAGCCGTCGCTGTTCGTCGCCCTAATCCCGATATTCTTCATGTGCATCTTCATGGGCGTCGGTTACGTCGCCATGGGACTGCCGTCCGAACCGATGATGATTCTTACAGCGGTGGTGGCAGGCATCATCGCGTGGTGGCTAGGCCACAGCTTCAATGACATGGTTCACACCATCGCCGAAAAAATCGCCAGCGTAATGCCCGCACTGCTGATCCTGATCACCGTGGGAGCTCTGATCGGCTCATGGATGTCCGGCGGCACGATTCCGATGCTCGTCTACTACGGTCTGAAGATCGTGTCCCCGCAGTACCTGTACATCACCGCACTGCTCGTCACCGCCATCGTCTCCGTCTGCACCGGTACTTCCTGGGGCTCCATGGGCACCATCGGCGTGGCCTTCATGGGTGTGGCGCTTGGCATGGACGGGGTGAATCCCGCCATCGTGTGTGGTGCCGTGGTTTCCGGCGCCTACTTCGGCGATAAGCTCTCCCCGCTTTCGGGTGATACCAACCTCGCCGCCGCCATCACGCGAGTTGATCTGTTCAAGCACATGGCCCATCTGCTGTGGACCACTCTCTCCTCGCTGATCGTCGCCGCCATCGTGATGTTCTTCGCAGGACAGAGCGTTCATGTTTCCAGCGGATCGATCACCAAGATCGAGCAGATCAACGGTACGCTTTCCTCGATCTACGACATGAACGTAATTATGCTGCTCATCCCCGTACTCATCATTCTGGTGGGATCGATCATGCGTAAGCCCACGATTCCGGTGATGTTGCTCTCCTCCGCCGTGGCCATGTTCAATACCGTGGTCATCCAGCACTTCTCGCTGGCGAACGCCTTCAATGCCGTGGTTTCCGGCTTCGATACCACCACGTTCCTTGGTGAGAACTTTGATCTCGGTCCAGCCGCTGAAGATATTTCCAGTCTGCTGAATCGCGGTGGCATGTCCTCGATGATGAGCACACTGCTGATCGCTTTCTGCGCGCTCTCGTTCGCCGGTATCCTCGCATGCTCCGGCGCACTGGACACCATCGTCAACAACCTGTTGAAGGTGGCCAAGAGCACCGGCTCGCTGATCGTGGTCACCCTGATCACCGGCATCCTGACCATCGGCACCACTTGCAACGGCCAGGTCTCGCTGGTACTGCCCGGCGAACTGCTGCGTCCGGCGTATATCAAACGCGGACTGCATCCTTGCAACCTTTCTCGAAGCATCGAGGATTCCGGCACCATCTTCGAGCCGATCATGCCGTGGACCGCCGCTGGCGCCTACTGCGCCGCCACTCTTGGCGTCGCCACGCTGAGCTACGCACCGTGGGCCACTCTCTGCTGGACGGGCGTCATCTTCGCTACGATTTGGGGCTTCACCGGCATCGGTATCACCAAGCTCACTCCGGAAGAGCAGAAGGAAATGCTGGCTGAGCTTGAGAAGGAGGAGCAGCAGAAGGCAATCGCAGCCTGATCGCATCTCCGTCACTCAAATCATGGTGCTCCTTCTTCGAGTTCGGAGAGGGAGCACCACACATTTCACACCCTATTTTTCTAAATCATTCCAAACCATCTGTTCTACAAACCCATCGTTTTCAAACATCAATCATCACCGATGACACTCAACCAAAGGAGGCATTATGGCTGGACCGTATTCCGTTGTGCGTGAGGCCGGGGATCTGGTCTTCGTTTCGGGGCAGCTGCCGATCGACCCGGAAACCGGGGTCATGCCGCAGGACATCGCCGACCAGACCCGCGCGGCGTTGCGCAATCTGGAGGCGGCGGTGGCGAGCGCGGGGCTCACGAAGGCGAACATCGTGAAAACCACCGTATTCATGACGAATTTCACTGATTTCGCGGCCATGAACGCCGTGTACGCGGAATTCTTCGGCGAACCGTATCCCGCCCGCAGTGCCATGGAGGTCACGGCGCTGGCCGCGGGGGCCGCCATCGAAATCGAAGCCGTGGCGTCCCGCGTCTGACCGGATGCAGGACGCATCCGCCCCAATTGACGCAACAGCCCCCACTCGACGGATCCGATCACATGAGCACCGCACATCGCAGGACTGAGTAGCATACGAAGGAACCGATGGATACCGGTGAATCACCGGATCGAATCAGTCGAGTGGGGGCGGAATTGAGAGTATCGATTATCGGGGCGGGCAATACCGGACTGGCATTGGCGGTCCATCTGTTGAGTAGCGGGCACGAACCGCTGGTCTATACGCGCAGCGAGGAGAAGGCCCGACGGCTTTCGGGAGACCACGGATCATCCCCACGGAATACTTTGACGCAGCATAGTCAGACACAGCATAGTCAAACACAAAACGGTCTGACCGTGACCGGACGGTATGCCGGCACGTATGCGATTCCCGCAACGACCGACTTGTCCGCCGTCGCGCGGCACGGCGAGGTGATCGTGGTCTGCACCTGGGCGAATGCGCATCGGGAGGTATTCGATCGCCTGTACGCCGCGGCGGACGGCCACCCCTTACGAGTATTGGTATTCAACGGCAATTGGGGCGCGATCGAAGCGTTTTCGGCGCTGCAGACGATCGGCGGCACACTCAAGCCGACCGATACCGATCAGCCAGCCGATACCGATCAGCCAGCCGATACCGATCAGCCAGCCGATACCGCGCAACCATTAAACGCCGCGCAACCATCCGCCGATACCGCGCAACCATTAAACGCCGCGCAACCATCCGCCGATATCGCGGAAAGCACGGGAATGCCATACGTGGCGCAATTGGATCCCGATCGGATGACCCTGCATATCGAGGCGGTGAAAACCACAATCACTGTGGCATCCGTTCTACCCGAGGTCAGTATCCCGATCCGACAGATGCTCGGCGACCTCTACGAACACGTCGAATACGCGCAGTCGGTGTTCGAAACCTCGTTGAGCGCACCGAATCCGATCATCCATGCACCGATGTGCCTGCTCAATATGACCAAAATCGAACAAAATCGACCGTTTCACATGCTGACGGACGGATTCAGCGAGCGGGCCGAACAACTGATCGCCCATATCGATCAGGAACGGCATGCGCTGGCCGACGCGCTCGACGTGCCGTATCTGCCGATCGTCCAGCAGCTCAACGGGTTTTGGGGCAGTGATTATCCGACGCTGACCGAACTGTTCCGCAGCAATCCCGTCTACCATGACGTGCCGGGACCGGATTCGGTCACACATCGATTCATTCAGGAGGACATCCCCTACGGCATCGCCCCGCTGGTGTCGCTGGGCCGTCTGCTCGACGTGCCCACCCCCACCTGCGAGGCGTTGCTGACCATATACTCCGATTACTTCGGCCGGACGTTCGCCGGACCCGATTTCAACCGCGAACTGATCAGGACTGTTGCGAAGGCGGAGTGAGAGAGCGCCAAGCTCACCCCCACCTCATCCGACCGGCTTCGCCGGCCACCTTCACGGCAAGAACGGACGGCCTTACGGCCGCGCTTCGCAAGCTCGCCTGTCGGCTCGCCGGGACCCTGGGAACGGCGCCGCCGTCCCCGCAACGGGTCCAGCCTCAAGGGGAAGGCAGGAACAAACTCATTCTCGCCTTCCCCTTGAGGGGAAGGTGGCGGCCGAAGGCCGACGGATGAGGTGTCCCGGACGCGAATGAACTTGAACTGCGCCCCGTTTCCCCTCATCAGTCGGCGAAGCCGACAGCTTCACGGCAACAACGGACGGCCTACGGCCGCACCCTATCAGCTCGCCTGTCGGCTCGCCTGAGCCCCGGAAACACCTCCGCCGTTCCCTCAACGGGCTCAGCCAACGGGGGAAGCCCGGAAGAGCACGGAAGCCCGTGAGGCCTACATCAGGCTCCTGTAGATCGCGAGGATGTCCTCCTCGGTGGCCTTGCGCGGGTTGCCCGGCGTGCACACGTCATGGAACGCGTCGTGCGCCAACGGCTCCAGATCCGCCTCGGTGGCGCCCACCTCGCTGATCGTGGTCGGGTTCTTCAGGTCCACGGTCAGCCCGTGCACCGCGGCCACCGCGGCCTCGCGCACCGTCTCCAGATCGGCCGTGTACGCGTCCTCCACGCCGAACGCGTCCGCGATGCCGCGGTACTTGCCGCCCGTGTAGTCCTTGTTGTACTCCATCACCGGGGCCAGCAGGATCCCGTTCGCCACGCCGTGCGCCACGCCGAGACGCCCGCCCAGCGGATGCGCCATGCCGTGCACCAGGCCCAGACCCACGTTCGAATACGCCATGCCCGTGATGTACGACGCGTACGCCATCTGCTCGCCCGCCGGCACGTCCCCGTCCGCGCTCCTGGCGAGGTTCCTCGCGATCATGCGGATCGTCTGCATGGAAAGGCAGTCCGACAGGCTCCACGCGCCCGGCGTGACGTACCCCTCGATCGCGTGCGTCAGCGCGTCCAGGCCCGTGGCGACCTTCAGGCCCCGCGGCATCGAGTCCGTCAGGTCCGGGTCCACGAACGCCACCACCGGGATGTCGTGCGGGTCCACCGCCACGAACTTGCGCTTGTTCCTCGTGTCCGTGACCACGTAGTTGATCGTCGTCTCCGACGCGGTGCCGGCCGTGGTGGGCACGCCGAAGATCGGCACGCTCGGGTTCTTCGTGTCCGCCACGCCCTCAAGGGAGAGCACGTCGCCGAACTCCGGGTTCGCGGCGATGATGCCGATGCCCTTGCACGTGTCCTGCGGGCTGCCGCCGCCCAGGCCGATCAGGAAGTCCGCGCCCGACGCGTTGAACCGCTCGACGCCGTCCTGGATGCACTCCACCGGCGGGTTCGGCTTCACGTTGTCGAACACCTCGTACTCCAGACCCGCCTCGTCGAGCACGTCGGTGACCCGCTTCACGGTGCCGGTCTCCAGCAGTACCGGGTCCGTCACCACGAACGCCTTGTGGAACCCGCGCCCGCGCGCGGCCCCGGGGATCTCCCGGATCGCGCCGCGCCCGAAATACGCCGTCTGGTTGAAAATCATGCGATAGACCATCATGTTCTCCTTTGAATATTGAATATGTTGATTGTTGGGTAAGCGATCGTCCCCTCCTCAGTCCGCTTTTGCGGACAGCTCCCCCCGGAGGGGGAAGCCGAGGGGTTGGAAAATGGGATATATGAGAATAGGGATTTGACCACCCTCAGTCCGCTTCCGCGGACAGCTCCCCCCGGAGGGGAAGCCGAGGGGTTGGAAAATGGGATATATGAGAATAGGGATTTGACCACCCTCAGTCCGCCTTCGCGGACAGCTCCCGCCAGCGGGAGCGACTACTCAGCAAGTAGGGACTGGATCTGGGCGTACTGGGCGTCGGTGAGCTGCACGGCGGGTTCGCGGATCAGCGTGCTGATCGGCAGCCCCTTGGCCTTCACCGCACCCTTGATCGCGGCGATGAACAGATCCGCGCAATCGTACACGGCCTCAAGATGGCTGACACGCTCGGCGCACGCCACCGCAGTCGCATAATCACCCGTCTGATACGCGTGGTGCAGCTTCACATACGTTTCCGGCTCCACGTTGGTCAGACCGCAGATCACGCCGGCACCGCCAGACACACGGTTGACGAGATAGTACTCGTCGTATCCGGAAAGCACGGCGAAGTCCGGGTTCACCTCGTGAACCGCGCGGATCACCTTGCGGGTGTGGCTGATCGTATCGACCGTGTCCTTGATGCCGACGATGTTCGCATGCTTGGCGGCCAGTCGGGCCACCAGCGCCGGGCTGAGATCACTGCCGGTGCGGTCGGGGAAGTTGTAGAGGATCACGGGCAGTTCGGTGGCCTCGGCGATCGCATCGAAATAGCGTTCGGCGGCCCCGTCGCTCGGCCCGAAATAGTACGGGCTCACGGCCACCAGCGCATCCACACCGATCCGTTCACCGAACTTCGCGAAATCGATCACCTTGTTCAGGTCGGTGTCGCCGATGCCCACCAGCACGTCCATGCGGCCGGCCACGCGCTTCACCGCAAACTCCACGGCCTGCTTCTTCACCTCCAACGGGTAGGCGAAGAACTCGCCGATGCTGCCGAACAGCAGCACGCCGTTGAGGCCCGATTCGGCCAGATGATCGAGATGCTTGCCCCACAGGTCCAGATCGAGCGAACCGTCGTCGTGGGTGATAGTGATGGACGGGCAGTACACGCCTTCGAATCGTGCCGTCATAGTGATGTCTCCTTTGCGTTTGTCGTCTTCGACCGGGTCTGCGCAGACCGAACGGCTCCAGTCTGCCACGGAAACGGTCGGAATCATGGAAATCGGCAGACCGGGAGTCGAAGCCACCGGTCTGCCGCGAGCGACCAATCAGAGGAAGCGTTGGGATTGCGGTCCGAACCCGGAATGGGCCCGGACCATATGATGTTCCTCGGCTTTCCGGGTGGTCTTACTTCACCTTCTTGATCGGCAGGATCAGGAAGGAGCTGGCGAGCACCAGGACGATGGCGGTGATGAACACGGAGCCGTAGGAGGCGAAGATGCTGATCAGCACGGCAACCAGCGGCTGGACGAGCATCTGCGGCAGGTTGGTGGCGATGGTGAGCACGCCCATATCCTTGCCGGCGTTCTCGCCGTTGTCCGGGAGCACCTGGGTCATCAGGGCCATGTCGATGGACATGTAGCAGCCGTAGCCGATGCCGAGCACGCCGGCCATGATGAGCATGGAGGTTTCGGTGCGCATGAACAGCGGGAACACGTAGGAGACTGCCATGATGATGGAGGAGATGAACACGAACGGCTTACGGGCCTGGAACTTGTCGGAAAGGTAGCCGCAGACCACGGAGGAGACGATCAGGGCGAAGAGCTGGATGGTGCTCATCACGCCGACGATGGTGTTCGAGGAGGCGTCGTCAAGACCGATGTAGTAGCGCAGGATGTACAGCTGGTAGGCAACCACGCCCTGGTAGCCGAGGTACATGACGAAGCGTGCGATGAAGGCCCAGCCGAAGTCCGGGTTCTTCTTCGGGGAGACCCAGAAGCCCTTGAAGAATTCCTTCCAGTTGAAGGGCTCGACGTCCATCTGCTTGGTGTTCGGCTCACGGTTGAGCAGGCAGAAGATGAGGCAGACCACGAAGATGCCGATGCCGAAGAACAGGTAGCCGCCGGAGAGGGAGTGGTTGGCGAACCAGCCTGCGGCGATGATGCCGAGCGTACCACCACCGGTCTGGGCTGCACCGATGTAGCCGGAGGCGACGCCTCGATTCTCCTCGGGAACACGGTCGGCGAGGATGGTGGCCAGCGGGCCGTTCATGATGTTCAGCGTGACGGAGGCGATCACCCAGCAGATGCCGATGCCGAGCATCGAGCTCTGCGGGGCGAGCATGCAGATCGCGAAGCCGCCGATGAACGAACCGGCGAGAATGTACGGGGTTCGCATACCCATCTTCGATCGCGTGCGGTCGGAGAACGCGCCGGTAAGCGGCTGCACGAACACCGTGATGAACGAGGAGACCGTCATGATGGAGGCGAGCGCGATGGTGTTCTGCGCGGCATCGCCCTGAACCACGTTGGCGACCTGGTTCGGCAGGAAGATCGAGATGACCGCGTTGTACAACGCGAGCAGGAACAGGAAGTTGCCGGACAGGGTCCAGATCAGTCGCCAGTACAGGCTCTTGCCGAGCTTGTAGACCGGCTTGCCCTTCTCATTGACGCTGACTTCCTTCTGCGGGGCTCCACCGCCCTGGGGATTTGCTGCGGACATGGGATATTCTCCTTTGAATATGGTTTCTCTGATTTGTTTGTAGAGGTAGGGGTTATCGGTTTTCGGGGATAAGGGTTTGGGGGCCGCTCCCCTCCGACGTTGGCGGGGAACGGTCGTTGAGCGGGTTGTCCGGCGGATGTTGCCGCGCGGCCTGCCGGGATTACAGTCCGTAGATGCGGACGGCGTTGTCGGCGAAGATCTTCCTCACCGCGTCCGGCCCGAGCTGGCCGACGGTGGCGTACACCACCTGGACCCAGTCGCGGTATTCGGCGTCGACGAACTTGACGATCGGCCAGTCTCCGCTGAACAGCACGCGATCCTCGCCGAACGTTTCGATCGCGGTTTCGAGGTACGGGCGGATCCGTTCCTCGCTCCACCTGCCGTCGGCCACTTCGGCGAGCAGTCCGGAGAGCTTGCAGTGGACGCCGGGGATGGCGGCGAGCTGCTTCATGCTGGCGGCCCAGTCCTCGAACGGATAGTCGGGGATGCGGGGTTTGCCGGCGTGGTCGAGCACGATCGTGGTGTTTGCGCCGCGGTCGCGCAGTTCGCGCAGCGCCTTGATCACGTTCGGCAGCTGGAATCCGCGGCCGCAGATGTCGGCCGTCAATCCGTGCCGGCCGAGCAGTTCCAGGCCCGTGAGGTATCCGGGCTGCAGCACGTAGTCCTCCGGCTCGTTCTGGGTGCTGCGACGCACGCCTTTGACGAACGGGTCGGCCTCCAGCCTGGCCAGCGTCTCCTCGACGGCTTCGCCGTCTTCCAGAGCCGCGTAGGCCACCATGCCGAGGAAGGGGTATTCGCCGCGGAAGCCTTTGATCCATGCGATTTCGTCGAAGTTCTCGGCGGGGTCGGCGTCGGCCTGCACCTGCACGAATCCCTTGATGCGGAACGGTATGGAGGTTTCGGTGGTTTCGATTTCGGTGCGGAGGCGTTCGGGGAGCATCGGTGCGTTGAGATCGCCGCATTCGGCCAGCCAGTCGTAGGTCAGCCGGGTGGTGTCCCAGAAGTGGACGTGACCGTCCACGATGTCGATCGGCTCTCCGGATCCCGGGGAGGAAATCGCGGTGGCGATCGTGTCGGTATGCTGATCGGTCATGATGTTCTCTCAGTCCTTGTCGGCCTTCGGGGGCTTGAGACCATCCCAGCTCACGTCGAGCCAGTCGGCGAACATCTCCTCGATCTGCTTGAGCAGGTCGGGATCGGGCTGCACGCCGATCTCGGCGATGTTGCGCAGTACGTTCTGCGGCTTGCTGCATCCGACCACGGTGGTGGAGATGCCGCTGTCCTCCGGATTGTTCACCGAGAACTGCATGGCCACCTTCTCGATGGTGGTGCCGTTGTCGCGGCACAGCTGGGCGACTTCCTGCGCGCGCTTGAGGAACGCGGGGTCGGCCGGATGCCATTCCGGAGCACCCTTGGCGGTGAGCGCGCCCATGGAAAGCGGGGAGTCGCTGAACACGCCGATGCCCTTCTCGGCCAGACGCTTCGACACGGGCAGCAGGCTGCGGTTCTGCAGATCGTAGTTGCAGTACGTCATCATGGTGTCGAGCTCCTCCTCGACGGCCACCTTCTCCAGCAGGTCGAGGTCGTAGCCGGTCACGCCGATGAAGCCGATCATGCCCTGCTCCTTGTAGTCGCGCAGCACGGGCAGCGCCTCGTCGATCACCTGATGGATGTCGCCCCACTCGATGTCGTGACACTCGACCACGTCGATGTAGTCGAGGCCGAGGCGCTCCATGCTCTCCGGAACGCTGCGCTTGATGCGCTCGGTGGAGAAGTCCCACTTGCCGGGCTCGTAGCGGCCGCACTTGGTGGTGATGATGTAGGAGGAACGGTCGATGCCCTTGAGGCCCACGCCGATGTTCTTCTCGGACTGGGTGCGGCCGTACCACGGCGACGTGTCGATGAGGTTCATGCCGTTCTCGAAGGCCACCTGGATGGTCTCGTTGACGAGATCCTGGTTGACCTCGCCGTACTCGCCGCCGAGCGGGGCGCCGCCGACGCTGAGGATCGGGACTTCAAGACCGGTGTTGCCGAGCTTCCTGGTTTCCATGTGAGTAACTCCTTTGTTATTGATGGTGATTGGTCGGTTGGTCTGATGATTGATTGGTCGAGATCGCCCGATCGTCAGATCCGGAATCCCGCGTTGGCCGGGCGGACATGCGGTCCGGCCG
>NZ_NMWU01000015.1 GCF_002860355.1 Bifidobacterium margollesii
GAGCACGGGCTCGGGACGCAGCGGCGAGTCCGCGACCCGCACGTCCTCGACGACCATGCCTTTGACGTTGAGAAGACGTTTGAATAAGCTGTTCATCAGGCGTTCTCCGTGGTTCATTTCTTTGGTCGGAAAACAGAATACACGGGAACGCCCCTCACGCTTACGAAATCAACGGCTCAACGACGAACCCACACCCACGAAAACAGCAATAGCGCCAAAAATGAAGAAAACCGCGCGGCTTGCCATCGAGTCTAGCGCGTTTGATGGCCGTGTCCTGCTCGGTCTCGACAAGCTGGGGTTGAATCCCGTCTGGCAGCGGCACGAGAAGGCCGGCTCGCGTGCGGGTGTGTGGCTGATCGGCTGCGAGTCCGGGGACGACACGGCACGCCGTTGCGCGCGGTGCGGTGACGCCGGACGGATCCGCTCCTCGTGGCTCCGCCGGTTGGCGCACACGCCGGTCGGCCAGCACGCCGTGCATCTGATGGTGCGGGTGCGCCGCTACGAGTGCGTGCCGTGCGCGCGCTCGTGGACGGACGACCTGACCCGCGTCGCCCCGGAGGGCAGGCGGCTGACGGAGGCGGCGGCGTGGTGGGCCGCGGCCGAGGTCGTGCTGAAGTCGAAGAGCATCCTGGCGTGCGCGCGCGACCTGCATTGCTCGTGGGGGGCCGTCAATAAGGCCGTATTGGAGAAGGGCATGGAGACGCTGATCGGCGACCCGAAACGCTTGGACGGGGACGACGCGTGCTGTTGAAGATCGAGACCTTGAGGACCGACAAGCAGAAGGAGCGCGCCGCCCGCCTGCTCGACGACCCCGCCAACGTCGCGTTGAGGCTAGCGCACGGCGCCTACCAGAGGATCATCCGCTGCTACGCGCAGGAGGACAGACGCAAGGGCAAGGGCGTGATGGCCGAGCTCATCGAGGCGCTCAACGCCAGGGGAGCCGCGCCCGGCTGCCCCGAACTCGCCGTCTTGGGCCGTACTCTGAAACGCCGCATGGGCGACGTCCTCGCGTTCTTCGACCGGGAGCACAGCGCCAACGGGCCCACCGAGGCCATCAACGGCAGGCTCGAGACCCTACGCGGCATCGCCCTCGGCTTCCGCAACCTCGACAACTACATCACCCGCAGCCTACTGCACACCGGTGGCTTCAGACACACCATCCAGACCCACCTATGACACACGCCCCCTACACACCAAAATCGGAAGAGCCGATTGTTCCTCCTGTGCTATGTGTTCAACGCAATGTGCTGAGGCCAGCCTTTCCACGGCTTCGGCAGTGTTATCACGATGCGATGCGGTTCCGCGGACACTTCGCGACGACCTGCGGGGGCCTGCTCCATGAATACCGCGCAGTGACTGTGCGATTGTCCTGTGGCAGTTGCGAACGCTCCGCATCGATCATTCGACGACGGACTTCGCGTAGAATCCGCGCTCCTTCCCCTCAATGATCCGGTCGCCGAGAATTTCGAACTTTCCATGAAGTTGCAGATCCTGCGAGGATCCGCCAACGAACACATCGATGGTGCCGTGTTCGATCTTCCACTGCCGATCAACGGTGAGGAAGGCCAGCTGACTGGTTTTCAGATCGAACGTGATCCTGCGGCGTCTCCCTGCGGCGATGGGCAGACGGCGGAATCCGGCCAGTTCCATCACGGGGCGTGTCATACTGGCGTATCGGTCGCGCACGTAGAGCTGCACGACCTCCTCGCCGTCACGATTGGAGACGTTCGCTATCGTGACCGATATCGTTACGACGTCTCCGACCCGTACGTCGGTGTCATTGATGGTCAGATCCTCGTAGGCGAACCTCGAATACGACAGGCCATGGCCGAAGGGATATCGCGGCGTGTGCGGGGAATCCACGTATTCCGGGAATCCGACGCTGTCTCCCTGATGCCATGCGGAGCCGTTTGGATGATTGTAGTACAAGGGGATTTGCCCGGCGGTGTACGGAACGGTGACCGGCAGACGGCCGGCCGGATTGTAGTCTCCCGTCAGGGTGCGCGCGATGGCTTCGAATCCGGATTCCGAAGGGTTCCATGCTTCGAGGATCGCATTGGCGTACCGGTCGGCGGCGTCGCTGGAGATCGCACGGCCGTTCATATGCACCAGCACCATGGATTTGCCGGTTTCGCCGAGCAGTTCGATGAACCGTTCCTGTGCGAGGGAGAGGTTGATGTCCGTGGCGTCCACGCCCTCGCCCATCGATGCTATCGACGAGGTGGCGTGCTTGCCACCCACCGTGGCGATGACCAGATCGGCCTGTGCCGCCGCCTGCAGAGCCTCATCGAATCCGGATTCGTCGGTACCGGAATGATCGTAGCCGTGTGCAGTGATGACGGTAATGCCGGGAAGCAGCCGACGCAGTTCGTCTGCGAGCGTGGTGGCCTTCGGGTGTAGTCGGTGCAGGATTGCGTCGAATCTACCTCCTTCGGACCTTTGGATCGGGGTTCCGGGAAGTGTCTCGAATGTGCCGGCCCCGGAATCTTCGGCGGTGGTGATACCGGCCATGGATGTCATGGCCGCCACGGCGCCTTCGGCCATCGACAGATGCGTGTATCCCCCGAACAGGTACCGGGCGTTTTCGGCATGCGGACCGATGACGGCGATCGTGCGAATGCCGTCGGCGATGGGCAGCGTACCGTCGTTCTTCAGCAACGTCATCGATTCCAGAGCGGCCCGAAGCGTGACATCGGCGTCGCCGTCATGGAAGAACTCGCTCATCAGCTCATCACCCTGCAGCGCAAAGGGATGCTCGAACAGGCCCATGCGGAACTTGGCCTCTAACACTCGATGCACCGCGCGGTCGAGTATGGCGATATCCGCCTTGCCGCTGCGGAACCATTCGGCCAGCTCGTTATTGAACGCGGACCGGACATGCAGCTCCTGATCCATGCCGGCCTCCATGGCCCGCAGTCCGGCTTCGGTCAGGCTTTCCGTCACCTTCTGCACCGTGTGTATGTTGGTGATTGCGCCGTAGTCGGAGACGACGAGACCGTCGAATCCCATCTCATCGCGCAGCAGGGCTGTCAACAGGCGTTTGGAACCCGATGCTGGTTCGTTGCGGATCGAAGCGTAGCAGGGCATGATGCCTCGCAGATGAGCTTCGCTGATGGCTGCTTGGAAAGGTTTGGCGTATTGTTCTCGCAGTTCGAGATCGCTCAGCTCCACATTGGCGCCGTGGATGCCGCCGAGAGCGGCGTGGAATCCGGTGAAGTGCTTGGCCACGGCTTCCGTGGTCAAGCCGTCGGGGCGGCTGGACTGCACACCATCGGTGAACGCCGATCCCAACGCCGACGCCAGCGTGGGATCCTCCCCGTAGGTTTCCCCCTGACGTCCCATGCGGGAATCACGGGAGATATCCAGTACGGGTGCGAATGTCTGGCTGATGCCGATGGCTCGTTCCTGTCTTCCGACAACGTCGCCGATGCTCCGCTCCAACTCAGGATCCCAAGCGGCGCCTCTCGAGATGCCCGAAGGGAAGCTGGTCGCTCCGGGGGAGTAGGCTCCGCATATACCTTCCATATGGAAGATGGCTGGAATGTGGTGGGGGCTGAGTTCCATGAATCGTTGCTGGATGGCCCGCTGCATGGTCGTCACCTGATCCAGCGTTTCGAGGTCTCGCATCGTCAGACAGCTGATCTGTCCGGCCCCGTACGCGTAGTCGGTGTCGGTCCTTGGCAAATCGGCAGGGTCCATGGTGAAGTCCGGCACGAAATAGCAGGTCACCTGAGCCATTTTCTCGTCGATGCTCATCCTGCCCAGTAGGTCGTTGGCCCGTTGACGAGGAGAGAGGGTCGGGTCCAGATAACGTTTCATAAGCGTTCCTTCGGTTGAGATGTCGGTTTTCGGATTGCAGGTGGCGCGGTCTACAATCGGTACGTCCACGCATGATCGCCGGGATTCGGATGGCATCTGGTGCCGTCGGGCAGCACCACCGTGGCTTCCGTGCTTTCCGGGACGTGAACGGTCACGATTACCGCGTCCCCGTCTACCTGCCACCCGGCCTCTATGCGACCGTATGGCGATTCGAGCGTCGCCTTGGCATGGTCGAACGGCGGATACACGTAGGGTCGGACGGTGAAGGACCGATATCCGGGGGCGGTGGCTTTCAATCCTGCGGTGTATTCGTGCAGGAAGGTGATGACCGCACCCTTGGAGTAATGGTTGAGAGATTCGGTCGGATGCCCCTGCTCGTCCACTCCGTGCCAGTTTTCCCAAACCGTAGTGGCTCCTCGATCGAGCATCACCATCCAGCCCGGTTCGTCATGCCCCAGTAGAAGACGATAGGCCAGATCGGCATATCCGTAATCGGCGAGCGTGGGCAGCAGCATGCCGGTGGAGAGGAAGCCGGTGGCCAGTTTGCAGCCATCGTCTTCGATGAGCTTCGCAAGGCGTGCAGCGGCGGCGGGTCGGAGCGGTTCGGGGATCAGCCCGAACCGCAATGCCCGAACGTAGCTGGCCTGAGTGTCTCGAACAAGCGTGCCGTCATCGTGCATGAATTCCGCTCTCCATGCTAGTCGAACCAGTTCGGCCAGTTTCCCGAATCGAAGTTCGTCGTCGGCGCGTCCGAGCGCGTGGGCCGTGCGGGAGAGGATTTCGGCGCTGTGCGCGAAATATGCCGTGGCCACGATGCCCTGCTCCCAGAAACCGACTTTGACGGGATCAAAGACCATGTCAGGCTCCAGCCATTCGCCCCATTGCCATCCGGTATCCCATATATACCGTTCGTGCGGTGCCGGAGTCGGCCGGGCCGCGACGCGATCTCGATGCCGTGAGGATGCGGCTTTTCGCTCCTGAAACTCCACCCAGCGTTTCATCATCTGATAGTTCTCTCGAAGCGCATCGATATCACCGTATGCCTGATATAGCTCCCAGGGAACCACCGTGGCGGCGTCCCCCCACCCTCCGGCGCCGTGAATGATATCATTCGGATCGTAATCCGGGCCGTTGCCGCAGTTGGGCGCCACATTGGTGACACGGCCATCGGAGAGTTGATCATCGGCAAGCGATCTCAGCCATGATCGCAGGAAGGAGTCGATGTCGTCGAGGAATGCGGCCGTATGGGCGAAGATCTGTATGTCTCCGGTGTAGCCGGACCGTTCTCGTTGCGGGCAATCGGTGGGAACTGCACAGGAATTGGCCCGCCAGCTGGCAACCGCGATGCGGTGAAGTGCGTTCACTTCATCGTTTCCACACGAGAAGGTGCCGATATGGGTGAGATCGTTACGTACTTGGAATGCGCTGATATCGTCGGGGGAAAGATCATTCGCCAAGCCATCCACGGCCACATAGCGGAATCCATGCGTGGTATGGCGCGGTTCGAAGACGTCTTCCTCGCGTCCGCGTGAGATCACATGATCGATCTGGCCGGCTTCCAACGGAGTCATTTCTGGGCCGACCAGCGCTCTCAGATGGTCGGTGGTCAGATCGCCGTCGGTGTTCAGGGCCTCGCCGTGCGTCAGGGTTATCCTGGTCCCTGCCGGACCGAGTTCGGACAGACGGACCCATCCGCTGATGTTCTGTCCAAAATCCACGATTTGTCGTCCTGAAGCCAGTCTTGTGATGGACCGGGGAACATATCGCTCGCAACAACGGATCGGAGGTGCGGGATCGATGGCGAAGCGTTCCCGATCCGAAGTGAGGGGATCGCTGCTGATCGCCACGGGCTGCCATGATTCATGCCCTATGCGGGTGAAATCGGTGGTCTGTCCGTCCATGAGGTCGGCTTGAACTATTTCGCTGACCGTCACCTGCCAGCGGCCGTCGGTGTCGATGCGTTGCGAATGATCATCTCCGTCGAGATTAAGCGATGCGATGACGGCGATCCGATTACCGAAACTATCGGCGAAACGAGAGTATCCGCATCGACCTCGATACCATCCGTCACTGACGCGCAGACGCAGTTCGTTGCTTCCGGGGCGCAGCATCGATGAGACATCGTACTGCTGCACATACAGGGTCTTGGAGTAGCTGGTGAATCCGGGGCGCAATTCGTCGTCACCGATTCGCATTCCATTGAGGAAGGCTTCGTAGATACCGTGTGCGGTGACGGTCAGGCGGGCTGTCGCCGCACATGACGATTGCGGCAGATCGAAGACGGTTCGGAAATCGTAGGCCGGACGCTCTCCTGGGGGAATACCATCATCGATGGTGATCCACTGTGCATCGACGAGTGCGGATTTGGGATCGAATTTTTGCACTGAGGAGTTCATAACGAGCTCTTTTCGCTGGATAATTACGGAATGGATTCTACATTGATGATTCCATTTCGTAGAACATTCTACATCTAGTATGAGCGACGAACACCGTCGGCATGTCGCTTGTGCTGTCGGGAATGCTATCGTTTGGCTGGATGGGCCGACGATCCCCTGATCACAAGTTTCGGCGATTCGACTCGGCATACCGACTCGGTTCGGCCGTTGATCCGTTCGATCAGCAGCTTTGCCGCCGTTTTGCCCATTTCGTTGCTGGACTGGTCGATGGTGGTCAGACTCACTCCGTGCAGACCGGATGCGAAGACGTTGTCGTATCCGGTGATGGTGAGATCCTCGGGAATGCGCAGTCCCCGTTCTTGGGCTGCTCTCATCACGCCGAATGCGGCGATGTCGGAGCCTGCGTAGATGGCGGTCGGCGGGTTGTCGTCGTCAAGCAGCTGGCATCCGGCCGTGTATCCTCCGTCCTCGCTGTAGGTGGTCGTCACGATGCGTGGCCTGAGTCCGTGCATCTTCATGGCGTATTCATATCCGTCCTGCCGGCTGGTGTGCGATAGCACATAAGGGCGTTTGAGACCGCCGTCAGGCATGGAGGTGTAGGCGATGCTGCGGTGCCCCAGCTCCACCAGATAGTTCACCATGGCCAAGGAACCTTCGAAGGCGTTGTCCGTCACGGAATCGTAGTGGGTGCCGATGCCGTTGCGGGCCACCAGTACGGTGGGTGTTCGCTTGGCGAGCCGCTCCACCCATGAGATGTCCATCCAGGGGGAGATGAGGATGATGCCGTCAATCTGTCGGTCGAGCATCGCCTCGGCGGCGTTGATCTGTTCGGTGCCGAGAGCTCCGCCGACGGCGATGAGCGGCTGGTATTGCGTGGGTTTGAAGACCTCGTCGATCTCCTCGGCGATCTGCGTGGGGAATGATGAGACGATGCCGGGCATCACGATGCCGATGGAATACGATCTGCCTCGCATCGATCTCGCGGCCGTGCGGGGACGGTATCCCAGCGTCTGAGCGGCCTTGTTGACCTTGGTGCGCATCTCGTCGCTCACTCCGTAGGCGTTGCGCAGCACCTTGGACACCGCCGACACGGACACGTTGGCTTCGGCGGCCACATCCTTGATGGTCGGATTCCGATGCTTGCCGGTGGGTTCTGGTGTCGACGTCATGGAAAAAGCATACATCGATGCATGAAAACCGTCGATGTTGTGTGCTGTTCTACAATGCATTTCCCTAGACACGCCGAATGATTATTGTGATTGCAGAGGTTTGTACTTTCGATGTACAAATTGTGGTAATGTGTAGAACGTTATACAAAAGATATGGTGGACACCATCAAACAAGCTGGTTCAATGTAGAGCCATCGAGAATCGTTCGTCATAGTTGAGCGCAAAGGAAAACGATTTCATGCAGTGCTATAGGACATTCGAACTGAACTTCCGCGGCGAACCTCCGAAGATCGGTCAGGAGGTGGCTGTCGATCTGGAGGCGATCTTCACGCTTGCCGGAACGACGACCCGAGTCAAAGGCTTCCATGCCGGTGATGGACGGTACGTGATCCGCTTCCTTCCGTTGCATGCCGGACACTGCACCTGGCGGGTCCGGGGTCTGTTCGAGGGCGATGGTTCGGAGGAATGTCTGCCGGCGCAATCGGAGGATCTTTCCCTGCATGATTCCGAGCGGAAGGAATCGGCGGCCCTTTGGCATGTCGATCTTAGTTCTCTGCATGGCATGGTGAGGGCGAACGGTGCGCGATTCGCCTACGATGACGGAACTCCGTACCGTCCCTTCGGCACCACCGTCTATGCTTTGGTGCATCAAAGTCAGGAGCTCATCGATCAGACCATTGAGACGCTGACCGAAGCGCCTTTCAACAAGGTGCGCATGTGCGTGTTCCCCAAGCACTACTTCGCCAATGCGGCAGACCCGCAATGGTTCCCGTTTGAAAGAACCGGTGGAAGATTCGACTCGAGCCGCCCCTGCTACCGATACTGGGACGAGCTGGAGCGCCGCATCGGTCAAATGCGACGGATCGGCATCGAAGTCGACCTCATTCTGTTCCATCCCTATGATCGCTGGGGATTCGCGCGAATGAGCCATGAGGAATGCCTGACGTATCTGGACTATGCCGTTCGTCGTCTTGCCGCACTGCCCAATGTCTGGTGGTCTCTGGCCAACGAATACGATCTCATGACCGATTTCGAGGATTCATGGTGGCGTGACTTCGCTGCGTTCATCGGGGGCAATGACCCGTATCATCATCTGCTGAGCAACCACAATTTCGTCAACTACTGGGATTTCGATGAACCGAACACCACGCACTGCTGCGTGCAGAACGGGCATACCGGGTTGGTGCGTGATCTCATCGAAAGGCATGGCAAGCCCGTGATCTTCGACGAGGTGGGTTATGAGGGCAACATCATTTATGATTGGGGCAATCTTTCGGCGTTCGAACTGGTAGATCGATTCTGGACCGCATTCACGCTCGGCGGCTATTGCACACATGGCGAAACCTTCGAAGATCCCGACGACGTGCTGTGGTGGGCTCGAGGAGGGGAATTGCATGGTGAAAGTCCCGTACGCATCGCTTTCCTGCGAGAGGTCATGGAATCTCTGCCGAACGATATGGAGCCCGCGGTCGGCGGCGCGTTCGGTATGCCGGTGAACGAACTGCTGGCCATGCGCAAAAGCGGTGAGCTCCCTGATGGCGTCAAGGGCACCATGACCGAGGTAATCATGAGACTCGACGAGAAGCGGTTTCTTGATCTCGTGCAAGACCTACGACCGATTCAGGGACGCAGCGACGACGATGTGATGGTGTGGTATCTCTCCCGTCAATGCTGCGTCCATACTGAGATCGAACTGCCCGACACCCGTTCGTACGACGTCGAAGTGATCGACGCTTGGGACATGACCCGTACCACCGTGCTCGAAGGCGTTACAGGTAAGGTCATCGTCCCCATGCTTGGAAAGGAGGGGCAGGCCATCATCGCAACGGCTCGATGACCCCAAGTCGATCGCAAACATAGAAATCCGAAGATTCAAAGGAGAATCGCATGAACGCCGAATTCACGGCACCGTATGATCCAACGACGGACACGCAATACAACCGACCATACATTGACATCGACGAGTGGAGAGCGCGCCAAGGCGTTCGGTGCCGCTACGTGCATGGAGGATTCAGGGGAACCGATGCACGATTTTCGTTCTTCTTCCCGGAACCCGAGCATTACGAGGGCCGGTTCTTCCACTTCGTGGCCCCGATGCAAAACCATGAGGATGCTTCCGACTCCCTGACCGGACTCAAGGACAGAATCACCTTCGCACTGACGCATGGTGCGTACTTCGTAGAAACGAATATGGGGTTCACCACGCCGTTCGCCTCATTTCCGGACCCGACCATGATGTATCGCGAAAGCGCATGCGCCGCGGAATACTCGCGAACCGTGGCCGCTGACATGTACGGGCCGCACCGGCCATACGGCTACGTGTACGGAGGATCGGGAGGAGGCTACAAGTCCATCGCCTGTGTACAGAACACTGCCACTTGGGACGGTTCGGTGCCATACATCATCGGCACTCCCACCTCGATTCCCAACACTCAGACCATTCGTTCCCACGGCAAGCGTGTGCTGCGACACTGCTTTGATTCGATCAACGATGCGCTCGAACCGGGAGGTAGCGGCGATCCGTTCGCCGGACTCACCGACGAGGAGACTGCCTTCCTGCATGAAGTCACCGACTTCGGATTTCCCCTGCGGACCTGGGCGCTGAACAATCTGCTCGATGACGGATCACTGCCGGTCGTCCGACCGTTGGTCGATTCCGATGACGACACGTACTTCGATGATTTCTGGACCAAGCCGGGATATCTTGGCTACGATCCGAACGGTTCGGCGGCGTGGGACCGTATCAGATTCGAAACCAAGGTGGTGCGAGTTCACGTTCCCGGTCGGGTCGGGGACGACATCGACACCCACGCCACGGGCGCCAATTCCTCCTTCGAACGCATGAACGGCGTCAATGGTATGGGCGGGCGACCGTGGATCGAACTGGAATCCTTGCCTGAAGGCGATCCATACGTGTACTTCGCCACATTGAAGGTCACCTCCGGGGCGTCGGCGGGCTTTGAAGTGCCGCTGGAGAGCCGAGCAGGCAACGTGGTGACGCTTGCTCCGGGATTCGGCATCCAGGACATGGCGGAACGTCTTTCTGCCATCAAGCCCGGCGATACGGTGTTCATCGACAACTCCGATTACATCGCCATCCAAACCTACCACCGCCATCAGGTGCCGCGCCCGGGGGAGGATGCTCCGAAGCAGTGGGACATCTACCGGGACGAACACGGCGAGCCGATCTATCCTCGACGCGCCAAGAACTACGGCCCCGGATTTGCCCTGTCGGGATGCGGATCACTGCAGAACGGCAAATTCAACGGAAAGATGATCGTCTGTCTTTCGCAGATGGACGAAAGCGCCTTTTCCTCGCAGGCCGACTGGTATGTGAACAAGGTCCGCGAATGGGCGGGAGACGACTTCGAAGATCGATTCCGTGTGTACGTGACCGACCATGCCATTCACGACGACGGTGAGGAGGTGCTCGATGACACTCATCTGGTGAGTTACCTCGGTACCCTGTATCAGTCCCTGCTCGACCTTGCAGCTTGGGTGGAACACGGCGTGGAGCCCAATCCCTCGACCCGATACGTCATCGACGGCGGACAGATGCTCACTCCGAACGACCCCGACGAACGCAAGGGGCTGCAGCCAATGGTGACCCTGTTGGCAGACGGGCTCGAGGCTGTGCACGTCCGGGCCGGGGAGCCGGTGCATCTTGTCGCCGAAGCGCGGGTGCCGCACGGTGCCGGCATGGTCGTCACCGTGGAATGGAACTTCGGCGAAGGAGAGGGGTACGGCACGCGATCCACCTTCGACGGGATCTGGGACGACGGTGAGCGTGGCGTCGCCGAGACCGAGCATGCCTACTCCCGGCCCGGTACGTACTTCCCGGTCGTCCGTGTTGCGGCGAACCGTCATGGGGACTCTGACGACCGATTCGGTCAGATCCTCAACCTGTGCCGTGCGCGCGTCATCGTCGACGCGTGATCGGCAGACGAATACGGCATTAATGACAATGACATCGATAATCTAGGAGAAACAGGAGAACAACCATGGCAACTGCAACGACGGAGTCCGTGGTCGGCGATGGTGCCGCAACCACCAGGGGGAATGAGATTCCCGATGCTCGCACAGGATCCGATACCCGTACGGGAAAGGGATCCAAGCCTCCTCAGGAAGGCAAGCGCACCATCAGTTTCGGCAAGATGCTGGTATGGCAGTCGCGAGGAGTCTCATACACAGTTGCCACATTGATTCTCGGTTATTTGACCATCTACTGTACCGACACCCTGCACATGCCGGCCGCCATCGTCGGCAGCATCCTGTTGGTAAGCAAGCTGTTCGATGGTGTGATCGATCTCGTCGGCGGGTACCTGGTTGATAGAACCAATACCCGCTGGGGTCGCGGTCGTCCGTATGAATGGTGCATCATCGGCGTGTGGCTGTTTACCTGGCTGATGTACTCCACTCCGGAAAGCTTCGCCCTGCCGGTGAAGGTGGGCTGGATCTTCGTGATGTACACCATGGTCAACTCCCTGTTCAACACGTTCCTCAACTGTGGCAACGTTGTCTATATGGTCAGGGCGTTCCCCCGCAAGGAGGATTACACCGCCATCAACACCTGGGGTGGCACACTGCTCATGATTCCCGCAGTCGTCTTTAATGTGGCATTCCCCACCCTGATGGCGAAGTTCGCCATATCCCCGCAGGGGTGGAGCTCGCTGGTCGGCATGTTCGCCCTGCCTCTGGCGGTGATCGGCATCATGCGATTCGTCTTCATCAAGGAGGTCACCGACGCCGACGTGCAGACCCATGGCGAGAAGACGAAGTTCCGTGACGTACTGTCGGTACTGCGGCACAACGGATATATCTACATCATCGCGTTCGCCACCTTCGTGTTCAACATCATCATCAATATGGGTGTGCAGGTGTATTACTTCAAGCACATTGTCGGTGATCTCTCCGCCATGAGCATACTGAACGCAGTCATGATCGTCGGCATCCCGTTGGCCTTCCTGTATCCGGCCATCATCCGTCGTACCTCCACCACGAAACTCATGATCGGATTCCTGTTCCTCAGCTGCATCGGCTATGGCATCAACTGGTTCGCCTATGACAACGTGCCGATGCTGATCGTAGGCGGCGTGCTGGCCTCCGTCGGATCATCCCCGATCGCCATGGTGGTGGCGCTGCTGATCATCGACTGCGCCGACTACAACGAGTGGAAGGGCATCCCCCGTATGGAGGGCACCCTCAGCGCCATCAACAGCTTCGCGGCGAAGATCGGATCCGGTCTCGGCGCAGGTCTGCTCGGCGTGCTGCTGGGCATGGCTCACTACGACACGGCAAACGACTCGCAGGCCGTCCCCCAATCCGGTCTTGACATGATCCGGATGCTTTACACGATCGTTCCGTTGGTGATGTTCGCCGTCGTGGCCTTCATCCTGTGTTTCTACAAGCTCGACCGTGAGATCGCCGTGATTCGCGCTGACAACGAGGCCCGTCGCAAGGAAGTCGAGGCCGAGATGGCAGCGGAAGCAGCTATGGGATCGGAATTGGCCACGGTGGCCGAAGCGGAAACGGATAATCCTTCCGGTTCAATGTCCGATGGAAACGAGAAGGACGAGGAAGGAGGTCGGTCGGCGTGAATAGCCAAGGAATCGTCTACGATCTATCGTTCGAACATCAGACTCCAGGTGATTGCTTGGGCATCGGCTATGCAGCTCCTCGGCTGTCGTGGAAGATCCGGTCGTCCTCACCGTTCAGACAGACCGCGTATCAGGTGGAAGTCTCCTTCGACGGTGGAGACCGCCGCACCCTTACCGTCGAAGGTGATCGCCAGGTGCTCGTGCCCTGGCCGGTCGAGCCTTTGCGATCTCGACAGCGTGCGGTCGTTCGCGTGAGGGTTGCCGGAGAGATCGACGGCTGGGGTCCTTGGAGCTCTCCTGCTGCGGTTGAAGCCGGGCTGCTGCACGAACGGGATTGGACGGCGAGGTTCATTACTCCGGAGGGCATCGCCGATCTCGATCAGCCGGCACCTGAGCTGTTCCATACATTCCATGTCAAGGATCGGGTCATGTCGGCACGGCTGTACATCACCGCGCACGGTGTATTCCGTGCGACCATCAACGGCCGGGTCGTGACGGACAGCGTACTCGACCCGGGTTGGACCTCATACCCTCATCGACTGCGCTACCGGACTCTCGACGTCACCGATCTGATTCGATCGGGAGAGAATACGATCTCATCCCTAGTGGGAGATGGCTGGTATCGCGGCTATCTCAAATGGGAAAGCCGACGCGCGCATTACGGCAGTCGTCTGGCGCTCTGCGCGCAGCTGGAAATCACCACCGAAAGCGGCAAGCGAATCACCGTGGGTACCGACGAGGAATGGCGGGCACGGTCAAGCGCCGTGGTCAGCGCCGATCTGTACAACGGCACGATCATCGATTATCGTGTTGATCTGGACGATTCGCCGATCATGCCGGTACGGGTGGTGGAATCCGGCACCGAACGGCTCGTCGCTCCCGATGGGCCGTCCATTCTCCCCGTCGGGACGATGCGTGCGCAGCGGATCTGGAAGTCTCCATCCGGGAAGACCCTAGTGGATTTCGGTCAGAACGCCGTGGGCTGGGTTCGCCTGCATGTGCGTGGTCTTGCGCCGGACGGCATCGTCACCGTTCGGCATGCAGAAGTGCTGGAACACGACGAACTCGGCGTCAGACCGCTGCGGGCCGCCAAGGCGACCGACACCTACATTCTCGACGGTCCCGATCCCAGAACGTTGGAACCGGTCTTCACCCTGCATGGCTTCCGTTATGCGGAGGTGACGGGTATCGATGATCTGATGATTGACGACGTTGAATTCGTGGTGGTCGGCACGGCACTGAGCCGCATTGGATGGTTCGTCTGCTCGAACGATCTGCTGAACCGCTTGCACGACAACGTGGTTTGGAGCACTAGATCGAATTTCATCGACATTCCTACGGATTGTCCGCAACGAGACGAGCGATTGGGATGGACCGGTGACATTCAGGTGTTCAGTCCCACCGCGCTGGAACTGTTCGACGTCTCTGGTCTGCTGGTCGGTTGGCTGAAGGATCTCGCTGCGGAACAGTACCCGGACGGTGGAGTGCCCCATGTCATTCCCAATCCGACGTTCCTCGAACATGATCCGGCCGCCTGCGCCTGGGGAGATGCGGCAGTGGTGGTGCCATGGAACATCTACCTGAGTACTGGCGACGACGGGATACTCAAACGACAGCTGCCCAGTATGACCGCATGGGTGGATCGCGTGAACGAACTTGCCGGAGACAACCACCTGTGGCAGGGAGGATTCCAGTTCGGCGACTGGCTGGATCCAACCGCCCCTCCGGACGAGCCGGGCAAGGCCAAGGCCGATCCCGATGTGGTAGCGACCGGATGCTTTGCGCGGTGCGCTCAGATCGTGGCGGACGCCGCCGAGGCCATCGGCGAAAAGGCGATCTCCGTTCGGTATGGGATGTTGGCGGCCCTGATACGCGATGCATTCGTCGAAGCATACGTGGACGATGATGGTCGGATCGCTTCGGATGCGCAAACCGTTTACGCACTCTCTCTGCAGTGGGGACTCCTCGCCGACGATCGGCAGCGGGATGGGGCAGGCCGACGATTAGCGGCGCTGGTAAGGGAGGGTGGTTTCCATATCGGCACCGGATTCGTCGGTACCCCGCTGCTCTGCGATGCGCTTACCGAGGCCGGATATCCGGATCTGGCATGGCGTCTGCTCAACCAGACCGAATGCCCCTCGTGGCTCTATCCGGTGACGATGGGTGCCACCACGATCTGGGAGCGATGGGATTCCATGCTGCCGGACGGCACGATCAATCCCGGTGAGATGACGTCGTTCAACCACTATTCACTCGGTGCGGTCGTCGATTGGATGAATCGGTGTATCGCCGGACTGGCTCCCGAGGCACCCGGCTATCGTCGAATCCGTGTGGCGCCTCACTGCTTCGAAGGTTTGGATTATGTCTCGGCCCATCATGACTGTCCATACGGTCGTATCGCCGTGGACTGGCGTCGAACCGGTGACGGTATCGAGCTGCGTGTCAACGTGCCGGTGGGCGTCACCGCTCAGGTGCGGCTGCCGGGTTCCGATGAGACGGAGGAGCCAATCATCGTGGGCAATGGCGAATGGGTATGGCATACTCGGTCGGGCCGCGTGATCGTCAGTCGGCCATGTTCATGAACGGCGGCATGAGCGGAAGCGCGATGATCGCCGCCACGTAGAGTGCGCAGACCGAGGCAAATACGATGTCCCGCCATCCAAGGACGAGCCAATGCCAGTGCGTGCGGTGGGCGCCGCCCTCGTAGGAGCGGGCATCGAGCGCCAGGGAAAGATTGTCGGCGTGACGCAGGGTGCCGGCGAAGATCGGTACGGCGATGGCGACCATGGCGCGGATGCGCTGCATGGGCGAACCGGTTTCGATCGAGCCGCCACGGGCCGACTGCGCGTCGATGATCGATCGGGTTTCCGCGGTGAGCGTGGGGATGAACCGCAGCGCCAGGCTCATCACCAGCGCCAGCTCGTCGGTATGCAAACCGAACCGGCGCAACGGCCGCATCAGCGACTCGAAGGCGTCGGTCATCGCCGTGGGCGTGGTGGTTTCAAGGATCACCGCTCCCAGAACGATCACCAGTACGAAGCGGCAGAAATACAGTGTGGCGATCCACAGACCATCATCGGTGATCGGCAGCGGGCCTATGCTCACCAGCACGGTTCCCGATCTGGTGAAGCACAGATTCAGCACCCACATCACGGCGAACAGGGCGAGGAACAGGCGCATGGTGTGCAGTACCTTCAACGGGCTGAGTCGTGCCGCGGCCAGTATCCCCAGCACGATCGCCGCGGCGACGCCCAATTGCACGGGCGTGGAGATCGTGAACGCGGTGAACATCATGATCAGGAACGTCGTCATCTTCACCCGCGGATCGAGCGAGGCGACGAACGATGGTCTTCTGCCATGCCCTTCGGATTCCACGACGGTGTTCGACGTGAAACGTCGTGCACCGTCATCGCTGGGGGAGTCGTCATGGTCGGGGGAATTGCCATCGGCGGGGGAGAGGTCGATGATTCGGTCGGCCAACGCCATCTCCTCACGACTATGCGTGATCAGCACGACGGTGACTCCGCGATCATGCAGCGTGACGATCAGATCACGGATGGTCGCACTGGCAGTGGCATCCAGACTACTCGTCGGCTCATCCATGACCAGAATCCTCGGACGGCAGGCGATCACGCCGGCGATGGCGGCGAGCCGCTGCTGCCCGCCCGACAGGGCGAACGGCGAACGATCGGCAAGATGCTCGATGCCGAGCAGCCGCATCGCCTCGTTCACACGTTCCTTGACCTCATGCCTGTCAAGCCCGAGATTGCGCGGACCGTACGCCACGTCATCGGCGACGGTGTCGGCGAACAGCTGCCTCTCCGGATGCTGCATCACATAGCCCACCGTGCGGCGTAGTCTCGCCAGATCCGCTCTGCTTGGTCTGCGAGGGCGGCGAGAGCTCCCGCGAACCGCGACCGGAATCCCGTCCACGGTGACGTCGCCGCGATCGGGCCGTTCCAATGCGCAGAGCAGTCGTGCCAGCGTGGATTTGCCGGAACCGTTGCGGCCCGATATCGCCACCGTCTCGCCGGCCGACACCGTCAGGGAGCAATCGTCCAGCACCGGTGTGCCGCCGGCGTCCGTTGAATAGGAGAATCGGACATGCTCCACGGTGATGATCGATGTGTCGGTTGCGGCGCTGTCGGTTGTGGCGTTTGACGGCATATCGGCATTCAGCCGAGTGGCATGAACTCTCGTTTCGTCGGCGGGGTCGAGCCGGTCGTCCGTACCGATCCGGTCAGGGCTCTCGACACGCTCTATTCGTCCGCGGGCCATCACGACGATGCGGTCGGCTCTCGCGGCCTCATTCATGTCGTGCGTGATGTGCACGATGGTGACGCCCTGCCGGTGCAGTCGGTCGAGCACGTCCATCACCTCGCCGCGCGCCGCGGCGTCGAGCATGGCGGTCGGCTCGTCGAGCACCAGAATCCGCGGATGCATGGCCAGCATGCCGGCGATGGCGACCCGTTGCTGCTGCCCTCCGGACATTCTGGTGGGATCGGTTCGCTCGTATCCGTCCATGCCCACTTCGGCCAGCGCGGCCTCGACCCGTTCTCCGATCCGTTCGCGCGCGACGCCGAGGTTCTCCGGGCCGAATGCCACGTCGTCCGCCGTGACCGTGGTGACGATCTGATCCTCCGGATTCTGGAACACCGCGCCGATCTCATGTCGGGCGCGGCGATACGTCTCGGCGTCCGCGCCACGGTCGTCGGCGAACACCGTTGATCCCATCAGACGCACGGTGCCGGCGTCGGGCGCGGCGAGTCCGGCGATCAGACGTCCCAGCGTGGATTTGCCGGAACCGTTCGCACCGATGACGGCGACATATTCACCGGAACGGATGATGAGATCGACGTCATCCAACGCCCATGAGGTACCGCCGTCATAGCTGAATCGCACGCCGTGCAGTTCGACTACGGCATGTTCGCGGATATCTTCGGTTGAGGTCATGGCTGATTCGGTGTCGCTCCGATCGGATCATCTGGTCTGGGTGGTTCTGGTCGTGCCGGTTCAGGGTTGAGCGGCCCAGGGTGCACTGGTCCGTCTTATTCGGCCCGGCCGCTCTTGTCGAGCAGTTTCGAGATCGGCTTGTAGATCAGGAACGTCACCACGCCGTGGATCGCCATCTTCAGGATGTTGAACGGCAGCAGGATCGGTACGATCATCGCGGCCACCTGCGCCACCGTCATATGCGCGTAGATCGGCGTGACCACGAGATTGCCGAGCAGGGCGATGGCGATCGCGCAGAGCGCGCCGACGAGAATGCCGATCATCGCGCCCTTGCGGGTGTGGATGCGACGGTAGATCAGCGATGCGGGCACGCTGAGCGCCAGCGCTACCAGCACGGCCATCAGGGTGCCCCAAGGGTCCGCGAACACATGCGGGGCGAACCCGAGCACGCTGACGATTGCGGCGGCCGCCGGCCCGTATGCGAAACCGGCCACCAGGCACACGATGCCGGAGGGATCGTACTTAAGCCACGGGGCTGCGGGGAAGATCGGCAGTTCGATGAAGCTGGTGACCATGGTCAGCGCCACGAACAGCGCGTACACGGCGATGCGTTTGGTGGACCAGCGGCCGGAATCCGCCGCGGAGGTGGAGTGGGCGTCGGTGACGTGCGAAGATTCACTCATGACTGAGTCCCTCGTTTCTTTCATCCGGACTATGACCGTTGGCTCCGGACTTGCACCGGATCAGCCGCCTTTGCGGGTCGCGGGCTCGCCGTCGGGCCGTTATGATTCCCGGTCTTCGGCTTACCGCCAGTAAGGAGTTGCACCTTCCCTGAAACTTGCATGGTCAGTATAGCATAAGCCTGCATGGTGGAACGCCGGCCGGCGCCTACAATGAACACCATGCGTTTTTCCTCCCGAGTGGACGTCACCGAACCGAATGCCATATCGCTTGCCGAGGCCCGGGCGCGGGCCGAGGGCGTGAACCTGATGAAGCTCAACGACTCCAATCCCACGCGCCACGGACTGGCGCCGAAGGCGATTCCGGGCGTCTACGAGGCGAATCCCCGAGGCCCGCGGGCGGCACGGGAGGCTCTGGCGGACTTCCTCGGGCGCGATGGCTCCCGCACCGTGGATCCGGATCGGCTCTATCTGCTCAGCTCCACCTCGCAGGCGTATTCATGGCTGATCAAGCTGCTGTGCGATGCGGGCGACGTGGTGCTTTCGCCCAAGCCGGGCTATCCGCTGATCGAATCGATCGCAAGGCTTGAGAACGTTTCCGCGGTGGAGTATTCGCTGCTGTATGACGGTTCATGGATGATCGACCTCGCGCAGGTCGAGTCGCTGCTGGACGAGTATGCGGATAGGGTACGGGCTTTGGTGCTGATCAATCCGAACAATCCTACCGGATCGTACGTCAAGCCCGGCGAGCGTCAACGGTTGGTTGGGTTGTGCGCCGAACGGGGGGTGGCGATGATCGCCGACGAGGTGTTCTTCGATTATTCGCTCGACCCGTTCGACGGCAATCGGCGGCTGGCTGGCGAACGCGGCGCGCTCACCTTCGCGCTGGACGGGTTTTCGAAGATGCTGGCCGCGCCGCACGCCAAGGTCGGCTGGATCGAGGTCTCCGGTCCGGAGGGGGACGTCGCCGAGACGATGCGCCGGCTTGATGTGATCGCCGATGACTTCCTGCCGATGAGCGATCTGATCGCCGGGAGGATTCCCGATCTTCTGGCCTCCGCGGATGAACAGACCGCACGGGTGAGGCGGCGCACGCGGGGCAATCTGGCGCGTCTGCGTGAATTGCTGGCGCAGGATGATCTGGGCGTCACCGACGTGCTGCGCGCCGAAGGGGGATGGAACGTGTTGCTGCGGTTCCCCGCGGCCATTGATGAGAGCGATCTGGTGCTGTTGCTGATCCGACGGTTGCGGGCCACGGCCCAGCCGGGATTCTTCTTCGATATGACGGCGAACGGTTATGTGGCGGTGTCGCTGCTGCCGGAGCCGGCCGTGTTCGAGGAGGGGATGCGTCGTCTGCTTGAAGCCATTCGGCTGGAACTGGGGTGTGCTGCCGGTCCGGTTGGGTGAACGGACGATGACCGGGCGGTGATGTTCGGGTTAGTTGTGAGTTTTTGCTTATTCGAACACGGAAATGGCAAGTGAATCGCACGACATGCGACATGAAAATTATCTTCTGTAAGCGTGTCGTTTGATTTTGTGCGATTTATGGTGGATTGGTGCGTTCTAATCGCACGGAACCGCAAGATATCGCGTGTGTATCCGTTATCCTTTTGTGATCTTTGGCCAACGGTGGCGGGAAGCCGCCGACGATGGTTGCGAACGCCGATGAAAAGGTGGGACTATGGAGGCTGTTGGACGACGGACGGATCGTCCGGCATCGACGCTGTTCCCACGGCGTCGGTATCACCGCATTTGAGGGGATGGACATGACCGATACCGGCAACACCTTCACCATGACGAAGTCCGAAGTCAGGCGACTGCTCGACGAAGCGCACGACGGGGGGTTCGCGTATCCCGCGATCAACATCAGCAATCTCGATACCGCGATCGCGGCGATGGAAGGGCTTGAACAGGCGAACAGCGCCGGATTCGTTCAGGTGAGCATCGGCGGCGCCAAGCAGGCGAGCCCGGTGGGTGATCCGGTCGAGGGATCCATCATCATCGGCAGACTGATGCGCGATCTGCGCAAAAGCCACCATGTGCCGATCATGCTGCACACCGACCACTGCCATGCCGACTACGTGGACACCTGGCTCAAGCCCCTGCTCGTCGAGCTGAAGAAGCTCAAGGACGCCGGCGAGGAGAAGATCTTCGATTCGTTCATGTTCGACGGCTCCCACGACGAGATCCATGACAACGCCGCGACGATCCGCGAACTGCTGCCGCTTGTGGAGGCCGTGGACGGCGTGCTGGAGGTCGAGGCCGGTGGCAAGTGGGGCGGCATGGAGGACGGCGTGGCCGACAAGGCCGTATACAGCACCCCGGAGGACGTCGCCGTGATCCAGCAGGTGTTCAAGGACCTCGGCCTGAACGAGGACGACTACCTGCTCGCCGTGGCCTTCGGCAATGCGCACGGCACCGCCGTGATCCCCGATCTCAAGCCCGAACTGCTCAGCGAGATCGCCGAGAAGACCGGTGTGCGCAACATGTACGTGTTCCACGGCGGTTCCGGCTCGCCCGACGAGGACGTGCGCGCCGCGGTGAAGGACGGCGTGGTGAAGATGAACGTGGACACCGACACCCAGTACGAATTCACCAACGGCATCGATGCCTTCTTCGTCGAAGCGGACGGCAGGCAGCGTTCGCACCGCGTGGGCAAGAAGTACTTCGATCCGCGCAAGTGGAACGCCGCGGGACGCAAGGCCATGACCGCCAAGGTGGTTCAGGTGGCCGAACTGCTCGGCAGCGCCGGGCACGCCCGCAAGGTCGAATACAAGTCGGTGCTGGAGCCCGTGCTGGCCTGACCGGCCGCATCCCGATGCCGTCGGGCCGGCCGGAGCAGTGTTGGTCGACCGGCCCGACGATTCGCGTCGCGTCGCCTCGCCGGCGAAGCGTTCCCGTACGCTTCCATCGAACCGTCAATCATTGAGAACACAGCAAGCCATACCGTACATAGTCGTACAGAAAGAGTGAACATCCACCATGAGCAAGGGCAACGTCTATCTTCTTCGTCACGGTCAGACCTACTGGTCCATGTCGGGCCAGCACACCGGTCGCACCGATGTGCCGCTGACCGAAACCGGACGTCGGCAGGCCGTCGAAGCAGGGGACCGCGTGCGCGCCGATCATCCCGAACCGTTCGCCGCGGTGTTCTGCTCGCCGCTGATCCGAGCCAGCGAAACCGCCAGACTCGCAGGCTTCGACGCCGAGGCGTTGGACGACCTCATGGAATGGGACTACGGGCGTGCCGAAGGCCGCACCCGCGGGCAGATCGGCGAGGCGCTGGGACGAACCTGGAACCTCTGGGCGGACGGCCCGCAGTCCGTGCCGGAATCATTGGGCGAGGAGCGTGTCGAAACCCTTCCCGACGGTCAGCAGGTGTCCGTGCATCTCACCGAAGGCGAACCGCTCGACGAAGCGTTCGCCAGAGCCTCGCGCGTAGCCGAACGGGCCCGCGAATACGCCGACCGCGGCGAGGACGTGCTGCTGGTGGCCCACTCGCACATCCTGCGACTGGTCGCCTGCGCATGGGTGGACCTGCCGGCGTCCGACGGGCGCAAATTCGAACTCGGCACCGCCCGATACGTGGTGCTCGGCGACCACAAGGGCCAGCCCGTCATCGAACGTTGGGGCGCGTGAATCAGTCATCAGACGGCAAAAAGGTACAAGCAGGTATGAAGTACAACGATTCGGCGGTTCGCACGCCGATGATCATCGGTAACTGGAAGATGAACCTCGACCATGTTCAGGCAGGGCAATGGCTGCTCGAATACGCCGGGTCCAACGAAGGTTGGATCAGACGCATGGAAGAGTCGAACACCATGGTGAACCGCACCGAGATCGGCGTGCTGCCGTCGTTCACCAGTCTGCTGGCCATCCGCGATATGGCCCGCAAGACCAAAATGACCTCCGAACTGTACTTCGGAGCCCAGAACGTGAGCGAACTGGACGCCGGCGCCTACACCGGCGACATCAGCGCCCAGATGCTGGCCGCGCTGGACTGCCGGTACGTGCTCGTCGGGCACTCCGAACAGCGTCGATACCATCCGGAGGACGACGACAACATCGACCAGAAGGTGCGCGTGGTGCTCGACGCCGGTATGACCCCGATCATCTGCATCGGTGAGACCAAGCTCGGCCGCGACAACGGCATCGGCATCGACTATGCGCTCAACCAGCTCGTCGCCGCCGTGCGCATGCTCTCCGCGGCCGATATGTGCAAGGTGATCGTGGCATACGAGCCGGTGTGGTCGATCGGCACCGGCGCCACCCCCGAGCCGCCGGTGATCGAATCGGCGCTCGCCGACATCCGTGATTTCATCAACGCCACCTTCGGCGCCGACGTGGCCGAGAAGGTCCGCATCCTCTACGGCGGATCGGTGAAGCCCGACAATGCCGCCGCCATCATCCGCCGGTATGGCATCGACGGTTTCCTGGTGGGAGGCGCGAGTCTCGACCCGAGGCAGTTCGCCAAGATCTGCCATCGCGTGGCCGAATCGAGTGTGGTTCGTCTGCGCCGCAGCGCCGAGACCATCTACCTGCCCGGCAAGGGAACGGTGCAGGAATTCGCCGAATCCACATTGCAGGCTCCCCATCAGATCACCGCCGAGCAGGTGGCGAACAATCATCCCGACAATGCGGCGTGGCGCGCGGCATTGGCATTGGCCGCCTACCGCACCGTCGGATTCAAATGGTTGGAGGAACAGGCCGACATCGAGAACGAGGATGCCGCCGACGCTTCGGGAACCATGATGGTGGGAGGGGACCCGGATGTGCTGCGCGACACGATCTGGGCGAACCGTCTGCGGATCATCGAATCGCTGATGAAGCTGATCGATGAGGGTCGCATCCGGGGACTGTTCTCGATTCGTCAGTGGCTGATCGAGTGCGATGATTCGCTTGACTATGAGAATCGCTGCGACATGCTGGCCGAGGAGATGGCCAACGTGTCGTGCCTGAGGGCGTATGAGGAGCTCGGTCGCGACAGGATCGACTTCGAGGAGTTCCGTGTGGCGTTCGTCTCCGGCTATCTGCTGTGCGACGTCGACACGCGTAACCGTCTATGGCGCATTCGCGGCATCGATCGCAAGAAGCATTCCCCGTGGAAGGAGCACAAGCTCTCGTTCTAGCCTCAGCGCATGTTCCGAGTGTTCTAGGCCGGGACTCCGTGATCGCGACGGTCCCGGCGTTTTATCTAACAATTGGTAGATAAACGGCGTGTTGGATCGATGTTCTCTTTAGACTGTTGGTGTGCTTGAGGCACTAGCGCTTGATATGCCGTCGGCATGGATGCCGATGGCATACGCATGTGCCCGGAGTATTGACACTGACGGTTCAAGCGGAGGAACACGCGATGGGCAATCTTCTTTTGGCGGTGATCTATGCCGCATTCATCAGTCTCGGGCTTCCGGATGCCGTGCTCGGCTCCGCCTGGCCCATCATGTACCGGCAGTTCGACGTGCCGGTGTCGTACGCCGGCAGCATCTCGATGATCATCAGCGCCGGAACCATCGTCTCGGCACTGATGAGCGACCGGCTCACGCTGAAGCTCGGCGCGGGCAAGATCACCGTCATCAGCGTAGGAATGACAGCGATTGCACTTGCTGGTTTCTCATTCTCCTCGGCGTTCTCGGCGTTCTGGATGCTGTGTCTATGGGCCATTCCATACGGTTTGGGAGCGGGAGGCGTGGACGCCGCGCTGAACAACTATGTGGCGTTGCACTACTCCAGCCGTCATATGAGCTGGCTGCACTGCATGTGGGGCATCGGGGCCAGCGCCGGCCCGTACATCATGAGCTTCGCGCTGACCGGCGGATATGGATGGAACAGCGGCTACCGTTGGATCGCCATCCTGCAGATCGGGCTCACCGCCCTGCTGATCTTCAGCCTGCCGCTATGGCGCACTCGCCAGTCGCAGCCGGATTCCACCGCGCAGCCGGATTCCACTGTGCAGTCGGATTCCACTGTGCAGCTGGACTCCACCGTGCGGGCCGATTCTTCCGAAGAGCCGCGAAAGGCGCTGAGCCTCTTCGATGTGTTCGCCATCAGGGGTGCGAAATCCATTCTGGTCATGTTCTTCTGCTATTCGGCTTTGGAAATGACCACCGGGCTGTGGGCCGCCAGCTACATGGTTCTCGGCCGCGGAGTCGACGCCAGGCAGGCGGCCGCCTGGGCGAGCCTGTTCTATGTGGGCATCACGGTGGGACGTGCGGCCAGCGGCTTCCTGACCATGCGGTTCGACGACCCGACGATGATCCGCATCGGTCAGGTGCTGGTGGTCTGCGGCATCGTGCTCATGCTGCTGCCCGTGCCGGGCGATCTCACCACCCTCGTCGGCCTGATCGTCGTCGGTCTCGGCTGCGCGCCGATCTACCCCTGCGTGATCCACTCCACCCCCGCTTATTTCGGGGCCGACAAATCCCAGGCGATCGTCGGCGTGCAGATGGCCTGCGCCTACGTCGGCAGCCTTTCCGCACCGCCGGTGTTCGGTTGGATCGCCAATCACGTCACCATCTCCCTGTTCCCGTGGTTCCTCATCGTGATCCTGCTGCTCATGGTGGCGATGCACGAGAACCTTCGCAGGGTTCGCGGCGACGTCTCCTCCGACATGCCGGCGTAGTCGATTCCGGCAGACGATCGCGGTCGATTCCGGCAGGCGATCGCGGTCGCGGGATCCGCCTTCATACGGAACACGAACGGCCGTAGGTGTTTTCGTGGGTTACAATCGCCACATATCCCCAACGACTCGACGAGGAGAAGAACATGATTGAATCCGCACAGGCCTTCGGCATCGACATCGGCGGCTCCGGCATCAAGGGAGCCCCGGTGGATCTCGGTGAGGGCAGGTTCGCCTGCGAGAGGCTGCGCATCCCCACCCCCGAGGAGGCCACGCCGCAGAACGTCGCCGCCGTGGTCAAGCAGATCCTCGACCACTACGAGGTGGAGGACGGCACCCCTATCGGCATCGCGTTCCCGGCACCGGTGAAGCCGGGCCGCGCACTGGGATTCATGGCGAACCTCGACCAGTCATGGCTTGGCGTGGACGTCAACGAGCTGATGTGCCGCGAAACCGGCCGAGAGGTGTATGTGGTCAACGACGCCGATGCGGCCGGCCTCGCCGAAGCCGCATACGGTGCGGCCAAGGGCAACAAGGGCCTGGTGATCGCCACCACGCTCGGCACCGGCATCGGCACCGCGCTGATCATGAACGGTCAGCTCGTGCCCTGCACCGAACTCGGTCATCTGCTGCTCGAAGGCAAGGGGGACGCCGAGAAGTACGCGGCCGATTCCGCACGCACCCGCGACGAGCTCAGCTGGAAGAAGTGGGGCAAGCGCCTGACCAAGTACTACCGTCTGCTGGAGCACTACTTCAGCCCCGACGTGTTCGTCGTCGGCGGCGGCGTGAGCAAGAAGCACGATAAGTTCTTCCCCTACATCCAGGTGGACACGCCGATCGTGCCGGCCGCGCTGCTCAACGATGCGGGCATCGTGGGCGCCGCCTATTACGCCACCACGATGATGCAGAACCGCGAACGCTGATTCGGCACTGATCGAACAGCAGCACTGATCGAACGCCGATCGGCTGCGATCCGGGGCCCTTCCGATGAGCGGGAGGGCCCCGAACCATATCCGTCGTATGTTCGGCCGCATCTCGGTCGGCCTTGACTACCGGTCGATGTCGGCTACAGCCAGGTGAACCACGATTCCACCGTGTAGTAGGCGATCGGATCGGCGGCCCGCAACGGCCCGATCTTGCCGGTCATGAACGTGCATGCCGCCGTCATGAACAGGGTGAGCAGCGTGAGCGTCACCAGCAGCGTCAGAGCCATCCTCTCCGCTGCAGCCTGCTCCGTCGTGCCGCCGATCGCTTTGACGCTAGAAATCCCCGGCTGCTTGACGCCACCCGACGCGGGTAGGAACCGTCGCACCGCCATCCGTTCTCCGAGCGAGGGCATCGCCAGAATCGAGGCGAAGGTGAACAGCCACGCGAAATCGCCCACATATCGCCAATCCATGCCGCCCTTGTAACTGACGAACGCCAGTTCGAGCAAACCGAGGCCGGCCAGCGTGCAGGCCATGCCCCACATGCGGTGGCGCGTCAACGTCCTGCGGAGCCACGGCAGTGTGAACACCAGCAGGCAGATCGGGGCGAACCACAGGAATCCGCACAGCAGCCGCTCATGATACTGCCACGTATTCAGCGGTGTCGTCGGTACGGCCAGCCATGGGAATCGGTCGATCACCCGCGGCGGAATGAACAGGTAGTAGCTTACGATCTGCCCGAACACGTCCAGCGGTTCGCGATATCGATTGAGATCGGTGACGGTGAGCTGCTTGTCGTTGCCGAAATCCAGAAACGAGCCGAACCGCCAGAAGTTGTAGTACAGCAGCCCGGCGAACACGGCGACGGCCGGCAGGATCGCCGCGAGGTCGCGCCTCCAGCTCGACAGCGCGTTCGGCGGCGAGGCTTCGCCGTCGACGGCGAGCATGCGGCTTCGCCATCGGGAGGGCAGCAGCGGGCGCAGGAAGCCTAGAATCAGGCCGGATCGTATTTCGTCGGCGAAGATCGGCAGGAACAGTACGGCCACGGCGATGAACGTGGCCCTGCATCCCAGCGTGGAGGCCACGCACAACGAGCCGAAGGCGAGATGCGGTTTGGAAAGCCTGATCGTCGTCGGACGTGGTGCGCCGGGGATGTCCTGTCGGCCGTCCTCGGTGTCCAGCCATACGTCGTCCGCGGTCCATAGGCGCCATCGTTTGCGGTCCGCGTCCCACGCCCGTCGTGCACCCAGCCACAGCCACAGGCCCAGCGCCGACATCATCAGCGCGGCGGTGAGCGGCACCTCGTAGAACGTGCCGCGTATGCACAGGAACCAGATATCGGATCCGGTGAGGAACGCGATGAGTGCCAGCACCGTCATGCCCACGCTGGTATGGGGGAAGTTCCGGGCGAACAGTCGTATGACCAGCAGGGATCCGAACACCACGAACCCCACCGAGAACAGCGCCGCCGCCACCGAGGCGGGAAGCCAGGCGCCGCCGCTCACCCACAGCGAGGTGATCAGCTGATAGGGCATGAACACCAGTATCGCCGGCACTACGCCGAAATACGAATACCAGTGTCCGTTGAAGAACACATGATCCCAGTAGATATCGTCCACACCTTGGGAGAGCAGCTGGTTCCTCACGTTCACGTCATACGGGTTCGACGCTTCGACGAGCTCCTTCGGCACCGGCAGATCCAGCCACGGTCGGCCGTGCAGCAGCGAGTCGGCCATCTGCGCATACTGGTTGAAATCGTAGGTGTACGAATATGGCTGGTGCGACCATTGCGGCCCCTGCCAGATCGACTGCCAGATCGCATGACCGAAGTAGATGGCCAACGGCACGCACGCCACGGCGAAGGCCATGCGCTGCGCGCGGTCCGCCGTGTTCAGCTCCATGCGGTACAGCGCGGATCGGGGGCGCAGCACGAACAGCATCGCCGCGATGCCGATCATCACGCCCAGCCTCAGCCAATCGATGCGGAACGGGGGAGCGGCGTTGACGTCCAACCGGTCGAAGGCGAACTGAACCCCCGTGGTCTCCTGCACCCAAAGGCGTATGGACGAGACCGAACGGCCTCCGTCATCGGTGCGGTTGCGAAGATACGTGGTGGCGTCAATGCTTCGATGCGCCACGTTCTCGACGCCGGTATGCCATGCGTCGGTTTCGCTCCCGGCGTTCGGGACGGTGCGGGTGTCGAGGCGCAGATGCAGGGCGCCGATGAACGGATGACCCTCTCCCTGCAGCAACGCATCGTCTGCTGTGGCGTCGCCGGACCGCCAGCGGATCGTCGCCACCGGTGAATCGATGCCGTCGATCTCGATGTACGCCTGCGTGGGATCGTCGATCAGCAGCACGCCATCGCCGTTGCGCTCAAGCCCCTTGCCGAGCCTGACCGTGGTGTGCGCCGGAGCGTCGGGAATGCTCAGCGTGGTCCAGAACGGAAGGTTGAACGCCACCGACTCCAACAGCACGATGATCAGGGCGGCGATTCCGACGAACCGCCACGGGCCGTTCCCTCTTCCTGACCGTGGTGTTCGTCGTCGTGCGGCGTCGAAGCGCTTCCGGGCGGTTCCGACGTTCCTCGATGGTTCACGCAGTTTCACCGTTTCATTGTAGAAAGCCCGCAGGAAAGGAGCGTTCGGCGGCATCGCCTCGCATTGTCGGCCATATGAGGTTCAATGATGGTCGATAATCGAATACGCATCTTCAGGGCAGGGTGAAATTCCCGATCGGCGGTATAGTCCGCGAGCATTCGAGTCGGCACGTCAGTGCCGTGGGAGTGTGGGAGCGCAAGCGCTCGTGAGCCGGTGAGATTCCGGTACCGACAGTTACAGTCTGGATGAAAGAAGCATGCGGCGGCGTACGCATACCCGTCGTGGCCATAACGCAGACCCTGGATTCCGTATGGAGTTCGGGGCTTTTTCGTATAGGGTCGCCACGGCACGGCAGCGCATGGCGTGGCGACGCATACGGGTGTGGCCAGGTCATGCGGGGTTGCATCGTATGCGGCGCTCAGCCACGAATCCCTGGACATGCTCTATCGCGTCGAAAGGGGAACCGTGGACGATAGGGAATACATGTCCGTGGCGTTGGACCACGCGAAGCGAGGATTGGGCAAGGTCAATCCCAATCCGCTGGTGGGTGCCGTCATCGTGCGTGACGGGCGGATCATCGCCACCGGCCATCATGACCATTTCGGCGGCTGGCATGCCGAACGCGACGCATTGGAATCCGCGAAGCGGCAGGGCGTATCGGTGCGCGGCGCGACCATCTACGTCACTTTGGAGCCGTGCTGCCATCAGGGCAAGCAGCCGCCGTGCACGCAGGCGCTGATCGACGCGGGAATATCCCGTGTGGTCGTCGGTTCCGCCGATCCGAATCCGCTGGTCGCCGGCAAGGGCATACGGCAGTTGCGGCAGGCCGGCATCGCCGTGACCGAAGACGTACTCCGCGCCGAATGCGATGCGATGAACGAGATCTTCCTGCACTACATCGTCGACCGCCGACCGTTCGTACTGCTCAAATACGCGATGACGCTGGACGGCAGGATCGCCACGGCGAGCGGCGCCTCCCGATGGATCACGGGGGAGCCGTCTCGACGTCGGGTTCACGAGGACCGCAACCGGTTCGCCGCCATCATGGTCGGCGTGGGTACCGTGCTCGCCGACGATCCGCGGCTCACCTGCCGGATCGAACACGGTCACGACCCCATTCGCATCATCTGCGACGGCGGGATGCGTACCCCCTTGGACTCGGTGGTGGTGACCACGGCCCGTGACACGCCTACGATCATCGTCACCAACCCGTTCGACGAGCATGACGAGGGTGTCGCCGAACGAGTGGGACGGTATCGGGACGCCGGATGCGAGGTGCTGCCGGTTCAGACCGCGGACGACGGTCATCCGAGTCTGCCAGCGTTGATGGAACTGCTCGGAGCCCGCGGCATCGACAGCGTGATGATCGAAGGCGGGGCCACGTTGGCATGGTCCGCCCTGCGCTCCCATGTGGTCGACAAGATCGACGCCTATATCGCGCCGAAGCTGTTCGGCGGCGAATCGGCGCCGTCCCCGGTGGGCGGAGAGGGCGTGAACACGCCCGACGACTGTTTCCACGTCACCGATCCGCAGGTGATCCGTCTGGGCGATGACGTGCTGATCGAAGGGGGTGTCTCGTATGTTCACCGGAATCGTTGAGGATCTCGGCACGGTCACGCAGCTGGTCCGCGGTGCCGATTTCGCCCGGCTTTCCGTCGCGTCCGACGTGGTGGTCACCGACCGCACCCGCATCGGGGAAAGCATCGCGGTCAACGGGGTATGCCTGACGGTCACCGGCATCCATGATTCGACGTTCACCGCCGACGTGATGCACGAGACGCTGCGCCGATCAAGTCTGGGAACGCTGCGCCGGGGCAGCCGCGTCGATGTGGAGCGGGCGATGCCCGCGGACGGAAGGTTCTCCGGTCATCTCGTCTCCGGACACATCGACGGCACCGGCGAGATCGAATCGATCCGACGCGACGGCATCGCCACCGTATACACGATCCGGGCTCCCCGGACATTGCTGCGATTCATCGCGGAGAAGGGGTCGATCGCCGTGGAGGGGATCAGTTTGACGGTGACGTTCGCCGACGACAATGCATTCGGCGTGTCGATCATTCCGCACACCGCCGATCACACGGTGCTGCCCGAACGCCGGGTGGGAGACATCGTCAACCTCGAGGTCGATCCCGTCGCCAGATATGTGGCCCGGCTCATGGCGATGGACGGGCACAACGACGGGCACGACGAAGGAACGGCGGACGGGAAGCCGGGCGGTGCCGGTGCCGGTGGGACGGCAGCCTCCCCGCTGACACGGAACTTCCTGATCGAGCACGGTTTCTAACCGGCCGGTTCTCGCAACGGCAGGCAGGACGCCGGACGAACCGCGATCAGCGGACTTCGATCAATGCAACATCAACAATCAGCACATCAGTAATCAGCACATCAACAAGGAACGATCACATGAATATGTCCATGAACATTATGAGCGGCGGGCCCGAAGACGGTGCGCCGGCCGAACGCCGGGAAGAACGCCATGCCGGCGACCCCGTGGAGCGGGCCATCCGGGACATCGCAGCCGGACGCATCGTGGTGGTGGCCGACGACGAAAGCCGTGAGAACGAAGGCGATCTCATCTGCGCGGCACGATTCGCCACGCCGAGGAACATCGCCTTCATGGCCAGCGAGGGGCGTGGACTGATCTGCACGCCGATGAGCGCGAAACTGGCCGAACGGCTGGAGTTGCCGGCGATGTGCGCCACGAACACCGACAACCACCATACCGCGTTCACCGTATCCATCGATCATATCGCCACATCCACCGGCATCAGCGCCCGCGACCGTTCCGTCACCGCCATGGCATGCGTGGATCCGCAGACGAAACCGGAGGATTTCCGACGTCCCGGGCACATGTTCCCGCTGGTGGCGAGGCCGGGCGGCGTGCTTGAACGCAACGGACATACCGAGGCGACCGTCGATCTGGCCCGACTGGCCGGACTCGAACCGTGCGGACTGTGCTGCGAGATGATGAAACGGGACGGCACCATGATGCGGCGAGACGACCTCAAGGCGTTCGCCGAGGAGCATGAGCTGGCGTACATCACCATCGCGCAGCTGCAGGAATACCGGCGTACGCACGAATTCCCCCGCACCGTGCGTCGGGTGGCACGGGTGTCGCTGCCCAGCGAGTACGGGATGTTCACCATGGTCGGCTACGAGTCCGAAAACGGCGGCGAGCATGTGGCGCTGGTGATGGGCGACGATCTGCTCGCGGCGATGGACGACGAGGCACCCCTCCCGGACTCCGAACCCGTGCTGTGCCGGGTACACTCCCAGTGCCTCACCGGCGATGTTTTCGGATCCCGCCGCTGCGATTGCGGGCCGCAGTTGCACGAGGCCATGCGTCGCATAGCCGAACGGGGCAGGGGCGTGCTGCTGTATCTCAGCCAGGAAGGGCGGGGCATCGGCCTGCTGAACAAGCTTCGCACCTATGAGCTTCAGGAACAGGGCTTCGACACCCTCGACGCGAATCTGCGACTCGGATTCCCCGCCGACCTGCGCGAATACCACACGGCCGCGGCCATTCTGCGTGATCTCGGCGTGCATGCCATCGACCTGATGACCAACAACCCCGACAAGATCGACCAGCTGCGCCACGCCGGCATCACCGTGGCCAGCCGCGTGCCGATCATCATCGCGGCGAACGAATTCGACGCGAATTACCTGTCAACCAAACAACAACGCATGGGACACCTGCTGGGCGTCCCGGCAAAGGAGGAACGATCATGACCGTATTCGAAGGAAAGCTCGTCGCCGAATCGACCGGCAGCGAAGGCGCGGCGCGTCCGATCCGCGTGGGCATCGTGGTCGCGCGATTCAACGAGTTCATCACGTCGAAGCTGCTGTCCGGCGCGCAGGACGGTCTGCGCCGTCACGGCGTGGACGACGAGAACATCGACGTGGCCTGGGTGCCCGGCTCGTTCGAGATCCCGATCGCGGCCAAGCGCATGACGGCCACCGGCCGCTACGATGCGGTGATCTGCCTTGGTGCGATCATCCGCGGCTCCACCTCCCATTACGACCTCGTGTGCAACGAAACCGCCAAGGGCATCGCCCAGGTCTCCCTGAACTCCGACGTGCCGGTGCTGTTCGGCGTGATCACCACCGAGAACATCGAGCAGGCGATCGAACGCGCCGGCACCAAGGCCGGCAACAAGGGATTCGACTGCGCCCTCGGCGCGATCGAGATGATCAACGTGCTGCGGTCGATCAGCGAAGGACGCTGACGGCATCCCCGCCGGTCGGTTCGTGCGGCGCCGACCGGCGGGCGGTGTTCTCTATAGGCGAGGAAACGCCGAGGTTGTCTGACTGGATTGTGACAATGAACGTTATGTCGAAGTCTCCCTCCAACCAGCGCCATGACGGCGAGCAGCAGTCCCATCATCTCGATCGTCTGCGGGGGTTGGTGAGTGGACTCGCCGCTCGATTCGGCAGACCGAAGAAGCCATCGGACTCCATACGGACGTCCGATGGTCCCGCGAACGATCCCGGCACCCGCAGCGCGTTCGGTGACGCCCTGCACGTCGCCGCGGACGGCGATCTGGGCGTCGTCGAGGCGTTGACCCGCAATGCCCGGCCTCTCGGCCCGCTGACCAAACGCCATATCCTCGACGCCATGCCCGACGTTCCCGAAGGACTCGCCGTCGGCTGGGCGCAGTTCCCCGAAACCCGGGGCAAGGGCTTCACACTCGGCGTATTCCCCGACCGTAGACACTGCGCTCCGCTGGCGTTCGTGGACGACAAGGGCCGCGTATTCGCCGGCGAGGACGTCAACCCCGACGTTCAGGATCTGGAACCGGTGTTCCTCTTCGCCAAGGAGGAGGAGATCCTGGTGATGAAGAGTCGTCTTGAAGGCCGCAGGGACGGCGGTGCGGAGGACGGCTACGAACACGCCCTGCAAGGCGGCATCGTCGGCCGGGACGACAACGGCGAGATGATGTGGCTGGCCTCATGGCTCAAATCCGACAACCGCTACACGCTGGAACAGCTTCGGCCCGAACTGCCAGTGGGGCTTAGAGCCGGACTCGAATACCGTGACGCGATCGCCTCCGCGTTCTTCGCCGCCTACCTGCTGCCGCGGTTCAACGGCGTGCTCATCGGATTCGGCTCAGGCAACATCTTCCGTCGACTGCGCGGGGAGGCGCCGATCGGGGCGATCCGCCGCAGCGTCAAGGACACGATGCGCGCACGGGCCCACGGGCTGCGGGCCTCCGGGCTCGAAGACCACTTCGCCGACCTGATGAACGAGGCCGGCGCCCTCGACAAAACCGAAGGACTGGAAGCCGTTCACGGCGCCGAGCCGCTCAAACTGTTCACCTCGCCGTTCTCCGGCGGATACTTCTTCGGCTGGGACTCCTCGCTTGAATTCCGCCCGGCGCTCACCGCACTGCGCATCGAAGGCAACCTCAACCGTTTCGCCGACGTCAGCCTATGGCTGGAACGCAACGGCAGGATCGGCGCGAACCCCACCGAAGACAACGTGACCCACGCGCAGGCGGCTCAGCTCGATCGCGCCCTGCTGCTCAACCCGGCGCTCACCGCCCTGAAGCTGGAGGAGACACCCGGCAAGAGCTTCGATCCGGTGCATGACGACGGCACTCCGGCGCTCACCGCCATGGTGAACGTGGCCCGGCAGGCCGCGCAGCGCATCGCACAGGAGCATCCGGACCCGCTGAACGCCAGGAGCGACGGTTCCGCCGAATCGTCGGACTATGAGGGAGGCTCGGAATGGGTGTATCGGCAGACGCTCTCATCGCTGGTACGACGGCTTCGCCTGCCATACCGGTTCGACGCCGAATTCCGTTCGAATCTTGCCGATGGCAACGTGGCGATAGGCTTCACCACGGCGGGAACCTCGATGATGCCGTCCACGCGATACGACGAACGGGAACGAACCTGGGTGGAGCTTTCCGACGCCGAACGCGCCTCGATGAGCACCGACTACAATCTGCGCGTCGGTCTGATGATGGCGGCGCTCGCCTTCGGAGTGGACGACCATGTGCGCAAGGTGTCGCTGCACGTCGACTCCATCGGGCTCGAAGAGGCCGTGGACGAGCAGGATTCCGCGATTTCGCAGGCGATGGGTGAGGCGCTCAGCGCATTCGAACGCATCCGCACCGGCCGTGATCTCGGCGCAGGCGGAGGCAAGGCCGGCCCGAAGGACGGCGACGTGCACGGCAATCCCGCCGCGTTGACCGCCGGTCATGTGGAAGCGGGAGGCGCTACGGAAACCGCGGGTTCCGCGGAAGCGGTCGGATCGGTTGATCCGGATGCGACGGACACCGACGGAATCATGCGGGACCAGTCCGGCGACCGGTCAGCCGATCGGGCTGCCGGAGACCATGCCTCCGCTGATCAGAAAGACATGGATGAAACGTTCCGTGAACTGATGAAAGGCGTCGATTTCGATGAGATGATGTTCGCTGATCCCGCGGCGGCCAACACCTCACCGGAATTCTCCGACGCGGACGATGGCCTTGGCCCCGACGACGCGGATGATTCCGGGATGGCCGATATGGATGGCATGGCCGATATGGACTCCGATGATCAGGATGATCCCCTCGCCGCGCTACGCAGGAATCCCACCGTACGCAATCTCGTCACCGTCACCTTCGAACGGGACCGCTTCCTCGACATGATCCGCACCTGCGGACTGAATCGGCCCCAGCATATGTATCGTGCGTTCAACGCGGTGATGGATGTGGACGGCAACGGCGGGTTTAAGCCGATCACCGCCGATTTCGACATCCGTGACCACGCCTACTCGCCGCGCGGTTCCCAGGAGGAGCCCGAACTGAGCGGACAGCGGTTCCCGACGCGGGTCGCCCGGGTGCTGGGCGCCCGCGACGCTCTGGATCTCGCCATCCAACGCGCCGACGTGCTGCAGCGTGCCCTGAACGATTTCCATGGTCTCGCCGCCGACGAACGGGTGTCGTCGGTCGAACGGGCCGAACATGCCATGGACATCATCCGTCGCATCGGAGATCCCGAGCTTTCCTCGATCTCCTCGCAGGTCACCAGCGCACTGATCGACGGCAGGGATACGCCGGACACGACCTTCGTGCTCGGCGATCATCTCGACGAGCAGCGGCTCAAGGCAAGGGACATGCTGTTCTCCGGTCAGCCGGCCAAGGCTATATCCATGGCCGAAACGGCGGTGAGCGACATGGATCGCATGTTCTCCGGTGTGGATGGCGTGCCCCGATACTTCAACTCCTACGCGGAACGGGTGGTGTACAACCGGCTGTTCGCCACGCCGGACGAACGTACGGTGCTGGTTCCCGACAACCTCTTCTACGCGCATATGGAACTGGCCGACGTGCTTGCTCAGCTGGACGGCGCGAAGGCCGCATTGCCGCATCTCAACTCGATGGTGGCCTATGCGCCGGCGTATCCGCTTTCCCACCTGAAGATGGCCATCGCATTGGCCCGTACCGGTGATTGGGAATCCGCCCGCGCGGCATGCCTCAACGCGCTGCGGGTGGCGCTGGACAGGGACGACGCCGCGTTCGCCTACTATCGTCTGGCCTATTCGGCGTGGATGCGCGACGAGTTCGCAGTGGCCGCCGCCGCATACATCATGAGCGATCAGATCAGCTCGGGTGGCATGGGGCAGGTGGAGTCCGAGCTGGCCGAGCTGATGGCCCGCGCCCGTTCGCAGTGCATCGCCATACCGCAGACCGTGGAGGAGGCGAGGGCCGTATTGCTCGACCAGGATCTGCCGGTGTGGCCGAACACGGAGGTCGCGGGGATCGTGAAGGACGCGGCCCGAGTCTGCGTCGACAACGCGCTGTTCGTGCCGGCCCGCACACTGTCGATGGCCGCGGCGCGCATGAAGGGCGATGCGGATGGGCTGGACGCCATTCAGATCCAGTTCCTGCGCTCCCTCAACGCGTAGCATCCCGATGGTGCCTCTACAATGGCCATGGTGAGCGACCGTGGCCGAGGACGAGAAACCAGACGGCGGGAAACCGGACGATGGGAAATCGGACGGCGGGAAATCGGACGATGGGAAATCGGACGATGGGAAATCGGACGAACCTGACATCCGTGAGCCCGAACACGCAGTTCGGGGGCTGACTCGGACGATCGTATGGCCGTAGGCGCTCAGACGAATAGGCAAGCAGGCATATCGACATACAAATATCGACATACAAGGGAGAGAGCATTCATGGCATCGCAGTCACCGGACAACGAACAGCTCGCCTGGGATCTCGACGGCGACGGCGAGGTGGGCGGCGACGATGCGCTCTCCCGCTTCGAACCCGGCTCCGAAGGGTGGATCGCCGCGCTTGGCTCCACCGACGCCGACGCGATGAGGCTCGACTCGCTCGACGTCACCACGATGAGCACCGAAGCGGCCGCGCGCCTGTGGACCAAAACGGCCGCATGGGTGGAATCCGACCAGATCGCCTACTACATCGACGACGCACCCGTCTCCTCGGATGCCGCCTACGATGCGCGACTGCGCTGCCTGCAGCGATTGGAGGCGGCATTCCCAAGCCTGGACACCCCGCAGTCTCCCACCCATCGCGTGGGCGGCACGTTCTCCAACGACTTCGCGTCGGTACGCCACCCCAGCCGCATGATGAGCCTCGACGACGTGTTCTCCATCGAGGAGCTTCGCGGCTGGTACGATTCGGTGATCCGTGATCTCGACTGGCCTGAAGGCAAGCCGCTGCCGATGACCTGCGAGGTGAAGATCGACGGTCTGGCGTTGAATCTGATCTACCGTAACGGCGTGCTCGAACAGGGGCTCACGAGAGGCGACGGCGTGACCGGCGAGGACATCACGCTCAACGCGCGTACGATCTCGAACATTCCGCAGAATCTTGGGGGCGACCCCGCCGACGTGCCCGACATGGTGGAGGTGCGCGGCGAGGTGTTCATGCGCTTCGACGATTTCAAAGCCCTCAATGAACGGGCCGAGGATGAAGGCAAGCCGCCCTTCGCCAATCCCCGCAACGCGGCGGCGGGATCCCTGCGGCAGAAGGACCCTCGCATCACCGCCACCAGGCGGCTCACGTTCTACGCGCACGGCATCGGCACGCTGGACTGGGGCGCCGACCATCCGCGCGGCACCCACGATGCGGTGCGCAACCAGTCCGAAGCGTATGCGCTGTACGCCAAATGGGGGGTACCCGTCTCCCCGCACAATCGCGAGGTCACCTCGTTCAGTGAGATCCTCGACATGATCGACTACTACGGCGAGCACCGGCAGGACATTGAACACGCCCTCGACGGCATCGTGGTGAAGGTCGACGATCTCGGGCTGCAGCGCCGGCTTGGCTCCACGTCCCGCGCCCCCCGATGGGCCATCGCCTACAAGTATCCGCCCGAAGAGGTGAACACCGAGCTGCTCGACATCACCGTGCAGGTGGGACGCACCGGCCGCGTGACCCCGGTCGCAGTGCTCAAACCCGTGTACGTGGCCGGTTCCACCGTGGCCCGCACCACGCTGCATAATCCGTTCGAGGTCAAGCGCAAGGGGGTGCTGATCGGCGATACCGTGATCGTGCGCAAGGCCGGCGATGTGATCCCTGAACTCGTTGGCCCTGTGCTGGAACGGCGCAAGGGTCGCGAAGGCGAGCTGCACGAATTCGTCATGCCCGAGCACTGTCCGAGCTGCGGTGCGGAGCTGGCCCCCGCCAAGGAGGGCGACAAGGACATCCGCTGTCCGAATGTGGAAAGCTGCCCGGCCCAGCTTTCCGAACGCATCATCAACCTCGCCTCCCGCAAGGCGTTCGACATCGAGCATCTGGGCGATCAGAGCGCCATCGCCCTGACGAATCCCGAAGCCGACAGGCCCGATTCGGTGGACACCTACGCGCCGACCCTGCGAGAGATTCTCGTCGGACCGGGCGAGGAGCCGGAGCCTTACGAGCCATTGGCCGGACTTCGCCTGCCCGAACCACAAAGCCCGACGCTCACCAGCGAGGCCGGACTGTTCGATCTTGATCTGGGGAAGCTGCGCGACGTGTGGGTGTGGCGTGAAGTGCCGATCATCGAAATCCGCGAAACCATCGGATCCAACGGCAAGCCGAAAAAGACCCGCAAGCGGCGTGGAGGCTCCGGCCTGTGGTATCGCACCGAAGCGTTCTGGACGGCTCCGACGGCCGCACGACGCAAGACCGCGAAGCAAATCGAGGCCGAACGGGCCGAGATCGAGCGGGCCGAAGCCGAGCAGGACGGAGACGCCACTGCTGCCATGACTCCGGCGAATCGGTATCCCGACTACGTGGTGCCCGACGACGCGGTGGTGATCCGCACCGAACGGAAGACCACCCGCAAAGGGGTGGTCTCCGAACAGCCGGTGTATGTGCGTCCGGGGGAGAACACCCGCAAGATGCTCGACGAAATCGACAAGGCCCGTTCCGCGGACCTGTGGCGGGTTCTTGTGGCACTGTCGATCAGACGGCTCGGACCTCCCACCGCGCGCCTGATCGCCTCGCAGTTCGGCTCGCTGGAGGCCATCGAGCGGGCGAGCGTGGATGATCTGCTGGAAATCGACGGCATCGGCCCGGAAATCGCCGAATCGGTGGTTCGCTGGTTCGAGGCCGCCCGGGATCCCGATGATTGGCGTGGACGCACCTTGGCCGCATGGCGTGCGGCGGGTGTCGGCGATCATGTGGAGCGCAACGACGATCCGCAGACGCTGACCGGTATGACCGTGGTGGTCACCGGCTCCCTCGACGATTTCAGCCGCGATGGCGCCAAGCAGGCGATCATCGGGCACGGCGGCAAGGCCGCGGGATCGGTGAGCAAAAAAACCACCTACGTGGTGGTCGGTGCGAACGCCGGATCCAAGGCCGCCAAGGCCGAATCGCTCGGCGTCCCCATGATTGACGAGGCTGCGTTCAAGCGGCTGCTCGCCACCGGCTCCCCGGATGCGACTGACTCCTCAGCGGGCTCCGCGGCCGGCGACTCCGACGACGCCTCCGGCGCCTCCGTCACCGGCGCCTCCGCCTCCGACGCTATGGATTCCTCCACAAGCTCTGCGGAATAACGTCTGGCACGTTCAGGGCGATTAACGATAGGGTGGAGACTATGTCTGCAACGAATCGCGTGGGAATGACCGATGTCATCGAAAGAAACGTCCGTACTCGACTCAGCCGGGTCATCGATCCCGAGCTGGGCAAGTCCATCACCGATCTGGGCATGATCACCGGCATCGAAGCGGTGCCGCGCGACGTCATCGACTCCGGCAGCTCCGTGGTGGATGTGACGATCAAGGTCGAGCTCACCGTCGAAGGATGCCCGCTCACCCAGACCATCATCGACAAGATCAACGAGGCCGTCACCTCGTATCCGGCCGCCACGCTCGTGCCGCATATCGACGTGGCCTCGATGAGCCAGGAGAAGCTCACCGGACTGGTCAACGATCTCAAGGCCCAGCGCAAGGAGAACCCGTTCACCAAACCCGGCTCCAAAACGCGCATCTTCGCCATCGCATCCGGCAAGGGCGGCGTCGGCAAATCGTCGGTCACCGCGAACCTCGCCGCCACGTTCGCCGCGCTCGGCTACGACACCGCGGCCATCGACGCCGACATCTACGGCTTCTCGCTGCCCACCCTGTTCGGCGTGCACTCCCATCCCACCAATCTCAACGGTATGCTGATGCCCGTCAGCGCGTGGGGTGTGAAGCTCATCTCCATCGGCATGTTCGCCGGAGCGGATCGGGCGATCCTGTGGCGCGGCCCGAGGCTCCAGCGTTCGCTGGAACAGTTCCTCTCCGACGTATGGTGGGGGGAGCCCGATGTGCTCCTGCTCGACCTGGCACCCGGCACCGGCGACATGGCGATCTCCGTGGCCCAGGCGCTGCCGAACGCCGAACTCGTGGTCGTCACCACCCCGCAGCCCAGCGCCTCCGATGTGGCGGTGCGCGCCGGGCTCGTGGCCCTGCAGGTGCCGATGAAGGTGCGCGGCGTGATCGAGAACATGAGCTACTACGAACACAACGGCGAACGGCTGCGCATCTTCGGCGAGGGTGGTGGCCGGCGGGTCTCCGAGCAGCTCACCCGTGACCTGCATCATGACGTGCCGCTGCTCGGCAGTCTGCCGCTCGAGCCCGAAGTGCGCATCGACGGCGAGGCCGGTCGTCCCACGGTGCTTGCCCCCGACGGCACGTTGGCCGACACGTCTCTCGCCGCCCGGTTCCGCGCCATCGCCGAACAGCTGATGGCCTAGAGGCCGGCCTAACGGCGTTCCGCTCCGATTTTCAAGGTCGACGTCGGTGCGCCGACCGGCCGCGACACGCGCTTCTGTTGTATATGCAACTGTTGTATGTGAGTCGTATTAACATCGGCTGTTGCATGTTGCATATACGGCGATCGGCGTATGCCGGAGCCGTCGACATACCATGACACGGGTCGGAAGAACGGGGGTGCAGGCAGGCGCATGGACAAACGCATTCTCAGCTTCGAGCTGCGGGCGCTATGCAAATCCATCGATCGGTATCTCGGCGAAAGCATGCCGAAATCGGCGGCCGACGCCACGGGCGGCAACGCGCATATCATCATGTTCCTCGCCAGGAACCGGCAGCGGGATATCTACCAGCACAGCATCGAGCAGAAATTCTGCATCACGCGCTCCACGGCGTCGAGGGTGCTCACGCTGATGGAGAAGAAAGGGCTGATCATACGAGAATCGGTGCCGCATGACGCCCGGCTGAAGAAAATCGTGCTGACGGCCAAGGCCGACTCCATCGTCGCCGATCTCAAGGCGAACGGCGACGATATGGAACGACGGCTGATCGCCGGATTCTCCGAGAACGAGGAGGCCGCCCTCTACGACTACGTGCGTCGGCTGCGCGAGAACATCGCCGTCATGAGCGCCGAATACGAGCGGGAATGCCGCACGAACGATACGAAGAACAAGAAGGGAGACGACGAGTGACGACATCCACATCCGCCGACGCCAAGCGGCGGAACGCGAAATCAGACAAGCCGAAGCACCTGCTCCGCACATTGGGCGCTTCCATGCGCGAATACAAAAAGGAAAGCCTGCTGGCCCCGGCCTTCGTGACCATCGAAAGCATCCTGGAGATCCTGATCCCCACCATCATGGCCGCGCTCATCGATCAGGGCATCACCGGCGGCAACATGAACGCGATCGTGAAGTTCGGTCTGATCCTGCTGCTCTGCTCCGCGGTGTCACTCAGCTGCGGATTCCTCGCGGGACGGTTCGCCGCCGTGGCCGCGGCTGGATTCGCCAAGAACCTGCGTCACGACCAGTTCGAACAGGTGCAGCGCTTCAGCTTCACCAACATCGACCGGTTCTCCACCGGCTCGATCATCACCCGACTCACCACCGACGTGACGAACGTGCAGGTCGCCTTCATGATGATGGTTCGCATGGGCGTGCGAGCGCCGATCATGGTGGTGGTCGCCTGGTTCTTCTCGTTCCGCATCAGCCCGTCGATCTCCATGGTGTTCCTCGCCTGCGTGCCGATCCTCGCCATCGGCCTGTGCGGTCTCGCCGTGCTCGTCCACCCGGTGTTCGAGCGGGTCTTCCACACGTATGATGAACTCAACAACGTGGTGGACGAGAACCTGCAGGGCGTGCGAGTGGTCAAGTCGTTCAACCGGGAAGGCTACGAGGTCTCCAAGTTCGACGGGATCTCCCGGCGCATCTTCAAGGACTTCATCAAGGCCGAACGCATCATGAGCTTCAACATGCCGTTGATGATGCTGTGCGTCTACGGCTCGATGATCCTCATCTCGTGGATGGGCGCCGACCAGATCGTCGCCTCCGGCAACAACCCCGCCGTGGGCCTGACCACCGGCGATCTCACCGCACTGGTCACCTACGCCATGCAGATCCTCATGGCCATGATGATGCTTTCCATGATGTTCGTGATGGTCATCATCTCCCAGGCCTCCGCCGAACGCATCACCCGTGTGCTGCAGGAGAAGAGCACCGTCGTCGACCCGCGGAACCCGGTGCGCAGCGTGGCCGACGGGTCCATCGAATTCGACGACGTGACCTTCCGCTATTCGCAGGATTCGGAAAAGCCGGTGCTGGACCACATCGACCTCGACATCCCCTCCGGCGCCACCATCGGCATCGTCGGCGGCACCGGTTCGGCGAAATCCTCGCTCGTGCAGCTGATACCCCGCCTCTACGACGTTTCCGAAGGATCGCTCAAGGTGGGCGGCGTGGACGTACGCGACTACGACCTCGAACTGCTGCGCGACCAAGTGGCCATGGTGCTGCAGAAGAACGTGCTGTTCAGCGGCACCATCGCCGAGAACCTGCGATGGGGCAACCCCGAAGCCACCGACGAGGACCTGCGCCACGCCTGCCGGCTCGCCCAGGCCGACGGATTCATCCGGGAGTTCCCCGACGGATACGACACGATGCTCGAACAGGGCGGTACCAACGTTTCCGGCGGCCAGCGTCAGCGCCTGTGCATCGCCCGCGCACTGCTGAAGAAGCCGAAGATCCTGATCCTCGACGACTCGACCAGCGCCGTCGACACGAAAACCGACCGATCCATCCGCGCCGCGTTCCGCGACGAGATCCCCGACACCACGAAGATCATCATCGCCCAGCGCGTGGCCTCCGTGCAGGAGTCCGACATGATCCTCGTGATGGACGAAGGCCGCATCATGGCCCGCGGCACGCATGACGAACTGCTCGAAACCTGCGACGAATACCGGTCCATCTACGAATCGCAGACCAGAAGCAAGGAATCCCGAACCGAAAACCAGTCTCCGAACGCCGAAGGAGGTGCCCGATAATGGCAGACAACACCGCCGCCAATACCGCATCGAAGGAATCGAAGAACACGTTCTCCGGCCGCAAGCCCGGCATCGGCAAACCCGCGCCCGGCACCATCAAGCGACTCTTCGGCTACATCCTGCAGTACCGGTTGCGCATCGTCGTCATCGTGGCCTGCATCCTCATTGGCGCGGCCGCGCAAGCCGGATCCGCGTTGTTCCTCCAGACGCTCATCGACAACTACATCCTGCCGCTCGTCGGCGTCGACAACCCCGACTGGGGCCCGCTCATCCGCGCCATCACGCTGATCGGCTGCCTCTACGTGGCCGGCATCGTCAGCGGCTGGCTGTGGATGTGGCTCGTCGTCACCGTGGAACAGGGCACGCTCAAGAAGATTCGCGACGACATGTTCGCCCACCAGCAGCAGCTGCCGATCCGCTACTTCGACAGCCATGAGCACGGCGACATCATGAGCCGCTACACCAACGACACCGACACGCTGCGCCAGGCCATCAGCCAGTCGTTCCCGCAGATGTTCTCCGCCAGCATCTCCGCCCTCGCCGCGCTGCTGGCCATGCTGTGGCTCTCCGTGCCGTTCACCCTGTTCGTCATCGTGTTCACCGTCGGCCTGCTGTGGGTCGTAAGGAAGGTCGTCGGTCGTTCCGGACGCTTCTTCGTCAAGCAGCAGCAGTGGCTCGGCGATGTGAACGCCTTCGTGGAGGAATCCGTCAACGGCCAGAAGGTCATCAAGGTGTTCAACCACGAAGCCGCCACCCAGAAGACCTTCGACGAGAAGAACGAGGAGCTTTTCGAAGCGGCCGCCGAAGCGAACACCTGGGGCAATGTGACCATGCCGATCGTCGTCAATCTGGGCTACCTGCTCTACATTCTCATGGCGATCGTCGGTGGTATGGTCGCGATCGCCGGGCTGGGCAACTTCGGTCTCGCCGGCGCTGGCCCGCTTACCCTCGGCACGCTGATCTCGCTGCTCACCCTCTCCCGATCCTTCGTCAACCCGATCGGCCAGGTCTCGATGCAGCTCAACATGGTGATGATGGCCATCGCCGGCGCCTCCCGCATCTTCGCCCTGATGGACGAGCCCGTGGAGGAGGACGGCGGCACCGTCACCCTCGTGAACGTGGAGCTCGGCGAGGACGGCCGCACCATGACCGAGGTCGATCACGAAACCGGCTACTGGGCGTGGAAGCGCGAGGATGGCGACGACGGCACCCGGTCGCTCGCCGCCGCACACGCGCTGAGCCCCCGAGCCGCGGAAGTGGCGATGAAGGCCCGCGAATCGGCGATCACCTCGCCGGACGGCCGACTCACCCTACTGCGCGGCGACGTGAGGTTCACCGATGTGACGTTCGGCTACGATCCCGGCAAGCCGGTGCTGCACGACATCACCTGGTTCGCCAAGCCCGGCCAGAAGATCGCGCTCGTCGGCGCCACCGGCGCCGGCAAGACCACCGTGACCAATCTCATCAACCGGTTCTACGACGTGCAGGAAGGTCAGATCCTCTACGATGGCATTTCCGTCAAGGGCATCCACAAGTCGGATCTGCGTCGTTCGCTCGGCGTGGTGCTGCAGGACGTGAACCTGTTCACCGGCACCGTGATGGACAACATTCGCTACGGTCGATTGAACGCCACGGACGAGGAATGCATCGCCGCGGCGAAGCTCACCAATGCGGACGGTTTCATCCGCATGCTACCGCAGGGATACCAGACCGTTCTTGAAGGCGACGGCAGCGGATTGTCACAGGGTCAGCGCCAGCTGATCTCCATCGCTCGAGCCGCCGTGGCCGACCCACCCGCGCTGATCCTCGACGAGGCCACGTCATCCATCGACACCCGCACCGAGGAAGTGGTGCAGGCCGGCATGGACAATCTGATGAAGGGCCGCACCGTGTTCGTGATCGCGCACCGACTCTCCACCGTGCGCAACTCCGACGTGATCATGGTGCTCGACCACGGTCGGATCCTCGAACGCGGCAACCACGACGAGCTCATCGCGCTCAAGGGCGAGTACTACCAGCTGTACACGGGCGCCGTGGAGCTGGACTAGCGGCCGGTTGCCGTATTGTTCCTCGGCGCCTTTCCGCCGGCTGTCGCACGTTGAACGACTTGAGGACTCCAAATCTTCAGGTCGGATGGTGATAGCAAGATGGAAGACGCTTCGCCGCCGTATCGGTTGCCGGGACGACGTCGCCGGAACGACATGGACCGGACCGCCGCAGCGTAACGCGGGATCGGCGGATATGCAATACGGCACGGAATCGACAACAGGGAAGAGGTTTGAAGGTGGTCAAGGAACGACTGGCGCAATGCGTCACGACCCTGCGCAGATACCCCGTGGCGGTGCTCGTCGCGGTGACGGTGATCCTGGCGGGATACGTCGGATTCGCGAACTTCCGGCCGATCAACCTGTACTACAGCGTCACCTTCACCCAGACGCCCGCCGAGAACAGCAACGTCGTCTTCGCCTTCGACGAGAACGAGGATTATGCCGCGTCGTCCCGGCAGACGACCAAGGTGATCCAGTCGCAGGCCACAATCCATCTCGATCCGCTCAACGACGATTCCCGTACCCTGTCGATCACGGTAGACGGCGAGAACGCGCAGGTCGGTGCGTTTGTGGCTCACATCAACGTCCGAACCAAAATCGACCATGCGGTGTACAGCATTCCGGGCGCTCAACTGCAGCGCAGCGTCGTGGATGGCAAAACGGTCTTCTCGCTCACCGAAGCCCAGCTGAACGACGTGATGCGCGCGTCCACAAGACAATCCGAAACCAGACTCTACCTGCTGCTGCTCATCGGCGTGTGCTTCGTCGTCGTTCTCGGCAAGCTCACGCTGTTCAGGAAGCTGCCGAAACGCTACTATGCGGCCGGTTGCCTGATACTCGGCATGATGTACGCCTTCTTCTACCGGCTGTGGTTCGTCAAAGGCGGTATCGGCGCCGGCCGATACCCGTACCGCCGTGCGATCACCATACTCATCGTGCTGCTACTGATCGTCATGGTTGCGAACTATCTCGTCGGCGCGAAAGGCGGCCTGCTGGCCCGCCGAATCATGTCGGGGCTCAACTATCCGATCGTCATCGGCTACGTGATTTACCAGTTCAGGCTCTTCACACAGTATCTGGAAGGCTTCCCCGACGAACAGGCCCACGTCTCCTACATCGTGTTCCTCAAACAGCATGGCGGCGTCATCCCCGATTTCGCCCACATGCGCATCTACCCGTACGTCGGCGACAATGCGATGAACCTGGCCGGGCCCACGCAGTTCAACTATCTGGGCCATCCGCCGCTGTACTACCACATCATGAGTCTGTTCGGCGGTGTGCGGATATCCGGCGATCAGGCCACGTTCAGTCTCGACTGGCTGCGGACGCTGTCGTTCATCATCGGCGTGCTCGGCCTGCTCATGATCTTCTACATCGGGTTCACGCGCATCGCGCCGGTACCGCTGCTGCACCTGCTGTTCGCGCTTATCGTCATCGCGCCGGTCAACATGGTCTACGGTCTCAGCGGCGTCTCCAACGACACGCTGATCCTGCTGACGGTGAGCGTCTACGCCCTCGGTATCATACGGTTCTTCGAACGCCGGTACGACTGGCTTACGTTCCTGCTCATCGCGGTCGGCGTGAGCGCCACCGTGCTCACCAAGCTCACCGGCGGCATGCTGGTCGTCGTCATGAGCGTGCTGGTGGTGGGCTACACGCTGCTGGTGGAGAAGCACCCCGGCAACATTCTGCGCCCGGCGTTCTACGCCTCCACGCCGGTGTATCTGCTGCCGATCGCCTATTTCGCCGGCCTGTACGCCAAATTCCACACGATCCAGCCCGGCTACGCCAACATGGCCTACGCGGAATACGTGAACAGCGCCATGTACACGCCGATCGACAAGCGTGACTCCGGCATGTTCGTCGCCGACGTGGTGCAGACGTTCATCGAAAGATTCCTTGGCACCTGGTATGCCGTCACCGGGCACGTCAATCTGCCCCGGCCCGACATGAAGGCGTACGACATCACCACGATCGGCGTGATTCTGGTATTCCTCGTGCCGCTTACGGTGTTCTTCTTCGCGAAGAGCCGGGCGCAGCGGTACCTGTCGATGGGCGCGGCGTCCGTGCTGGTCGTGCTGCTCTACGAGTTCGTCGGCGTGGCGAAATCCTACTACTTCAACGGTCGGTTCGGCGGGTACAGCAGCCGCTACTTCCTGTGCGCGATCGTGTTCTTCGCCCTAGCGATCATATGGATGCTCACACGATACTTCGTGAAGACGGCCGACGATCGGCTGATCGGTACGGGACTCGCCGGCGAGGAATCGGGCGGTACGGGACCGGTCGGCACGGGGCTGATCGACAGGGGACCGGTCGACAGGGGACCGGTCGACAGGGGACCGGTCGACAAGAAGCCGATCGACGCAGACGTTGCGGACGGTTCGGCCCAAACCTCGCCGGCATCGGATGCGCCGGTGTCCGGGAAGTCTGGAACCGGAGCGAAATCGTCGGATACGACGGTTTCCGGCAAGCATGTCCGCCAGACATCCCGCCAGACATCTTCGGAAGCCTCACCGGCGCGGTATGCGTCCCTGACCCGACTGGGCACCTTCGTGGTGCTCGGGCTGATCGTGCTGATGTTCATGGACGGCTTCATCTACTCGTTCCTCTACCAGGCCGATCAGATCCCCCAGCTGATGGTGGTGGGACAGTAGGTTATCCTCGATCGGGAGTCCTCGATATCATTGCTTTTCCGCGGACGATGCGGGCTCTTCGGTTGCTGCGATATGTGGCAGGGGGGATTCCCGTGTCGAGATTTCCATGGGGATTTTTCGGCGCTCCAAGACCGATCAGCAATCCGATGCAGAGCAGCGGCATGATCAGGCCGGTGATGTAGAAGAATGTGGTATTGGGATTCTCTAGATACTGCGCGTACCAGTAGGCGAAAAACGTGTAGACAAATGCGTAGCTGAACAAGCACAGGGACAGAGCCAGATACTTCCACTGATGGAGGGCTCGGCGTCGTATGCCATCGTGAATCGCTCCAATGAATATCACTGCGAATGCGAGGACCATCGCCGCATTGACGAGCCGGTACATGCGGACTATGTTGCGGGCCACTAATCGGGCATCATCCGCGGAGAACCAAGGGATGACCTGCGGATTGGGATTCTGCAGATCGATGTTGAGCTGCTGCAACCCGATCCAGCTTTTCGGATTGTTATAGTCGACGTCATCGTTCTCTCCGATGGAAACGCGATACTGGGAGGTCAACGTAAGTGCATTGACATAGTATCTGATGCTCGGTGCGACAAGACCGGTTATTTCCTCGGGTGTCCGCGGGACTAAGGACTTCGTCAATGAAATCTTATGCGTCCGGGGAAGAGCTCCTGAAGCGAATGCGGCATCGATCTCGGTATTGGCCTGACGGAACAGATCCTGCACCTGCCTCTCATCATCCATGCCGATGGTTGCGTTGAGGGCCGCCAGCATCTGCCATGAAATATAGTCCCCGGTCAGCGGACGTTCATGGATGTTGGGAAATGCGAAGTCATTATGTTCGACGAAGTGCTGTATCTGAGGGTATTGCCGAAGCGTCGGTGACGCCGCGAACGCCCGGTCGATCGAATCGACGGGTGTCCATATCTTTTGATTCTGATTAGGGGAGTCGATCTGGTAGATGCGGCTGATAAAGCCTGCGACCTCTCCTGTTGTTCGCGTGTTGAGCAGGTAGACGCCGAAACGTTGGTAATTGGCGAATTTGATGGTCTGTATGCCGGCGAATGAAACGATCAGTGGAACAATACACAGCAGTATGGTCGTCGCTTTCGTCAACCACGGTGCCTTCATCCGAATGGATTCAATGACCTTGATTCCGATGATCACGACAAACATGGGAATCAGCCATATCGAATCCTCCTTGAGATCGTAGACCAGCGAGAATACGAGACCGATGACGGCGAAGAAGATTATCAGGGCGATGCCTTGTAGCAGGTTGCGTCGCCGACCGTCCGGAGAAAAGTCCGCGGCAGTGGTGAAACGATACGTGGGGCGTTGCGAAAACCAAGGTCCGAATGCAGTGAGATAAAGTATCAGCAATGCGAGAAGAATGAACATGAAGGGAGCGAATACCGAATTGCGGTATACGCGGGTCCCGGACCAGAATTCGAAAGCGAGGGGATTCCACAGCACGTAAAGGTACGAGAATATGGTCAGCCATCGTGTTCGGAAGAAACGATGCATGGCCAGTGCGGTGAGGGCCGCGGCGCAAAGCCACAGCATGAAGTACATGACGTCGACATTGATTCCGGTTGCGTGGATGATTCGTATCCAGAAGCTGAACCCTTGATTCTTGGCGAGTTTGTAATGACTTGTGGAGTGTTCGTACCAGGGGAGGGAGTAGCTCATCAATAGCCAGTCGTCGGCAAGCTGGCTGTAGGGGAACCACATGTGTAGGGTCAACGACATGGCAAGACGACCGATGGTGGCGATTCCGAGGAACATCATGATGATGGCGGAGCGAATCTGACGATGATCTTCTACGGAATGTCGGAACATGGTTCGAAGCATTGATCCGGCCATTGTTGAGGTGCGATGAGACTGATCGTTGTGGTGCAATACTCTTCTTATCAAGAATCCGTTTCTCCGTGCTGCAATATGGTGCCACTGTTTTGATGTGAATGTGGCGGTATCGTGACGATATTGCATACTAATTATTTCGGGGGGGGGGGTGTCAAATGTAGTCTAAATGCTGTTTGGACGACAGGTGACGAAACGCTTGAAACCATGTTGTTCGATCTCTTTGGTCAAGGTTTTTGCCCAACGAGTTTAGTGGTTCCGAGAAATGGAGTATTAACTCAGATGCTGGGTGAGTATCGCGTTTCATTGATTATGCCGTGTCGTAATGAAAGCGCACATCTGGCTGGTCTGATCGATGAGGTTCCTGATTTCTATGATGAAATTATTCTCATCAGCAATGCCTCGACTGATGATACCTATGAGGTTGCCAAGGATCTTGAACGGCGATACCCGAAATTGCGTGTGCTGAAAGACGACAGAACCATTAATGGCATCGGTTACGGCTTCGCCCATATGACCGGCATGACAGCGGCCAGAGGGGATCTGCTTGTTTGCTCGGATTGCGATGGTACCTATCCGATAGGTGATACTCCCCGCATTATCGAGGAAATGCGGAGAAGGGGATTGGAATTCGCCTCTTGCACGAGATATCCGGCCAAGGATATTCCATTGAAGTTGCAAATGGGTGTGCGTACGCTCAATCTGGAGATAGCGTTACTGTATGGTCTGCGAATCCGAGATTCATTATCAGGCATGTGGGTATTCCATCGTTCAGTTGTACCAAAACTTCATCTTACGGAAGGGGATTGGAATCTTTCCCCTCAGATCAAGCTCAATGCCCACCGGTATTTGGGTGATCGTTTTGGTGAAGTATCTATAAAACAGCGGGCGCGGCATGGGGACACCAAGCAGCGTTATTTCGAAACGGGAATGCGACATCTGCTGTGGATCGCCCGAAATCGATTTGTTCAGGATTGAATTATTCGGGAATCCAAGGGTTGGAGTGGCGCTGGCGTAAGGTAGTAGACGACACGCGAAAGCGAGGCGGCTATGAAACTGTCCATGATCATCAGCGTCGATGTCGATCATAAGGGAGAGGGGCACGGCGAGGATCGTGACCCTGCGCGGCAATCCGATTCCATACGAAGGTGCGATCGGCGTGATCTGTTCGTGATGTTCCACGGATACGGCAATGACGAGCAGGAGATGATCCGCATCATCGAAGCCATCGACCCCGAAGCCGACTACATCGCCGTGCAGGGGCCGATCCGCCGTCGGTACCTCGGCGGATACGCGTGGTACGACAGCGCGGATTGGGATGACGCGCGGATCCAGTCGCAATGCTCCCGGATCGGCGATGAACTGGTGACCCTGCTGGATTCGAGCGGACTGCGGGATCGGCGCATCGTGCTCGTCGGGTTCTCGCAGGGCGGGTATCTGTCCTACCGTCTGCTCGCCGATCACCCCGAGGTGTTCGATGCCGCGGTGCTGCTCGCTCCCTCGTTCCACGATGCGCCGTCGTTCCACGATGTGCAGGGTGTGCTTGCTGATTTCGGCGATCCTTCGAAGTCCGGGAGCCCGGATGATGCCGACGATGCCGACGTTCCGGCCGGTGGAGTGCGCCCGGCCGTGTTCCTCGGCTACGGCACGCGCGACCGGCAGATTCCAGAATCGCAGAAAGACGACATGCGCACGGCCCTCCACCGATTCGCCCGAGTGGAGGAGCACACCTACGAGGGTATGCGCCACGACGTGTGCGACGAGGAATTCTCCGACATCCGCGTCTTCCTGAACGCATAGCGCGACGAGAACCAATCCGCACGATTGAAGCACGATTGAAGGAGGAATCCATGCCCGATTCCCTGACCATGTCCGATCAGCTCAGGGCCGCCGTATACGGCGAAGCGGTGGGAGACGCTCTGGGCGTGCCGTACGAGTTCCTGAAACGCGATACGTTCCGGTGCGAAGGCATGACGGGCGGCGGCACGCATCGACACCCGGCCGGAACATTCTCCGACGATACGTCGATGATGCTCGCCACGTTGGATTCGCTCAATAGGCGTCACGGTCACGTCGACGTCGACGATCTTCTCGAACGGTTTCGTGCATGGCGCTACGACGGTGAATACACGGCCGACGGCATCGTGTTCGACGTCGGTATCGCCACTGACATGGCGTTGGAGTCCGGCCATGGCATGACCGGCGAGCGGAATAACGGCAACGGATCGTTGATGAGATCTATTCCGCTGGCGTTCTTTCCCGTTTCGGACGACGATATTCGTGCCGCCAGTGCCGTCACCCATGCGCATGAGATCAGTACCGAAGCCTGCGTGGCATATGTTCATGCGGCGCGGATGCTCATCAACGGCCTACCGGCGCGGCAAGCGGTCGCCTGCGTTGGATTCGACCGGATATGGGAGGAACCTCGGGAAAGCATCGCATCCACCGGATTCGTCCGGCATACCCTGCGGGCCGCATGCTGGTGCCTGACCACCACGACTTCGTACGCCGACTGTGTGCGGACGGCGGTGAATCTCGGCGATGACACCGATACCACGGCTGCGGTCGCCGGCGCGCTTGCCGGTATCATCTACGGAATCGGTGGCACGACGGGCATTCCGGATGACTGGGTTCGAGCGGTACGCGGCAGAGACGTCATCGACCGGATCATCGCGAATCGTCCGGAATCGCGGTCCACGGCCGAATGACCTATGCCGGTCGGAACAGCCGGCATCCGAGCATTCCTCGGATGCGTGTGACGAGCGTCCGCGCGACGGTGCTATCATATACGCGGTGAGCATCGATCCGTTATCAGCGGGGAGCTTCCGGAAGAACGGCCGGCCGGTCGTCGCGGGCGAACGCGGCGGCGAACGCGGCACCGGCCTATTAGACCCGGCGGGTGGGCCCGACATAGCCCAGGACAAGCGGTCGCATCGGCGTTCCATGAGGTTACGGAACGGGGTGCGGCAAGCGAGGTGGTACCGCGGTCCGGTACGCATCGCAGATGCCGCGTAGGCGGCAGTCGATGCGCGACGTGATCGTCCTCGGCGAACGATGAAGATGCGCCGGGGTGAGAATCCTCGGCAGATGACGAGGAGATAGCGGTGAGCAACAAGTTCCCGAAGGCCGCGGCCGACTCCAGCCTGGAGCACGTCGCGCCGAACCCCAGCTTTCCCGATCTTGAGGTGAAGACCCTCGATTATTGGGATAAGGACGATACCTTCCAGAAGTCCGTCGAACGCAATCCTTCCGGCGATCACAGCCAGAACGAGTTCGTGTTCTTCGACGGCCCGCCGTTCGCCAACGGCCTGCCGCACTACGGCCACCTGCTTACCGGCTACGCCAAGGACGTGATCCCGCGCTACCAGACCATGAAGGGGCGCAAGGTCAACCGCGTGTTCGGCTGGGACACCCACGGTCTGCCGGCCGAACTCGAAGCGCAGAAGGAGCTCGGCATCGACTCGGTCGACCAGATCGAGAAGATGGGCATCGACAAGTTCAACGACGCCTGCCGCGCCTCCGTGCTCAAGTACACGAACGAATGGCAGGACTACGTGCACCGTCAGGCCCGCTGGGTGGACTTCGAACACGGCTACAAGACCCTGAACATCCCGTACATGGAATCGGTGATGTGGGCGTTCAAGCAGCTCTACGACAAGGGTCTGGCGTATCAGGGCTACCGCGTGCTGCCGTACTGCCCGAAGGATCGCACGCCGCTTTCCGCGCACGAGCTGCGCATGGACGCCGACGTGTACCAGGACCGTCAGGACACCACCGTCTCCGTGGCCGTGAAGCTGCGCGACGAGGACGACGCCTACGCCGTGTTCTGGACCACCACCCCGTGGACCGTGCCCACCAACTTCGCCATCGTCGTCGGCGCCGACATCGACTATGTGGAGGTCAGGCCCACCGAAGGACAGTACGCCGGCAAGAAGTTCTACTTCGGCAAGCCCTTGCTCGCCAAGTACGAGAAGGAGCTCGGCGAGAACTACGAGATCGTGCGCGAGCTCAAGGGCAAGGACATGGAAGGCTGGCGCTACTGGCCGGTGTTCCCGTACTTCGCAGGCGACGAGGCCGAGTCCGAAGGCCATGTGCCCGGACCGCAGGGCTACCAGATCTTCACCGCCGACTACGTCGACACCGTCGAAGGCACCGGCCTCGTGCATCAGGCCCCCTACGGTGAGGACGATATGAACACGCTCAACGCCAAGGGCATCAAGAGCACCGACGTGCTCGACGCCGGATGCCGCTTCACCGCGCAGTGCCCCGACTACGAAGGCATGTACGTGTTCGACGCGAACAAGCCGATCCTGCGCAACCTGCGCAACGGTGACGGCCCGCTCGCCGAGATCCCCGAGGATCGTCGCGCCATCCTGCTGCAGGAGAAGAGCTACGTGCACTCCTACCCGCACTGCTGGCGCTGCGCCACCCCACTGATCTACAAGCCGGTGAGCTCCTGGTTCGTCTCCGTCACCAAGATCAAGCCGCGTCTGCTGGAGCTCAACCAGCAGATCAACTGGATCCCGGAGAACGTGAAGGACGGCCAGTTCGGCAAGTGGCTCGCCAACGCGCGAGACTGGTCGATCTCCCGCAACCGCTTCTGGGGTTCTCCGATCCCGGTGTGGGTGTCCGACGATCCGAAGTACCCGCGTGTGGACGTCTACGGTTCCCTCGAGGAGCTCAAGGCCGACTTCGGCGACTATCCGCGCGACCGCGACGGCAACGTGAACATGCACCGTCCGTGGATCGACAACCTCACCCGCCCGAACCCGGACGATCCGACCGGCAAGAGCCATATGCACCGCATCTCCGACGTGCTCGACTGCTGGTTCGAATCCGGTTCGATGTCGTTCGCGCAGTTCCACTACCCGTTCGAGAACAAGGAGAAGTTCGAACAGCACTTCCCGGCCGACTACATCGTCGAATACATCGGCCAGACCCGCGGCTGGTTCTACCTGCTGCATGTGATGGCCACCGCCCTGTTCGACCGCCCGGCCTTCAAGAACGTGATCTGCCACGGCATCGTGCTCGGATCCGACGGCCAGAAGATGTCGAAGCATCTGCGCAACTACCCGGACGTCAACGGCGTGTTCGACAAGTACGGTTCCGACGCCATGCGCTGGTTCCTCATGAGCTCGCCGATCCTCCGCGGCGGCAACCTCATCGTCACCGCTGAAGGCATTCGCGACACCGTGCGTCAGGTCATGCTGCCGCTGTGGAGCTCCTACTACTTCTTCACCCTGTACGCCAATGCGGCCAACAAGGGCGCAGGCTTCGACGCCCGCCGGCTGAACGCCGACGAGGTGGCCGGTCTGCCCGAGATGGACCGCTACCTGCTGGCCCGACTGCGCAAGGTCGTCTCCGGCGTGCAGCGTTCGCTCGACGAGTTCGCGATCTCCGACGCCTGCGACGAGGTGAGCGATTTCATCGACGTGCTCACCAACTGGTACATCCGCAACACCCGCGATCGCTTCTGGAACGAGGATGCCAACGCCTTCAACACGCTGTACACCGCGCTTGAGGTGCTGTGCCGCGTGATGGCTCCGCTCGCCCCGATGGAAACCGAAACCATCTGGCGCGGCCTCACCGGTGGCGAATCCGTGCATCTGGCCGACTGGCCGTTCCTGGCCGACGAGAAGACCGGCGAGGCCACCGAGCTCGGCAACGTGCTCGTGGACGATCCGGCCCTCATCGCCGCGATGGACAAGGTGCGAGAGGTGGTGTCCGGCACGCTGTCGCTGCGCAAGGCCCAGCAGATCCGCGTGCGTCAGCCGCTCGCCAAGCTCACCGTGGTGGCCGAGGACGTCGCCGCTGTGGAGCCGTACACCGACATCCTCAAGTCGGAGCTCAACGTGAAGGACATCGAGTTCTGCACCATGGAGGACGCCGGCTCCCAAGGCCTGAGGATCGTGCACGAGCTGAAGGTGAACGCCCGCGTGGCCGGCAAGCGTCTGCGCAAGGACGTTCAGCTCGCCATCAAGGCCTCCAAGACCGGCGCATGGCATGTCGGCGAGGACGGTGCTCCCGTGGTCGAAACCCCGAACGGCGAGATCGCGCTGGTGGAGGGCGAGTACGAGCTGATCAACCGTGTGGAGGAGGAGAACGCCGAAGAGGCGGCCAACTCCGTATCATCCGCACTGCCGACCGGCGGCTTCGTGATCCTCGACACCGAGCTCAACGACGATCTGATCGCCGAAGGCTATGCCCGCGACGTGATCCGCGCCGTGCAGGACGCCCGCAAGGAGGCCGACCTCGACATCGCCGACCGCATCAGCCTCAAGCTCGTCCTGCCCGCGGCCGACGCGCCGAAGGCCGAGCAGTTCAAGGATCTGATCGCCAGGGAGACGCTGGCCGAAGGCGGAGTGGAGATTACCGCCGATGCCGATGCCAAGGAGATCGGCGTCGAGGTCGCCAGGATCTGAACCACTGGGATCCGAACTCTCCGGGATCCGACTCGGCTGGGCTGATCAACTCATCTGGGCTGATCAACCGGCTGAGCCGATATCCGTCTGGGCTGATCAGCCGTCTGGGTTGATCAGCCGATAAGGCCGGAATCGTTGCATGTCAGCGGTTCCGGCCTTTGCCGTGTCCGGCGGCGGTCAGCGGCACGGCATCGTTCATGGCGATATCGATCGGTCGGATGTCCGATAGTACCGATTACGGATATTGTCAAGGATTCCGCGGCAAATACGGCAAAGCTTGGCAACATTTTCATCGTCATGGTATTCCCCTCCCTACGCTGGGAACCAGATACCGGAGCTCCCGATACGAAGCGGTAAGCGGCGTTTCGGTATGGTTTATCCACTCCTAAGTCACAGGAAAGAGGAGCACATCATGGCAGAGAACAATCTTCCCATCCTCAGCGAAGAGGTCGCGCTGGAAAAGGGTTTGACCACCGAAGCCGCCCGCAAGCGTCCGGTCAAGATCATCCAGTTCGGCGAAGGCAACTTCCTGCGCGCATTCGTCGACTGGATCGTGCAGCAGATGAACAACAACGGACTGTTCAACGGCAATGTGGCGGTCGTCCAGCCGATCGCCCAGGGACGCGCCAAGGAGATCGAAGCCCAGGACGACCTGTACACCGTGATCCTCGAAGGTCTGAAGAACGGCGAGCAGGTGCAGAGCCGCGAGCTCATCGACTCCATCAGCAAGACGCTGAGCGCCGTGGCCGACTGGGATGAGTTCCTCGCGCTGGCCGACGACCCCGACACCGAAATCATCATCTCCAACACCACCGAAGCCGGCATCGCGCTCGACGACGCCGACTCCTCCGCCGACATCGTGCCGCCGAAGAGCTACCCGGCCAAGCTGGTGCAGCTGCTCAAGCGCCGTTTCGACAAGGGCCTGCCCGGATTCCTGATCATCCCGTGCGAGCTGATCGCCGACAACGGCACCACGCTGAAGGCCGACCTGATCGAACAGGCCCGGCGCTACGGCTACGGCGATGACTTCGTCGCATGGATCGGCGAGGCCAACAAGTTCTGCAACACGCTGGTCGACCGCATCGTGCCCGGCTACCCGCGCGACCGCGCCGAGGAGCTGTGGAACGAGCTCGGCTACGTGGACAACAACATGGTCAAGGCCGAACCGTTCCTGCTGTGGGTCGTCTCCGGCGACACCGAGGCCATCGACAAGGCCCTGCCGGCCAAGCAGCTCGGCATCGATCTGGTGACCCCCGAATCCGTAGTGCCCTACCGCGAACGCAAGGTGTTCCTGCTCAACTGCCCGCACACCACGCTCGCCTCCGTGGCCCGTCTGGCCGGCGTCGCCACCGTGGGCGAAGCCATGAACGATGAGGACGTTCGTCCGTTCATCGAAAAGGAGATGGCCGAGGAGATCATCCCGGTGCTTTCCCTGCCGGAGGATGAGCTGAAGGCGTTCGCCGCCGCCGTGCTGGAACGCTACGCCAACCCGTTCGTCAAGCACGCGCTCGACTCCATCGCCCTGAACTCCGCCTCCAAGTACGTCACCCGCTGCCTGCCGGTGCTGCTGGGCAACACCAAGGAGGGCCGTCTGCCCAAGCGTCTGGTGCTGGCCCTCTCCGGTCTGCTGTACACCTACGGCGGATTCGCCGAAGGCAAGGTGGCGATCACCGACAACCCCGACACGCTCGCCAAGTTCGAGGAGGCCGCCAAGTCCGACGACTATGTGGCCGCCATCCTCGCCGACGCCTCCGTGTGGGGTCAGGATCTCACCGAGGTCGAAGGTCTGGTCGATGCGGTGAAGGCCAACATCGAGGCCATCAAGGCCGAGGGCATCCGACCGCTGATCAAGGCGCTCGCCTGATTCTCGAACGCTTGATTCTAGAAAAAGGACAATGACTCAAGGACAATGACTATGGATACGATTCATCTCGATCCGCATGACAAGGTCGCCGTCGCCGCCCGTGATCTGAAGAAGGGCGAGGCCGTGAAGGTGGATGGGCTTGCCGAGCCGGTCGTTCTGCTTGAAGACGTCGGTCGCGGCCATAAGGTCGCCATCGAGGACATTCCCGCGGGCGAGCAGATCATCAAGTACGGCTATTCGATCGGTCACGCCAAGGTCGACATTCCCAAGGGTTCGTGGGTGCACACCCACAACACGAAGTCGAACCTCGGTCCGGATCTCAAGTACACGTACGATCCGGTGCCGGACGTCGTCAAGCCGGGCAGCAAGCCCAGCGACCTGACGTTCCAGGGGTATCGTCGCGCCACCGGCAAGGTGGGCGTGCGCAACGACCTGTACATCGTGCCGGCAGTGGGTTGCATCAACTCGCTGTGCGACAACATCGCCAAGCAGTTCGAGGCGCTGCATCCCGATCGCGGCGCCTTCGACTCCATCATCATCGCGCATCATCCGTATGGCTGCTCCCAGCTGGGCGGCGACCACGAGATGACCAAGCGCATCCTGCAGGACATCGCCATGCATCCGAATGCCGGCGGCGTGCTGGTGGTGGGTCTTGGCTGTGAGAACAACCAGATCCCGCAGTTCAAGTCCGAGATGACTCCGCTGATGGGTTGCTGCGGGGTCGATGACGAGCCGAGCGACGAGGTCGTCAAGGATCTGCAGGACGGGCTCGTCTACGATCCCGATCGCGTGAAGTTCATGATCTGCCAGCTTGAGGACGACGAGTACGAGACCGCCGCCAAGCTGCTTGAGGAGATCAACGCGGCCGCGCTCAAGGATCATCGCGAACCCATTCCGATCAGCGAACTGACCGTGGGCGTCAAGTGCGGTGGTTCCGACGGTCTTTCCGGCGTGACGGCCAATCCGCTGGTCGGCAAGTTCGCCGAATGGCTGGCCGAACAGGGCGGCAAGGTGGTGCTCACCGAGGTTCCCGAGATGTTCGGCGCCGAGCAGGTGCTGATGGGCCAGGCCAAGGACGAGCGGACCTTCGAGGACATCGTCAAGCTCATCAAGGACTTCAAGGACTACTTCCGCAAGTACAACCAGCCGATCGGCGAGAACCCTTCGCCGGGCAACAAGGCAGGCGGCATCACCACGTTGGAGGACAAGTCCCTCGGCTGCATCCGCAAGGGCGGCAAATGCGAGGTCACCGACGTGATCGCGTACGGGCATCAGGCCACCGAGCCGGGTCTCACCCTGCTGCAGGCGCCCGGCAACGATCTGGTCGCATCGTCCGCGCTGGCCAGCGCCGGTTGCAACATCGTGCTGTTCACCACCGGTCGAGGCAACCCGTACGGCACCTACGTGCCCACGTACAAGGTCGCAACGAACGTGCCGCTCGCCACCAAGCATTCGCGCTGGATCGACTTCAATGCCGGTCGTCTGCTCAGTGAGCGTATGGACGACGTCCTGCCCGACTTCATCGAGGATGTGATGGCCACCGTCAACGGCGAGGAGATCACGCGCAACGAGGAGTACGGCATGCACGAGATCGCCATCTTCAAGGACGGCATCACCGAGTGATTCGCCGGTGCCGGATGGTTCGGTGATACCGGATGATTCGGCACCGCCGTTGATTTCCGCGGATATTGGTAAGGAGCCGCGATACGCTGAACGACGTTTTCCTTTGATCGGTTATACGCCCCGGGTCTGTGTACCCCCGGGGCGTTTTTCGTTGTCGTCGGTCAGTCTCGGCCCACAGGGAGGAAGCCTCCTCTCGCGACACTCGTGGAGCGTCGATCAGGCCATGTCGCGGCGTTCGGGGTTCAGCCGATTAGACTTGAGACAGGTTACGACTGACTTTAATGGAGTTTGGTAAATGAAGAAGGTTACCATTCGCGATGTTGCGAAAGCCGCGGGCGTTTCACCGTCCACCGTGTCGAGAGCGTTTTCGATGCCGGGAAGGGTGAGCCCGGAGACCACGAAACGTATCTTTGCCGTGGCGGACGAGCTCGGATACCATGAGATTCCCGTCGAATCACGTCCGAATACCGGGCACAAGGGGCTGATCGCCATCATCGTGCCGGATATGACCAACCAGTTCTTCACCGACATCGTGCGCAGCGTGCAGCAGGAGTGCGCCAGACAGGATGTGGGTCTTCTGGTGTGCGAGTCTCGCGAGTCCGCGTCCCGGGAGCGCAAGGCGTTCGACAGGGCCGTCTACTATGCGGATGGCGTGATCCTCGCTTCCAGTCGCATGCCTGATTCCATGATCCGCAAATGCGCGCAGGTCAAACCGGTGGTGGTCACCAATCGCATCATTCGCGGCGTGCCCAGCGTGGTGAGCGACATCTCCACCGGCATGCGGCAATCCGTGCAGCATTTCAAATCCCTGGGCTTCGATCGAATCACCTACCTGGACGGTCCCGCGCATTCATGGTCGGCCGGCGTGTGCTGGAACGAGCTGACGAAAGCATGCACGGACGAAGGCGTGCGCATCAAACGGCATTGGCCCGGATGGCCCACCTATGAGGGCGGATACGCGTTGGTGAGCGACTATCTGCGAAGTCCCACCGGCGCGGTGCTGGCCTACAACGACATGATGGCATTGGGCTTCATCGCCGGTATGCGCAAAAGCGGGTACGAATGCCCGGAATCATATTCGATCATCGGCATAGACGACGACATCGTCGGCAAGCTTGCATGGCCCGCGCTCTCGTCCATCTGCCGATCGACACGCATGCTGGGCGTCAAGGCCGCGCAGATGCTGCTGGCTCGGTATTCCGGCGGCTCCACGGAATCCGCGCTGCAGAGCGTGCCAACCAGACTCGTACTCCGAGACAGCACCGGCAAGCGTCCATGATCCGGGCAGGAACGTGGTATAACCATGTGAGACTACACGTAGAGCAGTCGAACAGGCCCGAAACGGGCTTCGAAGAAAGAGGAGACCATGCCACTGCCCAAACCGCCGGAGGATTCCGGATACAGCCCCTCCCATGCCGACGAACTCGCCCGTGCGCACGGTGCCAGCGAAGCCGATCTGGCTTCGGCCAAGGCGTTCGGCGAGGAACTGAGCCTTCATCACGCATGGGGGTTGCCATTCAATGGATACGCCAACGCCGCCGGCTACGGGTACGTGCAGGAGCCGACGCTGGCCGTGGCGCAGGACGGGTGGGACTCCCACGAGGCGTTCGAGAAGCTAAGCTCCGGCGCCCAGATCGCCGTTGTATACCACAGCCTCGAACGCGGTCACGACATCGACCGCGAGTCCGCCCGTAATTTCCTCAAGCACGAGCACGGCATCATCATCCACGGCAACCAGCCGTACTGATCCGGCGGAACGATCAAGGGCACTGAACGATCAAGGGCACTGGATATTCGGATCGCCCCCGCGTCGCCCCTGATCGCCGGCCGCTCTCATCATAATGAAGGCGGAGGCCCGGCAATTCCGGAGCCTCCGCCTTCATGTCGATCAGGCCGATATCAGCGATAATCGGCGGAATTCAGGGTGCGAACCCCGCTGACAACCACCTTGGTGTCCTCGGAACCAAGCTTCGTGCCATCCTTCGCATGGAACACCGAACCCTCGTCGAGCACGCGCACACTGAGCTGATAGTCGCCGGTTCCCAGCAGCGGGCCGATGAACATCGCACCGTTATAGCGCGTAGGCGCATAGAACGTGAACGGCTGCGAAAGCACCGGAATGCCGCGACTATCGGTGATCTCCACGTTCGCATACCCGCCATGGCAGGAGGAGGAGCCGAGGATCACCACGCGACCCTCGCCATCGATGTCGAACGGCAGACGAATCTCCTCACCCACATGATTCGAATTCAGCTTCGCCGGAATCAAATGTCCGCTGAGCAGCACCTGCGACGCCGAACGCGGATCCCACGCCGGCCAATACTCCGGAATCGACAGGCTGGTTCCGCTCACAGCCAGCGGCAGTATCACCAGCGAGGCGGCCGACGCCTGATGCGGATACGACCAACGGTCTCCGATATACACCGGCACCGTGGAACCATTCGCCACCTTCAGCGGGAACACATACGAACACTGGGAATTCCACGTTCGCGTGCCCTCTGGGGCGAACGTTCCCTGAGCGGTCCACGGGCCGCTGATCTGCGGAGCGCTGTAATAGTAGTTCTCGTTGCTGTCCCAGGCTGTCTTGCCCGAGAACAGCGCGAAATACGTGCCGTCGATCTTCGTGAGCACGGGGGAGGAGCTGCCCGGAGCCATGCCCTTGACCACCAGTTCGGCCGCCGACGTGTAATCATCCGACAGACGATAGATATCACCCTCGCAGAACACGGCGTACGCGGTGCCGTCCTCCTCCTGGAACAGGCCGAGATCCCCCTTACGCAGCGGAGCCTCCTCGTATTCGAAGGCGCCGAGCAGCTGGTACTCGCCGTTGATCGTATCGCTCACCGCCACGCAGGTGATCGGGTCGGTGTGCTTCTTGTTGTCCGTGCGGGCCAACAGCACATACTTGCCGGTGTTCGGATTCCTCAGCACCTTCGCGCGCGAACCGATGCGACGCGGGCCGAGCAGCGAAGTCTCCTCGGTCTGCGGGGCAAGGATGATGCGTTCGAAATGCCAGTGGGCCAGATCATCAGACGAATAGCAGGCGAAACCGCCGAAACCGTTGCCGTCGTCGGTCTTGCGCTCGCCGATGAGCCAGTAGCGTCCCCCGTCCTCGATGATGGAGGCGCCGTGTGCGTTTACCGTGTGCCGTTCGTCGTCGAACCAAGGCACGCCATTGTAAATAATTGGTGTTTCCATACCTCCTACTGTAGAACCGTGTGCGGATCACCGTGTGATTGACGCGGCACAACCGGCAACAGATCGGCGGAAAATCAGCGGACTGAGTATTCTTATCCGCGTGAAAACGAGAGACACAGGGAAGATCAGCCTCGCCAATGCCGTAGGATACGGCATCGCCGACTGCTACGGCGGTGGCGGCCCCACGCTCACCGGCACCTACCTCGCCGTGTTCTGGACCCATTTCTGCGGATTCGACATCGGCACCGCCCAGGGCATCATCGGCGGCGCGGCGGTGGCCAGCGCGGTGTGCGCGATTCTGTTCGGCCTGCTGTCCGAACGGTTCTACCTGTTCCGTCTGGGGCGCCGGTTCGGCCGACGTCGGTTCTTCATCATGCTGTGCTCTCCGCTGGTGCTCATCACCCTGCTGATGTGGGTGCCGGGATTGCCGAAACCGATCTACTTCGCGGGGTACGTGCTCTATATCGTGCTGCTGCAGATGTTCGGCGTATGCTACGCGGCTCTTCCCGGTGAGATGACCCGGGATTTCGCCGGGCGCTCGCTGCTGTCCACCGTGCGGCTGCTGATCAGCGGCATCTCCACGGCCGTCATCCCGATGTTCGCCAGCTGGGTGCTCACCCGATTCGGGGAGAACAATGTCCATTCGTATCAGCTGTTCGCCACGGTGGTCACGGTCTGCTTCGCCGCAGTGGCGTTCATCAGTTCGCGGGTCACTTGGGAGCTCACTCCCGAGGAGGCCGGCTACGGTGAGGACGAACTGGCCAGACGGCGTGCCGCGGCGCATCGGCGCACTGCCCGCGAGATCATTCAGGCCATCGGCCGTGTGGTGCGCGAATACGCCTCCACGTTCCGCATCGCCACGTTCCGCATTCACATCACGCTGTACCTCATCTGCCTGACCCTGCAGGACATGTTCACCCAGACCTTCGTGTTCTTCGTGCTTTACGACTGGAATCGCACCGCCGCTTTCGCCTCGCTGCTGCTGTCGTTGGCCGTGGTGGCCGAAGTGTTCAAGCCGCTGTGGGGATGGCTGTTCATCCACATCGGTCCGAAGAACCTGTATGCGCTGTGCTACTGCGGCGCGCTGACGGGACTGACGCTGCTGTTCCTCGTCTGGCGCATGGTGGGCGTGCTCCCCGAAGGGCCGTGGGTCGCGCTCTCCGTGGTGGCGTATCTCGTCTGGTGCGTGTTTCGTTCGCTGTCCGGCACGCTGCCGTGGCTGGTCTTCCCGTTCATTCCCGATGTCGACATGATCGTGACCAAACGCAACCGAGCTTCGATCTTCTCCGGACTCACCACGTTCCTGCGGTTCATCTGCACGGGGGTGGCCTCCATCGCCTGCGGGTCGTTCCTCGCTTTGGCCGGATTCGAGCCCAATCATGCTGGTGGGCAGAGCGTCGGAGCCCAGATGGGCATCGCCTTCGTGTGCTTGGGATGGTCGGCGATCGGCTTTCTTATGGCGCTCGTCATTTCCCGTCGGTTCGCCCTCGACCAGCGTGGCGACCTGATCGTGCTCGGCGAAATCGAGCGGCTCAAGGCAGGTGGAGCCAAGGATGCCGTGGACCCGCAGGCCAGGGAGGTGGTGGAGCGGCTTACGGGCGTGCCGTATGAGCAGTGTTGGCGGTGAGGAACTCCTTCGTGGTCATGTGGAATTCCTGCTTGAAGCACCGTAGAAAATGCGTGTACGAAGAGAAGCCGCACTGCTTGTAGACGTTCTGCGCGCTGCCGCATGAGCGGAGCAGCTCCTTGGATTTCAGCAGTCGTTTCTTGACGATGAACTCATGCAGGTTCAGTCCCGTGTTCTTCTTGAACTGACGGGAAAGATAGTATTTGTTGATGAAGAACCGTTCGGCTATGGCGTCAAGGGAAAGATCGTCATTGAGGTGCCCGGACACGTATTCCATGACGTTGGTGATTAACGACGACATCTTGGTATGCGGTGCGACTTCGGTGCCGACCGCCGACGCTCGATTGAGCTCGATCATGAGGTCCAGGAACCGGTTTTCATAGACCAGATCGACGCCGTATGAATCGTCCGGCTCCTTGCCGAGCAGATCCACATGGCGGCGAAGGCTTGTCGGATCCATGGCGATCACGCGACTGTTGCCTTCGAAGCAGGCGTTCAGATCGGTGTTCGGCGTGGAGCGGGATCTGAGGAACCGCTCATGCACATGGATGCAGACGCATTGGCCGCCGGTGATGTCATGCAGGTCATTGCTGCGAATGAACGCCACCATGCCGGGTTCCATGTTGTACTCGCTGCCGCCCAGATGGAATACGCCGGTGCCGTGCAGCATCAGGTCGATCTCATGAAAGTCGTGGTAGTGCAGCTGCTCGGCGATCTGAGAACCCACACGATGGATTTCGAATCGATTCATGGCATGCCCCTGTTCGTCGTCGAGCGGTGTTCCTGACCTTCAAGTGTATTCGCTTCGTTCACTCTTTGAAACGATCTTGAAAGAGTGAATTGGCTTCTGTTTGCTTCTGTGCGATGATACTAGTTTCATGTTCGTTTTGGGCGCCTGAAAGTGGTACATGGATGGTATTTTCATTCACTCTTCGCGGCCATGGCTCAAAGAGTGAACGCACGGTTATCCACATTGCCCGAAATTCCCCATCCGGAAGGCGGAAAATCGCTACCTTAGACCCCATGACTGGCTTTATGAAAAAGGATTCGGAGCTATGCAGCTCCCGGCAGCGGGTGATCTGCACCCGTCTTGCGGAGCAAATTGGGATCGCGCCCACGTTTTCTCTGGCGGTGCTGGTGATGCGCGCAGGGTTGGGGCGTCCCGAAGCGAACTTCAGAATCGACCTTCCGGATGGTGGCTATCGCTTGGTTGATCTTGCTTACCCTGATCTGAAGCTGGCCATCGAATATCAGGGAGCGTATCATGCGGATCCCTCCCAGATGCGAGCCGATGCGTCCCGCTGGAATCAACTTCGTGCTCTGGGCTGGGAGATCGTATTCGTCACCGCCGACGATCTGCGCACCGATCGGACGAGGAGGCTGATCATCGAGGTGATACGAGCCACCATGAGACGTCAGGCCATTCTGCTGAATCTTGCCGCCGTGCTGTGACCTGCGGGCCGATGTCTCCCTGCCCTGTATCGTGGAACGGGTTATCGGCACGACAAGGAGCATGACATGACTTCGACGATTGATCAGATCATCCTATGGTACGGGCAGCTGCCGTCCGCCATGCAGACGGTGGTGACCGTCGTGGTCGGGGCGGCTGTGGCGTATGTGGCGTTCAAAATCGTGATACGGCTCATCGCAGGCATTGTGGGCGGCATCGTCGCGGCGGCGCTGGCGTTTCTGCTTACCACGGTGCCCGGCAACATGCTGATGTCTCAGGCGTACGACCGCATCGAGCAGCAGGTTTCCAGCTCGCTGAGCCAACGATGATGCTGCGCCTGCCGACCGGAGATATGTCGCATAGATCACCTTGCAAACCATGGCTTCGTTTGCGCAATCTTCACATTTCGTTCCTATGGTGGGCGCTGTCATCGGGAGATGACGTACAACAACATAGGAAATGAGGCAATCATGGCATTCGATAAGAAGAACTTCGTTCGCGGTCTGGCTCTGGCAAGCTTCTCCGACATGAACTACATCAGCGAGGACATGGCCAAGACCATGTGCGAGATCAGCCGCGAGATGATGATGGACGAGAAGTGATCCTCGCCGCGCGCTGACAGGGGATACGGCCAAAGGCGTCCGTACCATACCCGGTGGATTGTTGCCGCTCTGATGATATGCGGCAGCCGTCGTTCACATGGATGAACAGGCGATCACGCAGATATTCGATACGGCATGCGGCTCGTATCGGCGAACGACTCTCGGGGCGCATGGTCGCGATTACAGGCCATAGGTATTATCTATGGCCGTCCACTGGAAGAGCCGCCATATGAAGATGCTCTCCGCCATACAGTGAAACGGATGACATGCCGATGATGAAGGGGTGAAGCATGACGGCGGTGATGAAACCGGAACGATCGACGGGGGAATCCGAACGGACGGTGGGTGAGAACGCGCACACCGGCCTGCAGCGGAAGATGGAGACCCGACATCTGATGATGATCGCGCTGGGAGGCGTGATCGGTACGGGGCTGTTCCTCAGCTCCGGTTACACGATCCATCAGGCTGGGCCCATCGGCACGATTCTGGCGTATGGCATAGGTGCTCTGAACGTCTATATGGTCATGCTGTGCCTTGGTGAACTCGCCACCGCCATGCCGCAGACCGGATCGTTCCATGTATATGCGAAACGGTTCATCGGTCCGGCTACGGGATTCACCGTCGCCATCATCTACTTTCTGGCGTGGATGGGCGCGCTTGGCTCGGAGTTCACCGCGGCTGGCCTCATCGTGCGCAAGTGGTTCCCCGATTCGCCGGCATGGGCGTGGAGCGCACTGTTCATCGTCCTGATCTTCACGCTCAACGCGCTGTCGGTGCGGTCGTTCGCCGAAGCGGAGTTCTGGTTCGCCGGCATTAAGGTGGCGGCGATCATCGTGTTCATCGCCATCGGGCTGCTCGCCATTCTTGGCATCATCCCGATCGCCGGATACACGCATGCACCGGGATTCGGCAATCTGATCCGCGACGGCGTGTTCCCCAATGGCTTCGCCCCGGTATTCTCCACCATGTCCACCGTGGTGTTCGCTTTCGCCGGCACCGAACTGTTGGGCGTGACGGCTGGAGAGACCAAGGATCCGAGCCGTAACATCCCCAAGGCCATCCACACGACGTTCTGGCGTCTGGCCATCTTCTTCATCGGATCCATCGTGGTGATGTCGGCGTTGATCCCGTGGCAGAACGCCGGTGTGGAGCAAAGCCCGTTCGTGCTGGTGTTCGACGCGATCGGTCTGCCGTTCGCCGGCGACATCATGAACTTCGTGGTGCTTACGGCCATTCTCTCCGCCGCGAACTCCGGCCTGTACGCTTCCACCCGCATGCTCTGGTCGCTGTCCAACGAACGCATGATCCCGCGGGTGTTCTCGCGCACCACGAAACGCGGCGTACCGCTGATCGCTTTGTGCACGGCGATGCTGGGCGGTCTGCTCGCGCTGCTCTCCTCGGTGACGGCCGCGTCGGTGATCTATCTCGCTCTGGTTTCCAGTGCCGGGCTCGCCATCGTGATCGTGTGGGTGGTGCTGGCCGTGTGCGAGTTGAGGTTTCGCGGTGAGATGAAGCGTGAGGGAAGATCAGAGCGGGAACTGGCCTTTCATACGCCGGCGTGGCCTGCGGTGCCGATCGTCGTGCTGGTGCTCAGCGTGGGGACGATCGTTCTTTCCGGTGTCTATGAGTCCATGCGATCGTCGTTGATCTATATGATCGTCATCATCGTGTTGTGCTATGCCGTGTACGGCGTGAAGTCGCTTGTGGCGGGGAGGAGGCGATAGCGCAATCACGCGATCAGGTGGATGGCGAGATCGGCCGGGATGAAGGATCGGCCGGGATGGCAAACTCGACCGGAATAGAAAATCTAATATAAAAAATCCCGGAACCTCGGTTCCGGGATCTGGTGGCTCCTGCGGCTGGGCTTGAACCAGCGACCGTCCGATTAACAGTCGGATGCTCTGCCAACTGAGCTACGCAGGAATACGTTGGTGCACTGTGCTGCGCACAAGACATAAATATTATGTATGTGATGTGGTGACGTCAAATATCGGCGTGTCGTATTGCTGTTCGTTAGTAACCCGTAAGGGAAACGCCGAGTGGAGGAACCGTGTCGTTAGCGATTCGTAAGGAAATGCGTTTGGTCGTGTGACCATCCATAATATGGGAATCTGAGGTACTGGCGATATTTGCGTCATCGCCTGCACCGTTCGAGGGCTTTGATCCTTCGGACATGAGGAGAATGAGGGTGATGGGGTATGGGCAGTGCGATTCTGGTGACCGAGGTTCTGTTTGCGGTGCTGGTGTCGTCGTTCCTCAGTCGGTTTCTGCCGAAGATCTCCACGCCGCTGATCCAGATCGCCTTCGGCATCGTCTGGTATTTCACGCCCTCGTTGCCGAACGTCACGTTCGAGCCGGACATGTTCATGCTGTTCTTCATCGTCCCGCTGTTCTACCTCGAATCGCGCAACATCGACCGTAAGGCGTTGCGGCAGGATCTTGGGCCTTCGCTGTCGCTCGCAGTGGGTCTTGTTCTGGTGCTGATGATTCTCAGCGGCGTGACCGTGCATGAATTGTGGCCCGCCATTCCCATGATGGCAGCGGTGGCGATGGGCGCCATCATCAGCCCCACGGACGCGGTTTCCGTGGCGCAGCTGGGCGGCGTGGTGCGGCTGACCACTCGTCAGCGTTCGGTGCTGCAGAGCGAGAGCCTGCTCAACGATCCGGTAAGCCTCGTCGGCTTCCAGACCATGCTCGTGGCATTGTCCACCGGGCGGTTCTCGCCGGTGAGCTTCAGCGAGCAGGTGATCATCAGCTTCATTCTGGGCACGGCGGTCGGTGCCGTCATCGGACTGGTGTTCGATCGGATGATCCTCACCATGCGCCGGCACAATCTCGAAGACGTGACCATGCGCATCCTCATGGAACTGTTCCTGCCGTTCGGCGCCTATCTGGCGGCCGAAGGGCTGGGCATATCGGGGCTGCTCGCCGTCGTGGCCTGCGGTGTGGTCATCACGTTCCCCCATAAGGGGGTCGGCGGCGACGTGGCGCGCGTCAATCTGGTGTCGAATTCGGTGTGGCAGTTCGTCGATTTCCTGCTCAACGGCACGGTGTTCGTGCTGCTCGGCATTCAGGTGCCCGGTGCCATGCGCACCATCGTGGAGGACGATCGGGTTGATCTGCGTATGGTGCTCGGCATGGTGGTGCTGCTCACCGTCATGACCCTGGTGCTGCGATTCATCTGGTGCGTGGCGACGTTGCGCATTACCAAGGACCGCAAGACCGGCTTGCGCAGGAAGATGACGAGGGAGCGTTGGCACTCGGCCGTGGTGATGACCTTTGGCGGGCCGAAGGGCGCGATATCGCTGGCGATGGCGTACTCGTTGCCGTATTCCATCGATAACGGCGCAAGCGTGCCGGTGCGTGACATCATTCTGTTCATCGTCTCCGCGTACATCATCATTTCGATTCTGATGTCGAATGTGATGCTGCCGTTGCTTTCGCCCAAGCCGACGGATTCCTCTAAGGAGGAGTGGGCTCGACGCGACGTGGAGATGCTGCGCCGGACGATCGCGAAGATCGTCGACAACGACACCCCGGAGACGCACGCCGCCACCACGCAGGTGCTGAAAAGCTACAACGAGCGTATTCACCGGGTGGAGACCAATCTGCCGACGTCCACTCTGAAGGATGCCAACGAGCTGCGGATACGCACGCTGCAATGGGAGCGCGACTGGCTGCAGGAGATGCTGGATTCTCGCAGCGGGATTCAGCATCCCGACGCCGAGACGAGGAAGCAGCTGCAGGGGGCGCGATACTTGCTGGACCATGTGGAAGGCGCGTTGGAGCGTCTGGATGCGGCTGGCCCGAGACCGGGGGGACTGCGATTCCGCCTGGCGCGGATCCGCCGTCGGTTCATGCCCATCGCGCGGCGGGCATGGGCGCTGATCGCCCGGCATACGCCGGCCATCGAGGCCGAGCGCACCCTGGCCATCCGCAAGGTGCAGGTGCCTCTGTATAACTACGTCATTGACCGTCTTGACGATGTGCTGCTGCAGAAGCAGTATGTGGCTGTGGAGGTGGTGGCTGATCTGCTCGTCGAATACCGCAGGGGACTCAATCAGATCGAAGGCAGGGGGGTGCTGATCAACGGCATTCCCGTGGAGCCGAACGGCATGGCCGGTGTGCGTGCCAACGCCTTGCATATGGAATTGGATACGATCCGTGAAATGCTGGAAAACGGTGAGATCACGAAGTCCGATGCGAAGATCATGCGCACGAACGTGCATCTGATCATGGCTGAAACCGAGCTCTGACAGGGGGGAGGTCCGGCGGTTCCGGTTTCGGCATCGGGACCGGGTCTTCGTTCGCAAACGAGACGACGGCGGGGCTTGACAGATCCCGAGTTTCGTCAAAGCGAAGTCACCTCCCAACAAAGTCGTTTCAAGAACCCCTGACGCAAAGAACCCCTTGACGCATGTCAAGGGGTTCTTTAGCTATGGATCTATCGAATCAATCGAGATTCGAATAATCAATCAGATGTGGTAGTAGAGCTCGTACTCGAGCGGGGTCGGGGCCAGACGGGCCTGATCGATCTCGCCGCGCTTCAGGTCGATCCAGGTTTCGATGAGGTCCTCGGTGAAGACGTCGCCGGCGGAGAGGAAGTCGTGATCCTCTTCGAGGGCGTCCATGGCTTCGGCCAGAGAGCTCGGAACCTGCTTGATGCCCGCGTGCTCTTCCGGAGGCAGCTCGTACAGATCCTTGTCCACCGGCTCCGGAGGCTCGATGTGGTTCAGGATGCCATCGAGGCCGGCCATCAGCTGGGCGGAGAAGGCCAGGAACGGGTTGCAGGACGGATCCGGGGCGCGGAACTCGATGCGCTTGGAGGCGGGGGAGGTGCCGGCCAGCGGAATACGGATGGCGGCCGAACGGTTACGGGCCGAGTACACCAGGTTGACCGGAGCCTCGAAGCCCGGAACCAGACGGTGGTAGGAGTTCAGCGACGGGTTGGTGAAGGCGAGCACGGAGGAGGAGTGCTTGATCAGACCGCCGATGTACCAGCGAGCGAGGTCGGAGAGTCCGCCGTAGCCCTTCTCGTCGTAGAACAGCGGCTTGCCGTCCTTCCACAGGGACTGGTGGCAGTGCATGCCGGTGCCGTTGTCGCCGGAGATCGGCTTCGGCATGAAGGTCACGGACTTGCCGTTGAGGAACGCGGTCTCGTGAACGACGTACTTGTACTTCATCAGATCGTCACCCGCGTGCTGCAGGGTGTTGAAGCGGTAGTTGATCTCCTGCTGGCCGGCGCCGCCCACCTCGTGGTGGGAACGCTCGAGCTGCAGGCCGACCTTCTGCAGGTTGGCGACCATGTCGTCGCGCAGATCCTGATAGTGGTCGATCGGCGGAACCGGGAAGTAGCCGCGCTTGACGCGGTTCTTGAAGCCCAGGTTCGGGGTGCCGTCGTCCTCGACATCAACGCCGGAGTTCCACGGAGCCTCGATGGAGTCCACCTCGTAGAAGGAGCGCTGCATGGAGTTCTCGAAACGCACCTTGTCGAAGATGAAGAACTCGGCCTCGGGAGCGAAGGAAGCCGTGTCGGCGATGCCGGTGGACTTCAGGTAGGCCTCGGCCTTGGCGGCCACCTGACGAGGATCGCGGGAGTAGGGCTCGTCGGTCAGCGGGTCGACGATGGAGAAGGCCACGTTCAGGGTCTTGTGCTTGCGGAACGGGTCGACGTAGGCGGTGGTCACATCCGGGACCAGCTTCATGTCGGACTCGTTGATGGCCTGGAAGCCCTGGACGGAGGAACCGTCGAACGGCATGCCATCGGTGAAGGCGTTATCGATGAATTCGCTGGCCGGCACGGTGAAGTGCTGCTGAACGCCGATGAGATCGGTGAAGCGGACGGAGACATACTCGATGCCTTCCTTGTTGATCAGCGCTTCGACTTCCTCAGGCGTGTGGGCAAAAATCTTATTCTCTGCCACGATCGCTCCTTTATTCATGAGAACTTACGGATAACAGTCTAAAAGTGCGCGTTTCGCATACTCGTCGTTTGGGTTACGAGAATGTTTCGTAATCGCGAAATCGAATGTGCGGCCGCCTTGCCGAATGGTGTGGAGGCATGAAAAAACGGTTTCGCGTCGATATGACGCGAAACCGTTGATACCGCTATGTGAGATGGACGACGGAACGATCGGATGAGACGGTCATCTCATTGATTATTCCGGGATTATTCCGGCCGATCGATCACTTGCCGCGCATCGCACGGCGGCTGATCTTCATCCTGCTCGGATCCATGCCCTTCGGAATGCCCATGGTGCTCTTCGCCTGCAGGGTCTGCAGACGATCGTTGAGCTGTTCGAGCTCGTACTTGGTGAGCTTGACCTTCTGCCTCATCACGGTTTTCTGCAGCTTGTTCAGCGGCACCTGCTTGGGGCCGTCGCCCACGCTGATGCGGTGGATCGGAATCTCCGAACCGCGGGTGATGCGTTGGATCCGCGTTTCCTCACGGTTCATGGCCTTCATCACACGGCCGTAATCGCCTTCACCCACCAGATAGATGCCGGTGCGTCCCGAGCCGCGCCAGATCGCGTCCTTGGTTCGGGCGTCCACCCAGATCGGCTCCTGCGGGAAACTGAAACCACCCTTGGTGATGTTGGCGAGAATCGCGCCGGTCGCGCCGGGCTTGCCTTCGAGCTGCCGGAATCCGACCTTGTCGGCGCGGCGGGTGAGCACCATGGTTCCCAGCAGCAGACCGATCATGACGGCCAGCACCATGGTCAGGATCCAGTTGAGCCAGCCGAATTTGAATACGAGGCACACGATGATGCCCACGATGATCGGCGCGGCGATGGTGCCGCCGATCAGGAACGGCAGCTGCTTGTCGTCCTGCGCGGTGAACTGATAGATCTGCTTGATCTGGCTGAACGTACTCTGCTTCTTCGGCTTCTTGTCTTCTGCCATGATGTCCTCTACGTAATGTCCTTTTCTGATTCATGCAACGGTTGATGTCATGCAACGATGGTGCTGGAGAATAGTGTACTTGACTTTCTGCCAAGATCCTCCGCCGGGCACGGCCGGTCGCGGCTATCGGGTGTGCAGAGGACGGCCGTCGGCCTTGAGCAGCGTCTCTCCCAGCGCTTCGGAGAATGTCGGATGCGGGTGGATCAGTCGTGCCGCCTCGCTGAGCGGGGTTTCGTTGCCGACGATCTGCTCGGCCTCACCCGATAGTTCTGAGACTTCGGGGCCGACCATATGCACGCCCACCACGATGCGAGGGGAGTCCGACCCGTGACGTCGCGCCGAAACGAGGCAGATCGACCCGTTTTCCGCGGCCATCAGCGTACGGGCGTTGCCCAGCATCGGATAGATGGTCTCCTTCACGTCGTCGTAGTCGCCGCATGATTCCGCCTCGTCCCGCGTCAGTCCCACCGCGGCGGCTTCGGGCGTGGAGAACACGATGCGTGGAATCGTGCGTTCCAGTACGGGTTGCGGGTTCAGTCCGGCGATCGCCTCGGCCACCACGATGCCTTGTTCGAACGCCCGATGAGCGAGTTCGTAGCCGCCGGTGATGTCACCCACCGCCCATATTCCGGGAACGCTGGTACGGCCCAGTTCGTCGGTGACGACGTAATGATGGTTGTTTCGGTCGATGCCGACGGCGTCGAACCAATCCTCGTCGGTATTGGGATTCCGCCCGATCGCGACCAGAACGATCTCGGCTGCCGCGGATTCGTCAGCGGATTCGTTACGGGCCTTGTCCGCCTCACCGCGCCGGTAGTGAACGGTGGCGCCGAGATTGGCTCCGGTGTCGATGCCCGTCACCGAGGCATGCGTGACGACGTTCACGCCGATGCGCTTGAGCTCGCGGGTCAGGGTGGTGCCGATACGGCGGTTCCACTGGGAAAGCACGCTGCCTTTGCGGGCGAGAAGCGTTACCTGGCTTCCCGCCATCGCCCACAGTGACGCGAACTCCAAGGCGACGGCGCCGGAACCGATGACGATCACGCTGCGAGGGAATCCGTTGAGACGCAACGCCGTATCGGAATCGATCACCGACTGGGAGAACGAGATTCCCGGAAGAGGCCGCGGGCGCGATCCGGTGGCGACGACGATATGACGTGCGGTGAATGAACGTTCGGCACCGGTTTCGGGATCCCGGATCGCGACGGTATGCCCGTCCGACACGGTTTCGCCGGTCGCCGGACCATCCGTCAGCACGCGTGCCTCGCCGCGCAGCATCTCTACCTTGCGCGCGCGGAGGAGTCCGGAAAGCCCTTCGGTCATGGTGCGTACGGTGGAGTCCTTGTAATCCTGAAGACGGCCGAAATCAATGCCGTCCACGCTCATCATGATGCCGAAGCGTTCGGCCCGCTGCGCATGGTACATGGTGCGGGCGGCGTGGATCAGGGCCTTGGTGGGAATGCATCCACGGTTGAGGCAGGTGCCGCCCGGCTGGTCGTCCCGTTCGGCCAGCCCTACGGAAAGGCCGAGCTGGGCCGCGCGCAACGCCGTGGAATAGCCTCCAGGGCCCGAACCGATGACGATGACGTCGTAGTCGTATTTCGTATTTGCCATATCACTCCTTAACCAATCACTAATCTACCGACCATTGATTGTTTGGCAATGACGGTCGTTTGGCAATGATGATTGTTCGGCAATGCCTGGTCGTTTTTGCAATGACGATCGTTTGACGATGGCGATTCGACCGGCGATGGCGATTCGGCCGGCGATGGATCCGCGTGCCACGGGGTGAGGGCCCGTCCTCATCGACCATGTCGGTCATGTCGCCGGTCATGCCGTTGTGACGTCATACAAGCGACAACGTCCGCATACCCATACGGTATGCGGACGTTGCTCACGAATCATAGTGAAGCGCCTGCGATTTCCTCAAGTGTGATCACAGGCGCGTGATCACAAAGACGTGATCACTTCGGCCAGTCTCCGCGCTTCGGGGCGCGCGGACGGGGAATGCGCCAGCGACGCATCTGCATCGCACGGCTGGCGGCATACCAGCCGGAACGCATGCCCTTGGACACGGACTTCTCGCCGTACTTGGCGATCAGCTGCTTCCTGAGCTTGCGCCACATCACGAAGGTGTCGATGATCGCCAGAATGAAATAGGCGTACATCACGATCATGATCGGGAAGGTGAGCTGCGGATAGGCGGAGGTGATGAACATCGACACGAACAGCATCACGATGACGAACGGCATCATCCACTCGGCCAGATTCCAACGTGCGTCGATGTAGTCGCGGATGTACACGCGGAAATCAAGACGCTCCGACTTCGGCATGTGCTGCAGGTCGCCGGACTTCATCGCGGCGTATTCCTCATCCTGCTTGGCGCGCAGCTTCTGACGCGCCACCTTGTTGCTCGCCTTGCGGTCCTTGGGCACCAGCGGACGCAGATTGGCCGCCTGGGCATCCTTGCGCTTGGGGGTGGGGCGATTCTTCTTGTCGCTCGGAGCGGCCGGCTGTGCGGTCTGCTGAGCTTGCTCTTCCTTCTTCTCAGAACGATTGAACGGGTTCCATGTCATGCGAACAGGTTACGGTGACGCCTAGACTCGTAACGAGGCGGGAACATACGGAACACTACGGGAAACACCCAAGGAGGGAACATGACGAATACGTCCGTCGAAGAGCTGCGCGCACGCGTCGAAGCGGACTGGCAGCGCGTGGTGAAGGTGCTGGAAGACAAGATTGCGTTGAAGTCGGTCTCCGCGGAAGGCATCACCGGCGAGCATATGAAGCGCTCGGCCCAGTTCGTGGCCGATCTGCTTCGGGACGAAGGCGTGGATGCCCGCGTGGTGCAGTCCGAAAACCCCGACGGCACTCCCGGCGCCTGGGAGGTGGTGGGCTCGCGGATCGTGAACCCCGACGCCCGCACCGTGCTGCTCTACGCCCACCACGACGTACAGCCCGTGCCTGATCCGGCCGAATGGGACACCGATCCGTTCGTCGCCGTCACCAAGGACGACGGCCGCATGTACGGGCGCGGCGCGGCCGACGACGGCGGCGGCATCGCCATCCACTCCGGAGCTCTGCGTGCGCTGGGCGACGACCTCGGCGTGAACATCAAGGTGTTCATCGAAGGCGAGGAGGAGATGGGCTCGCCGAGCTTCATCCCGTTCATCGAGAAGCATCGCGAGGAATTCGAATCCGACGTGATCATCGTGGCCGACTCCGGCAACTGGTCCGCCGAAATCCCCAGTCTCACCACATCCCTGCGCGGCAACACCTGCGTCGACGTGACCGTGAGGGTGCTCGGCCACCCCGTGCACTCCGGACAGTACGGCGGTCCCATCCTCGACGCGAACACGCTCGCGGCGATGCTGATCTCCTCCATGTACGACGCCGAAGGCAATCTCGTGGTGCCGGGCGTGATGGCCGAAGAGCCGATCGGTGGTCTGCAGCGCGACCTCGACGAGGAGACGATCCGCCGTGACGCCGCCGTGACGCCCGGCTACCGCTTCGCCGGCAGCGGATCGATCGCGGGCCGCATGTGGACCAAGCCCTCCGTTACCGTGATCGGATTCGACGCGCACCCGGTGGACGGTTCGTTCAACGTGATCGCCGACTCCGCCCGATTCCGGCTCTCCATGCGCACGTCGCCGAACCAGAAGCCGGCCGAAGCCCAACGGGCGCTCGCCGACTTCCTGAAGGCCAATGCCCCGTTCGGTGCGGAGGTCACTGTCGAAGCGGGTGAGAACGGTCAGGGATGGGCGATGGATCCGGACTCGGCCGTGGTGAAGGACGCCGAAACGGCGCTTGAGCAGGCGTTCGGCGTGGCTCCGGCCAACAAGGGTGAGGGCGGTTCGATTCCGTTCATTCCCGAGCTGCAGCGGCTGTTCCCCGGCGCCCAGGTGCTGGTCACCGGCCCGGAGGATCCGAAGGCCAACGCGCACAGCCCCAACGAGTCGATCGACCTGCCGAGTCTGAAGAAGAACATTCTCGCCGAGGCGCTGCTGCTGGACGGTCTGGCGGAATGATCCGTCTGGCGGAATGATCCGGATGACCGGATAGACCGGATAGTCGTATGGCCGGATAGTCGTATGGCCGTATGGCCGAATGGTCAGGCATTGCGCCAGGCGTCGGTCTCGCCGATACGGGACGACGCCGTCGATGTAGTCAGACCCTCGTGTATCATCGCAGATGACACGGGGGTCTTGTGATTTTCAGCGGCATGCGCATGAACGCGTCCGGGGGGAAACCGCAAGGCTGAGAGGAAGCGCAGCTTCAACCGTATGAACGTATACCGGGTAATGCCGGCGCACGGACGTCGATACATTCTCTTGATCCCGTGCCTTTGACGGAACCTGACGGAACGCGCGCCGCGTTTCGTCCAGAGAGGAAAGGCACAGTTCCATGGCTGAAACAGCAACCAAAGTCAATCTCAAGTGGCGCGTCGTCGACATCGTCGTCGCCTCCATCATCGCGGTCGCATCCGGCGTGATCTTCGCCGGCTGGGATCTGGTCTACAACATTCCGATCACGGCCCTCGACGCCCTGCTTCCCGGCTCCAACGGCCTTGTGGTGGCGTTCTGGCTGTTCGCGGCCCCGCTGGCCGCCATCATCGTTCGCAAGCCCGGCGCGGCTCTTTACGCCGAACTGATCGCGGCCTGCATCGAATACATCGTGGGAGCCGGCGGCGTGTTCGGCATCAGCGGTTCGATCATCATCGGTCTGATCCAGGGCGTGTTCGCGGAGCTCGCCTTCCTGATCGTGCGCTACCGCAAGTGGAACCCGGCGGTCACCATGCTCTCCGGCGCGCTGTCCGCCTTCGGCAACTTCCTGTACACGTTCTCGCCGTTGGGCAGCCGTGTGGCCACCGACATCTTCAGCGTGTACGGCGTGAGCTACTTCTTCTCCACCCTGATCTCCGGTGCGTTCCTGGCCGGTCTGCTCATGTGGTACGTGCAGCGGGCCATCGCGTCCACAGGCGTGCTCGATCGTTTCGAATCCGGTCGCACCAAGACCGCTCTGGTCTGAGACGCTTCGGCATACAGCCGGTCGGTTCATGCCGACCGGCGTTTTCGTTCGAATGCGGATCGGCCCGGGGAAAAACTCGAACGCATCGAAACTTGACGGCATTGAAAGGGATCGGTCGGAATCAGTGACTGAATCAACATTGACGCAATCGGCGTATGAGGCGTATGTCGAGTATGGCAGCACCGTTGCGGTCGGCGTGCAGGCGGAAGACTGGGGCTGGCGTCATTCCACACGCAAGGATTTTGCGTTGCGGCATGTGAACCTCACCATCGAACCGGGGGAGCATGTGCTGCTGCTCGGGGCGTCCGGCGCGGGCAAGAGCACGTTCATGGCGGCCATGGCCGGCGTGCTGGGCAGTGACGACGAGGGCGTGCAGGAGGGTGCGCTCACCGTGGGCGGCGTGGACGCGCCGAAGGCCCGCGGCAAGGCCGGTCTGGTATTGCAGGATCCCGATGCGCAGATCATTCTCGAACGTGCCGGAGACGACGTGGCCTTCGGCTGTGAAAACCTCAATATTCCGCTGGAGGAGACGTGGAGCCGCGTGCGCTCGTCGCTTGACATCGTTGGACTTGAATCGTTGGAATTGACGCATTCCACCAGACATCTTTCCGGCGGTCAGCGGCAGCGGCTCGCACTGGCCGGTGTGCTGGCCATGCGACCGGGACTGCTGCTGCTCGACGAGCCGACGGCGAATCTTGATCCGCCGGGGGTGCGTGAGGTGCATGATGCGGTGAAGCATGTGATCGAATCCACCGGGCAGACCATGGTGGTGGTGGAGCATCACATCGACGTTTGGCTTGATCTGGTGGACCGTGTGGTGGTGCTCGGTGCGGTCGGCGGCGGGCACGAGGGCGGCGTGCTGGCGGACGGTACGCCCGACGAGGTGTTCTCCACGATGGGCGACGTGCTGGCCGAAGGCGGATCATGGGTGCCGGGCCGTGCGATTCCGAGCTTTCCGCCGAAGCGAGGCGGCGGGCACACAGGTCTCGCGAACGTAAGCGGCGCGGAGGATACGACCGATCCGGCAGAATCTGACGACGTCGTACTGTCCACCCGCAATCTGGCCTTCGGACGAAACGGCGTGGCACTGGGCGAACATGTGGATCTCAATTTCCGTCGTGGTGTGATCTATGCGTTGATGGGACCGAACGGTGCCGGCAAATCCACGTTGGCACTCACACTGGCCGGACTGCTCAAACCGGTCGCCGGGCAGGTGCTGATCAGCGAACGGCTGGCCCCGGGCAGGACGTCGCGCGAGCCGATCCATTGGAAGAGCCGGCAGCTGCTCGGCCGCATCGGCATGGTGTTTCAGGAGCCGGAGCATCAGTTTGCGGCCAATACCGTACGCGACGAGGTGGCGATCGGTCCGAAGTCGATGGGTAAAACGCAGGACGAAGCATACGCCATCGCCGACGATCTGCTCGAACGATTGAGACTGGCCCGATTCGCCAAAGGCAATCCGTACACGCTGTCCGGCGGTGAGAAGCGTCGCCTCTCCGTGGCGTCGATGCTGGCCGCGGCACCACGGATACTGGTCATGGACGAGCCGACGTTCGGGCAGGATTTCCGCACCTGGACGCAGATGGTCGAACTGATCGCCGGCATTCGGGATCGCGGGTGCACGGTCATCATGGTGACGCACGACGAAGCGCTGGTGCGTTCGCTGCAGGCCGTGCCGATTCATTTCGGCGTACGGGAACAGGAGGAAAACCGATGACCGATATTCTCGTCACGCCGCCGTCCGCACGCCACGAACAAGCCAGGCCGGCATCGCAGTCATGGTTCATAGCCCAGCTCAATCCGGTCAGCCGCTTCATCTGCCCGCTGGTGATGAGCCTGCCGCTGTTCTCCACGCTCGACGTGGTCTCGGCCTCCACGCAGATCATCCTTTCGGTGGTGCTGCTGTGGATCGCGGGCATCAACCCGCTGGTCATCCTGCGACGTACATGGCCGGTGTGGATCGCCGCCGTCGGCAGCTTCATCCCGATTCTGCTCTACGGTCGCACCAGCGGCGAAGTGTATTTCCACTGGGCTGCCATCGTGGTGAGCGATGGGTCGTTCCATCTGGCCATCGCCACGTTCCTGCGTGTCGTCGCCATCGCCGTGCCCAGCGTGGTCTTCCTGCTCGGCATCGATCCCACCGATCTGGCCGATGGTCTGGTGCAGATCCTGCATCTGCCCGCCAAATTCGTCTACGGTGCTTTGGCGGGAATCCGCATGTTCACCCTGCTTCAGGAGGATTGGCGCGCCCTCGGTCTTTCGAGACGTTCGCGCGGCATAGGCGACGGCAATCCGGTGGGTCGGGTGCTGTCTCAGGCGTTCGCGCTGCTGGTGCTGTCGATCCGACGTGCCACCAAACTCGCCACGGCCATGGAAGCCCGCGGATTCGGCGCCTCCGATACGCGAACGTTCGCCCGCGTCTCCAGCCTGCATCCCATCGACTGGGTGGGGTATGCGATCTCGGTGGTGATTCCCGTCATCTCGGTGGGACTGGCCGTGAAGACCGGGTACTGGAACTTGCCGATGATGTCGACATGATCGACGTGCGCGCGTGTCGTTGGATAACCAAGGAAAGGATCATCATGACCAATCATGTACCCGAGGCCGCGGCCTCGCATAGCGGAGACTGGGCGTTTCTCGGCGCAGAAGCCGGCAGCGTGGCCGATCGGCTGTATATGTCGGCCGCCGAGGAGTGGAACCAGGCCATCAACTCGCGGTTCGTCAACGAGCTGCTGGACGACACCCTGCCCGATCGCGTGCTCGTCTCGTATCTGATTCAGGACTTCAAGTTCTTCAATCAGGGCATCATGGAGCATGCCATCGCTCTGGCCCCCCGCAAGGAGACCAAGGAGATGCTGCGCCGGCAGTCGAAGTTCTTCGCCGATGAGGAAGCGCCGTATTTCACCGATTTCCTCAAGGTCTACCATGTGACCGAAGAGCAATACGAGAACGCTCCGCAGACCCCGGCCAACAAGGAGTACTGCGATTACCTCGCCGAAGTGGTCAACGGCACCTGGGAAGAGCTCATCACCGCCCTGTGCTGTATGGAATGGCTGTATCTCGCCTGGGCCAAGCGAACCGTGGATGCGGGCGTGGTGCAGCAGGTGCCCGCCCACAAGGGCTGGGTCGATCTGCACGAGGGCGAGCTGTTCCGCGCATGGACGGGCCGACTGATCGCGTTGGTCAACGAATACACCAGCGTGGACGGTCCTGAAGCCGAAGTGTTCCGCCGCATCGTGCACCTTGAACGTCGCTTCTTCGAAGACGCCTACGATCTGGCGTGACCCGGGTTGACGGCGGCCTTGCCGTCATGGGTACGGCCTTCCCCTTGAGGGGAAGGTGGCCGGCATGGCCGGTCGGATGAGGTGATTCAGCCCGATCATGATCCACGGTCGGCTCTTTTGTGAAGAATTCGATGGACTGAGGCGCATTTCGCGTCGAATGCGCCTCAGTCCATCAAATCCGAAATCATGACAATCCAAAAACCGCATGATTGCAAGGGTCTTGAAATCACGCGGATCCGATTGCGATGGATTAGACCGAAATCCGCGGTTTTTACAGGCTAGTCCATCGGTGGTCAGCTAATCCTCCATCGATCCCGCCAGCATCATCCCTGATGACGGGCTGGATTGAGTGCGAACGTATATGCTGGATGGATATGCCGGTGAAAGGAGTCGACGATGACCGATGAAGACGCTGCCCAGCCCAATCTGAAGACTTCGCATATGAGATGGATGAAGCCAATTCTTGACGCATTGAAGGAATTGGGAGGGAAAGCGAGCCCTTCGGAAGTGAGAGAGCAGATTGCCGGGGATCTTCATCTGACCCAGGATGAGCTTTCGGCCACTCGAGGGAAGAGAGAAGTCAACAAATTCGGCAATGAAGTTGCATTCGCGCGAAATGCTCTCGTCTTCGGAGGCTATATCGATGGCGGTGAGCGAGGGATCTGGAAGTTGACGAATAAGGGCATAACCGTGGATATGACCGATGAGCTGGCCTCGGATATCATTCGTAAGCTCAACCGATATGGTCGCGACCAACGCGCTCTCAAAACGTCATCGGCCAATGCCGTCGGAGACAGTGGCGTTCCGGAAAAGAGGTACTGGTCGTACCGTCCCGGCTCCGGAGCGAAGAAATGGCAGGAATGCCAGGACGGCTCCGTTATGCTGATCGGGTGGGGAAAGATCGGTGATATTTCACAGTACGACAGTCGGAGTGAGATACAGCAGAGGCTACGGGATTCCTATGAGATGGATGGGATTCCCCGGAATGCGGCCCGCATGCTTTGGCAGTTCGCCAATGACATGAAGCCTGGTGATGTGGTGGTGGCGATTGCAGGCACCAGAACCATTCTTGGTATCGGTGAAGTGCAATCCGATTACGAGCATTATGAGAAAGCCGCCGATGATTTCAATAATGCCCGACAGGTGTCATGGATGACTGTGGATGACGATGACAGCACGCTGCGCTCCGAAAAGCAATTCCATAACAAGACGCTGAACGACATTACACCGAATCTCGATATGGTTCGTCAGATTGACGAACTGATGAATGACGATGGGGAGGAAGGCGATGATGCCTTGATCGTCGAGGAGATTCCGCTTGATCCATACTCGCGTAAGGATTTTCTTAACGAGGTGTATGTCGGTGAGCATACCTACGACAATCTTGTGTCGGCTCTCGAACGAAAGAAGAACATCATTCTGATGGGAGCTCCGGGCGTTGGGAAAACGTTCATTGCCAAACGTCTTGCATATTCCATCATGGGGGAGAAGGATCCGAGTCGGGTGACAATGGTGCAGTTCCACCAGAACTATTCCTATGAGGATTTCATGTTCGGGTACCGGCCGACACCCACTGGCGGTTTTGAACGCAAATATGGAGTCTTCTACGAATTCTGCAAAAAAGCGGAAGAGGATGAAGAGAGGCCATACTATTTCGTCATCGACGAAATCAACCGCGGCAACCTCAGCAAGATCTTCGGTGAGCTGTTCATGCTCATCGAGAACGACAAACGTGGGCTCAGTCTTCGGCTTCCCGATGCGGACGAACTCTTCTCCATACCCGGAAACGTGTTCATCATCGGCATGATGAACACCGCCGACAGAAGTCTGGCGATGATCGACTACGCGCTTCGTCGCCGGTTCGCGTTCGTTGAATTGACTCCCGGATTCGCAACTGCAGGCTTCGGCAAGTATGCGGATTCATTGAACAATGACCGGTTCAACCGGCTTATCGCCGCCGTTGAAACGCTCAACAATGAGATATCGCGGGACGATTCCCTTGGAAAGGGTTTTCGAATCGGACACAGCTACTTCTGCGGATTGAATTCGGAGACGGTAGACGAGCAGTTGCCGCTCATCGTCGAGTATGAACTGATTCCACTGATCGAGGAGTATTGGTTTGATGATCCCGCGAAGGCTGAGGCGGAATCCGAAAACCTGAGGGCTGCCATACGATGACATCTCAGATTCCGGTCAGAAATGTCTACTACATGCTGTCGTATGCATTCCGCTCGCTCCGGGAACAGCAGTATCGAAGGCTGGCCACGGAGCCTTTCGACAATATCGCCGATCTGTGTGCGGCCATCCTCATACAGGGGATGTCGACACAGATCAAGCGGGGGCTCTGCCGGGACTATGTGTCTCATACCGATGAGCTTGCCTCTCCTCGGGGGAGGATCGAGATATCGCGGACCGTTCGTACGGCTTCGCTGTCGCGAAAACGGATTATATGCACGATCGATGATTTCACGGTGGATTCGAAACCGAACCGAATCATCAAATCAACCATGCTGCTGTTGGTTCGCGCCGATATCAATCGGAGTCGGAGATCCCGGCTGTGGGAACTTCTCGCGTGTCTGAGCGATGTTCGTCGAATCGATCTTAGGCGGGCTGATTGGCACATGCGATACGACCGCAATAATGAAACCTATCGAATGTTGATCGGAATCTGCCGGCTCGTCGTCAATGGCCTGTTGCAAGGTTCGCAGTCGGGGAAAACCCTGCTGATGGATTTCCTTGACGATCAGCAACTGCATCAGCTCTATGAGAAATTCCTGTTCGAATACTATGCGCAGGAATGGCGGGATGCCGTCAAGGTCACGCATCATCGCATTCCATGGATGATTGATGAGGATGGGAGCTCCTGCGCCGAGTGCCTTCCGGTCATGCAACCAGACGTCGTGCTGGACGATGGGCATGATGTTTTGATCATCGATGCGAAATACTATACGCACGCTATGCGGCGGCATTTCGACGGGTACAAACTGCATTCCGCGAATCTGTATCAGATGTTCACGTACGTCAAGAACAAATCTGTACAACTCAGTGGAGAAGGGCCTGAACGTATGGTTTCCGGCATGCTGATGTATGCGAAAACGGACGAGGAGCGGCAGCCGAGAGGTGAGTTCCTGATGAACGGTAATCTCATCGCAGTAACCGCCGTGGATCTCAGCCGGGATTTCTCCGATATCGCCCATTGTTTGGATGAAGTGGTCGCTCGATTTTTCCCGGACGCCGTTTCTCGAGGGAAGAAAACACGATAACGAGCATTATCGAGCATCATGAACAAGCAGGACGGAAAAGGCAGGGCGTGGCCGTTGATCGAGAACAGAGGCCACGCCCTGCCTTAGCAGGTGAATCAAGCGGGAACGGTGGGCGAACTCAGGCGATCTGGTCGAGCAGCGTCGGCAGTTCGGCCATCGTGTTGATGACGGCGTCGGCTCCGGCTTCGGTGAACGCAGCCTTGGCCTTGGCGTAGGCTTCGGCCTTGTCGGCCTCGGACAGCGACTCGAACTCCTCCTGGCTCAGCGCCAGCTGGGAGCTGCCTTCCACCACGCCGATGGTGAACACGCCGGCGTTCCTGCCTTCGCGGATGTCGGAAAGCGTGTCGCCCACCTTGGCGGCGGCATGCACGGAGGATACGCCCAGCTGCTCAAGGTTGCGGAAGATCATGTACGGGTAGGGACGGCCGAAACCGTTCGTGCCGTCCGGGCTGATCCAGAAGTCCGGAGCATAGCCGTTCTCCTTGGCCTTCGGCACCACGATGTCCATCATCTTGTCGGTGTAGCCGGTGGTCGAACCGATCTTCAGGCCGGATTCGCGCAGCGCAGCCACCGCGTCGAGCACGCCCGGCTTCGGATCGGCGTAGTTGTCGAGAATGGACAGCAGCTTCGGCTCGAAATGAGCGTACACGTCATCCACATCCTGATCGGTGGGGGCGTGGCCGTGCTCGTCCTCCCAGGCGCGGGCGATGCGCTCCATGTGCAGCATCGTGTTGATGTGATCATGCTTGAGCATGCCCATCGGCTTGCGGGTCTCGTCCATGGTCGGATCGATGCCGAACTCGCGGAACGCCTCCTGGAAGGCGCGGACGGGGGCGAAGCAGCCGTAGTCGACGGTGGTGCCGGCCCAGTCGAAGATGACGGCTTTAAAACGGTTGGTCATAATGGTTCTTCCTTTGTATGTGCTGATTGGTTGTGATGTAACGATTGAGGATGCAACGAACGTGTTGGAATCGGGCCGTTGTCCCTTTCCCGACACACTCAGGGCCGTTCGGCCTCGCTCCGGGGTTTGCTCGCACAGCGTAGCAAACCCCTCCGCTGCCTACGGTCGGGAAAGGAACAACGCCCCTCGTGGATGTGCTTAACCCTTGTTCGTTTTGTCTCGTCCGTTTTGCGGGCCGCGGGCTAGTGCGTGGTCTCAGGCGGCGAGCTTGATGCCCATCGGAGCGGCGTTCTTGATCGGCTCGCCGGCCTTGTCCATCGCGGCGATCGCTGCGGGCACGGAGTCCGAACCGGTGGCGGCCTCAAGCAGACCGCGCTCGCCCATGTACATGGCCAGCAGCTCCGTGACCTTTTCGATATCGTCGGCGTAGATCTCGCCGATGTTGCCCAGGCGGAACGTTTCCTCGTCGGTGAGCTTGCCCGGGTAGATCGCGTAGCCGCGCTCCTTGATGAACTCGTACATGTCGTGGAAGTCGAACGAGGTGCCCTTCGGATACAGGAACGTGGTGATGATCGGGCCCTGATGATCGGCGAGGAACGTGCTGAAGCCCAGCGTCTTCATACGGGCGATCAGCAGATCGTTGTTCAGCTGGTAGCGGGCGGAGCGCACCGGAATGCCACCCTCCTCGAACATCTCGTCGAGCGCCTTCGAGAAGGCGAGCACCACATGGGTGGGGGAGGTGTAGCGCCACTTGCCGTTCGCCTTCTCCAAGGTGTTCCACTGGTCCCACAGGTCGAGCGACAGGCTGCGGGCCTTGCCCCTGGAAGCCTCCAGCTTGGCCCTGTTGCAGATGATGAAGCTGAATCCGGGCACGCCCTGAATGCACTTGTTCGCGGAGGAGACGATGAAGTCGATGCCCCAATCGGCCACCGGAATGTCCACGCCGCCGAAGGAGCTCATGGCGTCCACCATGAACGTCTTGCCGCGGGACTTGACCACCTTGGCCACGGCCTCGATGTCGTTGAGCAGGCCGGACGTGGTTTCGGAGTGGATCATCGAAACGTGGGTGATCGACGGATCGGCGTCAAGATATTCGGCCACCTTCTCGGCGCTGGGAATGCGGTCGTACGGTTCGGCGTACTGCGTATGGGCGATGCCCGCATGCTCGCAGATCTTCACCTGACGGTCTCCGTATGCGCCGTTCGTGCACAGCAGTACCTTCTCGTCCTTGCCGATCACGGAGGTCAGCACGCTTTCCACGCCGAAGGTTCCGGAACCCTGCATCACCACGACCGTGTACTCCTCAGGATCGCAGTGGGCGAGCTCAAGCAGCTGTCGGCGGATCTTCTGCGTGATCTTCTGGTAGTCCTCGTCCCAGGTGCAGTGATCGAACAGCATCTCCTCCTTGACGGTGCGCGTGGTCGTCAGTGGGCCGGGGGTGAGCAGCTTGTATTCGTTGGTCATTGGTGTTCCTTCTCTATTGGGTTGATTGAATTATGGGATGAAAGATCGGGTTCTATGAGAGCGGCGAATGCTGTGACCGTGGGCTGCCGGTATGCTCTGCTCGAATACATTCAGGTCCGTTCGACCCGCTGAGGAGTCTCCTCATGCGGCCGTCTGTCCACGGTCGGGCAGCATAGCTCAAGGATTTGTTGTGACGGGCGGCGGGGTGAGACCCATGCCCGTCACAACAATGGGGGTGTGAGGGTGAGGTGGGTCAGCCTTCCTTGGCGGCTCGCTTGCAGGCTTCGGAGAAGTCCTGATGCTGCTGCAGCAGGTCAACCGTCAGAGGCTTGTCGAAGGTCTTCGGATACTTCGATCCGTTGGCCGGTTCCTGCTCGCCCTGGTACAGCGGGGTCGGGTAGGTCTCCAGCAGTTCCTTGCGGCCCTGGTCGATGATCACACCGGCCATCTTCTGCGCCATCGGGTTGGTCTTGGCGCCCTTGTCGAGCACCGCCACCGACTCTGTCAGCGAGTAGTTGCCTTCGGTCGGATCCACGTAGTCGATCGGCAGACCCTTCTTCTTGTCGGCCGCGGCCTGATGTCTCAGACCGAATCCGACGGCCACCTCGCCCGAGCGCACGGACTTCAGCGGGCCGGAGCCGGACTGTTCGAGATGCGGACCGGCGTTCTTGTAGATGTCGGTCAGGATCTGCTTGCCTTCGTCGCCGGTACCGTAGGCGCCCACGATGGCCTGTACCATCAGCCAGCCGGTGGAGGAGCCTTCCATGTCGGGCACGGAGATCAGTCCCTTGTACTTCGGGTCGGCGAGATCCTTGAAGCTCGTCGGCACGGGTACGCCGGCCTGCTTGATCGCCTCGGTGTTGTAGAAAATCGCGCCCTCCTGAGCGGTGGTGGGGCTACGGTACTTCGGCGCCTTGGTGTTCTCGTTCGTACCGAGCAGCTTCGACTTCACGTCGGTCAGATCGGAGAACATGTGGTTTCGCTGCTCGGCGGAGTCCACGTAGTAGGAGCTCATGGTGAGCATGTCGGCCTCAAGGCTCCTGCCTTCGGCCAGCATCTTGCCGCCCAGCTCGGAGGTGCCGAAGCTCTGCATGATGTACTTGCCCTTGTAGCCGTTGTTGTCGAGCGCATGTTCGAATGCGGCCACGGCCTCGTCGTCGGCGTTCGTGTAGATCACGACCTGCTGGCTTGCGGCGGCGGTGCCGGAGAAGGCGCCGAAGCCGAAGGCCACGAGGATCGCTGCCACCACACCGGAGGCAATGCCGGTCACCACGTTGCGGCCGTGGGAGCGCGGGTTGATCGGCGGCAGGGCGAAGCTGCCGGCGGCGATCTGTTCGGCGCTCTTGCGCGCACCCTGCTTCACCGTCGCGGCCGCGGCCTCGGTGGCCTTGGCCTTGATCGGCTTCTTGCGGGTGGCAAGGGCGATCAGGCCCTTGACCACAAGGTTGGTCACGAGGATCAGCAGTGAGAGGGTGAAGATGTCGTCGAACTTGGCGAGGTGCTGCAGGGCGGAGATCTTGGTGGTGATCACCTGGGTCTTCGCGCCGGTGAGGAACACCACCGCGGAGATGGTGACCATCGCGTTGACGAAGTAGTAGCCGAACACCTGCAGCACGGTGGGCCATGCGTTCGGCGTGACCACGCGAACGATGGTCTTGAACCAGCTGTCGCCCATGAGCTTGGCGGTGGTCTCCCACGAGGCGTTCATCTTCGAGAGCGAGTCCTTCATCATCTGGTACGGGGTGGCGAAGTAGTGGATCATGTTCGCGATGATCAGGATCCAGAAGGTGTTCTGCATCGGCGTGCCGCTGAACGTGAACAGGAACGCGATGCCGAGCACCATGCCGGGCACGGTGTTGATGATCGAGCTGATCGAATCGACGAAGCGCTTGGCCGCGGCCGGCAGCTTGGATCGCGAGGTCACCAGCGCGGCGGCGTAGGCGAACAGGCAGCCGAGGATGGCGGTCATCACGGCCACGTACAGCGAGTTGGTGAACACGGCGGTCAGTTCGGAATCCGCGAACACGCCGGTGATGTGGCTCAGCGTGAAGTTGAGCTTGAACGGCCACATCTCCACGAACGGGATGAGCAGGATCACGGCGAACACGGAGAGCACGCACACCAGCACGACCACGGAGGCGATGGCGCAGAACAGATCACGCTTCTTGCCTTCGGGAAGGTCGATCTGCGAGACCTTGGAGTAGCGGATTGAGTACCGTTCCAGAATCGTCATCAGGATGATCGAGATGATCGACGGGATGAGCATGAACACGGCGATCACGGCACCACGGTTGAAGTTCGGGATCGAGCCGAGCATCTGGTTGAACAGGGTCATGGCCAGCACGTCGTAGGTGCCGCCCACAGAGGTCGGAATACCGTAATCGGTGAAGCTCAGGAAGAAGCTTTGGATGAACGCGACGCACATCGTGCCGATGAGCGGGCGCACGGTGGTGACGAAGAACGTCTTGAGGTGGCTGTCGCCCATGATGTGCGAGACGATGATGAACTTCTTGTCGACGAACTGGAAGCTGTTGTTGATCAGCAGGAAGCAGGTCGGCAGCGTGTAGATCACGTAGCCGATGAGCAGGCCGTTGAAACCGTAGATGTCGAACAGCTGGTGTCCGAACAGCTTGGTGATCAGACCTTCCTTGCCGAAGGAGTAGATGATGGCGAAGCCGTAGGTGATGGTCGGCAGCAGCATCGGCACCTGGGTGAGCAGGGCGATGGCCTTCTTGAACTTCGGCGGCAGGTTGGTGCAGTTCACCGCGTAGGCGAGCAGGAAGGCCAGCAGCATGGCGACCAGTGCGGCCGCGGCTGCCACCTTGAGGCTGTTGAGCACGGAGGTGAGGAATTCGGGCCGGGCGAGGATCGCCGCGTAGTTGCTCATCGTGGCCGCGCCGTCACCGGTCTGGAACGACTTGGCGAGCACGATCACCATCGGGATCACGAGGAAGATGGCGAAGATCGCGGTGACTGCGACGAGAATGGCGGTCAGCTCCGGCTGACGGGGTTTGGACGGTCGGTTTTCGTGGTTCTTGATCTCAGGCGCGATGTTGGGCAGCTGCTTGCCCGCCTGAATGGATTCGACGCTCATGGGGGATCAGGCCTCCTGACCGGCGAGGGCGGGCTGCTTGGCGGCGTTGGCGTCGCCTTCGTTGAACAGGGAGTAGATGTTGTTGCGCTTGACTTCCAGCTGGTGGAGGATGAACTTGCGCACGAATTCGCTGGCCGGGTGGTGGATGATGTCGTCCGGGCTGGCGAACTGGGCGATCTTGCCCTGGTTGAGGATCAGCACCTTGTCGCTCATCGTGCAGGCCTCTTCAGGATCGTGGGTCACCATGATCGTGGTGAGGTTGTACTGGTTCACGATCTGCTTGATCTTGGCCTTGATCGACTCCTTGATCACGCCGTCGAGGGCGGAGAGCGGCTCGTCGAGCAGCAGCAGCTTCGGCTTCATCACCAGCGTGCGGGCGAGGGCCACGCGCTGCTTCTGACCGCCGGAAAGCTCGTCGATCTTCTTGTTGAGATGCTCTTCGAGGCCGAGCAGGCTGATCATCTCCTTGATCTCCTGTTCGGTGGAGATGCCGGGGTTGTTCTTCAGACCGTAGGTGATGTTCTCGTAGGCGTTGAGATTCGGGAACAGGGCGTAGTCCTGGAACACGATGTTGAATCCGCGCTTTTCCATCGGCACGTTGGTGAGGTCCTCGTTGTTGTAGAGGATCTGGCCGCTGGTCGGCTGCGAGATGCCGAGGATGATGTTCAGCAGCGTGGTCTTGCCGCCGCCGGAAGGGCCGAGGATCGACATGATCTGACCATCCCCAATGGTCAGAGAGATGCCGTTGAGGACGTGGGTGTCCCCGAAGGATTTGGTGATGTTCTTCAATTCCAGCATGATATCTGCCTTCTGCCGGGCGCTGCATGCCCAGCTGTTGGTGTTGCTTACACAGGTGATATTCAGTTATGGGATTCAGTTATGTAGAAGAATCGGGAATCCCGATACCGCTGGGCCTTCCGCCTTCCGATAAAAATTGTTCCACCGTAACGGCTGAGGAGAAGAGGCTGCTGTTGAAGTGTTCAGTAAACCAAAGTGAATAATAAGAAAAATTACGTAGCTGTAGAGTAGTTCTGTAGTTTGCGGCACCTCATCCGACCGGCTTCGCCGGCCACCTTCCCCTCACAGGGGAAGGCCGAAGGGGCGGGTTCCGGTGGTCGTTGCAACACCCGGTGATCCGAAAGGGGATTCCCGGATGGGCGATTGGGTATTCGAGTGCGTGTGAGCCGTGCGGTTTGGAGTTCGTGGGGCTTCCCCTTGAGGGGAAGCTGGCAGCCGCAGGCTGACTGATGAGGTGCTGTCGGTTGATGGGGTGCGGCTGATTGTTGGGCTTCCCCTTGAGGGGAAGCTGGCAGCCGCAGGCTGACTGATGAGGTGATGAACGAGGCATGAGACGTGCGAACCAGCGAAGAAACGGTGACCAAGCATTGTGCCCGCCTGTCGGCCTTGGTTTGTTGGCTCGCCTGTCGGCTGTTCCGTAGGTGCTCGCCTGTCGGCGAGCCTGGACCCTAAAAACGCCGCCGGCGTTTTCTTGACGGGTCCAGCACAAACGCCTCTGGCGTTTTCTTAACGGGTTCAGCCCTGAAAGACGCGGTCTCGGATGTAGCGGCCGGAATCGTCGAGCGCCGAGGAATAGCGCGTGTAGTCGCTGAGGATCACGCCCATGTACAGCATGTCCACGATGGCGATGTGCGAAACCCGCGAGAAGATCGCATTGCCGTAGATGGTGCGCTCGCCGCGGCCCGCGTACAGGCACACGTCGGCCCAGTTGGACAGCGGCGTACCGTTGAAGTTGGTGATCGCGATGGTTTTGGCGCCCTGATTGCGGGCAAGACGCAACGCGCGCACGGTGTCGTCGGAACTGCCGGAATAGGAGAACGCCACGGCCACGTCCTGATCGGTCAGATGTCCGGCGCTGATCCGCTGCATGTAGGCGTCGGTGTTCATGCGGCACTGCAATCCCAAATATCCGAGCTTGATGTTGAGATCGGTGGCGGGCACCACGGAGTTCTCCACACTGTAGATGTCGATGACGCGCGCCCCGCCGATCAGATTCACGGCCTTGCGGAAATCCTTGGTGGACAATGATTCGAGCAGCTCGTCGAGCATGCTTTTCGCGCCCGCCGCGGCGCGTGCGGGAATCTCATCCACGTTGTCCCACGGATGAAGGTCGAAACCATCAAGCGGATCGAACGACTGCGGGCTTTCGGTCGGATGATTGAACGTGTATCGCAGATCACGATATCCGGTGAATCCGAGCTTGCGGGCAAAACGGATCACCGTGGGCTGACTTACACCCGCCTTGTCGGCGAGGTCGGAGACGGTCATCGACGCCACGTCGTCGTAATGGTCACGGATATAGGTCGCCACCATACGCTCCGCAGGGCGAAGCGAAGCGTAGATGTTGCCGATTCGTTGACGTATATCGACGGGAATGCCCACGCGGATCCCTCCATCATCGCTGCAAGACAATTCGGAAGCTACCACACAAAATCTAATGCAACGAAACCGACGGAGAAAACCGGTGGGCTGACGTGAAGATGAACGAGAGATGAAATTCGTAAGGCCGCGGCGGGATCAGCGACGGTTCAGCGGGGCGAGTTCGAACACTTCGTCGGACTGCCTGGCCACATCGGGGCTGTGCGTGACGATGATCACGCATTTGCCTTCGTCATGAGCCAGATCCCGGAAAATGCGCATGATGTCGTCCTGCGTATCCAGATCGAGGTTGCCGGTGGGCTCGTCGGCGATGATCACATCCGGTCCGTAGCTCAGCGCGCGGGCGATGGCCACACGCTGCTGCTCGCCTCCGGAAAGATGCAGGATCCGCTCGTTCGCATACTCCTCGGCAAGCCTCACCTTAGCCAGAAGACCCCGAACGATTTCGGGTTTCGGTCGTTCGAAGCTTTTGCCGCTGGCATCCATCGACAGGATGATGTTCTCCTCCACGGTGAGCGACGGCAGCAGATTGAAGCTCTGGAAGATCACCCCGACGTCATGACTGCGAAAGTCATACCTGTCGGTCTGCCTCAGATCGGCGCCCTTGTACAGAATCCTTCCCTCGGTGGGGCTGGTGAGCCCCGAAAGCAGCGACAGTACGGTGGTCTTGCCGGCTCCGGACGGACCGGTGATGGCGTGTACCTTACCGGCTTCGAACGCATGGCTCAGACCGTGGATCACCTTCTTGCCGCCCTTGGTGTAGGAGTAGGAGACGTTGTCAAGCGCCAGTACAGCCTGAGACCCGGATTCGACGGTCCTGCCGCCATCCGCGGCGTTCCGTTCCGAATTCCGTGGTCTTGCCGCCGTCGCCTCGGTGGTTTCCGGTGCAACGGTTTCCTGTTCGGTTGTCATGATGGTTCCTTTCGTATTCGTATGGCGTTCCATGTTCGTGACGATGACGGATGACCTGCCACGATCCATCAGGATCGATCCGCCAGAATCTGCAACGGCTCGTATCGGATCACCGAAATGATGCCGGCCAATGCCGAAATCAAGGTGAGCAGCAGTCCGATGCCGATCATCTCGGTCACGATCCTGAAGTTCACCGTGGCGTTCACTGTGCTGACGTAATCAACCGCGCGCTGCATGCCGCCCGGGCCGCGGCTGTTCGACGGCTGGGCCTCGGTGGAACCGGTATCCGTGGAATCGGAGCTGCCGGAATCGGACGAGCCTGAGGATTCGGTGTCATCGGCATCGGAATTCGAGGAGGTCTGCCCGGCCGGACCGCCCATGTTCGCGTTCCGCCCGAACTGAGCCTGCTGCGACTGTGCCTCGGACTGCTGCGAGGAGATCTGCTGCGCCAACAGCTGATTCGAGACTGGCACCGATGCGGCGGCGCCCCCGGCCACGCCAAGCGCGATGCCGATCATCGTCACGATCAGCAGCTCGATGGCGAACTGGGCGGCCACCTTCGCCTTCTTCACGCCGATGGCCGTCAGCACGCCCACCTCGTATTTGCGCTCGCGGATGTTGAACAGATTGATCACGATCAGCACCACGGCACCCACAGCCAGCACGATGACGAGCAGCGTCAGCGCGAATTTGGCGAGATTGTCGAGCGGCACCAGGGAGGATTCGTAGCTCTCCACGTCGGACGACTGCACGGTGTAGGTGTCGTCGAGACCGGCCTTGGCCACATCCTTGGCGAAGGTCTCATAGTCGTCCTTGCTGCCGAGCACGTAGGTGAAGTTCAACTGGGTTGCCGCGGTCGTCGCCTCCGAGGAGGAATCCGAGGATGATGCGGCCGTGGCGGTGGTATCGGAATCAAGGCCGAGCGACTTGAGCGTGGAGACGGAGGTGTAGATCGCGTTGGCGGCGTCCTGGCTGGTGCCTCCCATCGGACCGGTGGTTGTGGTGTTCTCGCTGGTGGAGTTCTTGTAGATGCCGACGATCTTCAGCTTGTAGGTGGTGGACTCGTCGGACGGATTGGTGACGGTGATGGTGTCGCCGACGGAGAGATCGTTGAAATCGGCCAGCGATTTCGAGATGATCGCTTCGCCGTTGCTGGCCGAATCGTAGCCGAAGACCTCACCGTCCACCATGGTGAACGAGCCGTTTCGGGCGTTGGCCACGGCGGTGTCGGAGGAGAAGCCGGTCAGGGAGAAGTCGCCTTGGACCATACCCCGGTCGCCTTGGCCGTTTTCGTCGCCCGGGCCGGGCTGGCCGTTCTGGTCGCCGCCGTTGCGGGTTTCGGACGAGGCGGAATCCGAAGTCGAATCGGAGCTGCTGGAGCCGCTGGAATTGGATGTGCTGCTTTCCACGGGCTGGAAGTCGTCGGTGGCGCTCACCGAGGTTTCCTCGGTGTAGTAGGTGCTTACCTTGACGCTGGACGCTTTGGCGTATTTGAGATAGTCGCTCAGGGTGAGCGAACTCTGATCGAGAGCCGAACGCATGGCGTCGAAGTCCGGTTTGCCGTCGGAGTCGGAGGAGCTGGACGAGGAGCTGCGGGCCTCGCTCATCAGCTTTTCGCGGTCCACGCTGATCGTGGCCGTCACCGTGGTGTTCTGCAGACCTTCGTCCCGTGCCGTCTGCGCGGCGTCGCGTATGGACAGTCCTATGGTGGCCGCCGCGGCGATGATCGCCACGATGATGACGATGAGGATGTTGCGCCCCTTGTTTCTCGTCACCGATCTCCAGGCGTTCCTGAGAATGAACATGATCGTCCTTTGCTGGTATCGATTTCGTATTGGTTCGCGACGCGATGCTCTTCGCCCGCGTGCTATGCGATGGTCATTTCCGAGAATCGTTCGCCGTGGTGGAAGATCTCTGGTCTGCGGCTCGAAGTGTTCGGGCAGAAACGGGGCAATTGCCAGAAAGAAAGCTGGACGTTCACTGATCGCCGTGTTGCGCATCGATGCCGCTAGCATGGAACGCATGGTTGATACGTATGGCATTCTGTATGATGAAACGCTTGATAATCCCGAAGCCACGCGCATCAGGCGTGTGGCCGAACTCATGAGGAACCGCGGGCGTCGAAAGGCCGGCAAGTTCATCATCGAGGCGCCGCAGGCCGTGCGCGAGGCCCTGCGGTATCGGACGGATCTGGTGGAGGATCTCTACCTTGAGGTGGACGATGAGGGTGCGCCGATCAGCGAGCGTGCGGGCGAGATCGAACGCGAGATTCTGTCGGGTACCCCCGAACGGGTGCCGCAGGGCGTGCAGCGGGTGTTCATCCATCATGTCTCCTCGCGTGTGATGACCTCGATCAGCACGGACGCGCAGGGCATCTTCGCCATCGCGGACATGGGCGATCTTGTCGGCTCGCTTGCTGACTTCTCGCTCTACGGCACGCTGGGACGTTCCGCTGGCGAACGCGGCCGGCGGGGCGAGACGGGTGCGCCGATGGTCGCCGCGTTCTGGCAGGTGCGGGATCCGGGCAACGCCGGCACGGTGATCCGTACGGCCGATGCCGCGGGCGTGGACGCCGTGGTGCTGGTCGACGACTGCGTCACCCCGTACAGTCCGAAGGTCATTCGTTCCACCGCCGGTTCGCTGTTCCACGTTCCGGTGCTGCGCGCTTCCGCCGATGAGTTCTTCGAATGGTGTGCGGACAGCGGTTTGACCACCCTCGCCGCCGACGTGTACGGCACCGAATCGTCGCATCCCACGCCACTGCCCGAACTGATCGCCGATCATGCGGCTGCCGGGCACTCGGGCAGGGCGATCCTGTTCGGCAATGAGGCGAGGGGTCTGGAGGACGACATCCTTGATCGGTGCAACGGCATCGTCTCCATTCCGATCTACGGGAAGGCGGAGTCGCTGAACCTCGCCACCAGCGCCTCGGTGCTGCTCTATTCGCTGGCCATGCACGACCGTATGGCCTGAGTGCATGAATGCCGTCCCCGGTAACCGCCTGCCTGTGATCGCACCGGCTATGTCGAGTCATATGGGGACAATGTGAGATTGGTGTTTCGCACGGGGACCGGCCGTCTCAGCGCGAAAATGTTGTAAGCAAACGTTGTTATGCCTATGGAAAGGTGTCCCTGTGGCAGATGTTGCATCATTCGATGCCGAAGCGGTGGCCGCTGCCGTCGCCGAAGGCATCGAGAAAATTCAGAACGCCTCCTCGATGGAGGAGTTGAAGGCTATCAAGACCCGTTACGCCGGTGCCGACTCGGCGATGACCCACGCCAGCAAGGCCATCGGCGCCCTGCCGAAGGATCGGAAGAAGGATGCGGGCAAGCTGATGGGCAAGCTGCGCGCCGATTTCGGCCGCGCGTTCGGCACCAAGGAGGCCGAGGTCAAGGCCGCCGAGGAGGCGGCGAAGCTGGCGAGCGAGACGGTGGACATGACTCAGCCCATTCGCCGCAAGCCGCTGGGCGCCCGCCACCCGCTTCCCAAGGTGATGGAGGATGTTCAGGATTTCTTCGTCTCGATGGGATGGCAGGTCGCCGACGGCCCTGAAGTGGAGACCGAATGGTATGACTTCGACGCGCTGAACTTCGGTCCCGATCATCCGGCCCGGCAGATGCAGGACACCTTCTACATCAAGGGCAATCAGGCCAAGGACGCCGCCGGCTTCGTCGGCAGCAACATGGTGATGCGCACCCAGACCTCGTCCGATCAGGTGCGTGCGCTGCTCACCCGCGGCGTGCCGCTGTACATCGCCTGCACGGGCCGTGTGTTCCGCACCGACGAGCTCGACGCCACGCACACCCCGGTGTTCCACCAGTGCGAGGCTCTGGCCGTCGACAAGAACCTGACCATGGCCAATCTCAAGGGCGTGCTCGACAAGCTTGCCGTGGCCATGTTCGGCCCCGAAGCCAAGAGCCGTCTGCGCCCGAGCTACTTCCCGTTCACTGAGCCGAGTGCCGAACTCGACCTGTGGTTCCCCGACAAGAAGGGCGGCCCCGGCTGGATCGAATGGGGCGGCTGCGGCATGGTGAACCCGAATGTGCTCAAGTCCGCGGGCATCGACCCGGACGTGTACACCGGCTTCGCCTTCGGCGTGGGCATCGAGCGCACGCTGCTGCTGCGCCACGACATCAACGACATGCACGACCTGGTCGAGGGCGACGTGCGTTTCTCCGAACAGTTCGCGATGGGGGAGTGAAGTACCATGCCGATGATTGATATTGATTGGCTCAAGGACCATGTCGAGGTTCCCGAGGATCTCACCTACGAGCAGCTGGCCAAGGATCTGGTGCGCGTGGGTCTTGAAGAGGAGGAGATCCACCGTTCCCAGCTGACCGGACCGATCGTGGTCGGCTACGTGGTGGACGCCACCCCCGAGCCGCAGAAGAACGGCAAGATCATCAACTGGTGCCATGTGGACGTCGGCGACGAATACAACGAGACCGACGAGAACGGCAACAAGGTGCCGCGCGGCATCATCTGCGGCGCCCCGAACATGGCCGCCGGCGAGAAGGTCGTCGTGACCCTTCCCGGTGCCGTGCTGCCCGGCGATTTCAAGATCGAACCGCGCAAGACCTACGGCCACATTTCCAACGGCATGTGCGCCTCGGAGCGCGAACTCGGTCTGGGCGATTCCCATGACGGCATCATTCTGCTGCGCGAATACGGCTTCTCCAAGGAGGAGTACAACGAGCTGAAGCCGGGCGACGACGCCATGGAGCTGCTGCATCTGAACAATCCGCTGCTGGAGATCAACATCACCCCGGATCGCGGCTATGCGTTCTCCTACCGTGGCGTGGCCCGCGAATACCATCATTCCACCGGCGCCGCCTACGTGGATCCGGCCATCGAACTGGGCAGGAAGGCCCCTCACCAGGCCGCAGGCGTTGACGGTGCCGCGCCGGTGAAGGACATGGACGTGTTCGTGGAGGACTCCAATCCGATCCACGGCGTGATCGGCTGCGATCGATACTACGGTCGCGTCGTACGCGGATTCAACCCTGCCGCCCCCACGCCCAGCTGGATGCGTCGTCGTCTGGTTCGTGCGGGCATGCGCTCCATCTCGCTGGCCGTGGACGTGACCAACTACGTGATGCTTGATCTGGGCCAGCCGTTGCACGCCTACGATCTGAACAGGATCGAAGGTCCGATCGTGATTCGTCGCGCCGGCGAAGGCGAAAAGCTCACCACGCTGGACGGCAAGGAGCACGAGCTGAGCCCCGAGGATCTGCTGATCACCGATTCCCCGAACGACGAACGGGCCTCCCGGATTCTCGGCCTCGCCGGTGTGATGGGCGGTCTGTACGGTGAGGTGACCGACGAGACCACCGATCTGTTCATCGAGGCCGCGCATTTCGATCAGGTGACCATCGCGCGTTCCGCCCGCCGTCACAAGATCCCCTCGGAGGCGTCCCGCCGCTTCGAGCGTGGTGTGGATCCGCAGCTGCAGCCCGCCGCTGTGGAGATGGCCGTCGAGCTGCTGACCCGCTACGGTGCCGGCGAAGGTTCGCGCACCCCGGTCGACTACGATCAGACCAAGCGTCCGAACGACATTCGCTTCAAGGTGAGCGAGGTGTCGCGAGTGGCTGGCCTCGATCTTGACACCAACCGCATTTCCGACATCCTTACCGACATCGGATGTCATGTGGGTGGTGGCGGCAACGGCGAGTTCTCCGTGGTGCCGCCGACGTGGCGACCCGATCTGACCGAGCCGTGCGATCTGGTCGAAGAGGTGGCCCGTCTGGTCGGATACGACGAGATTCCGGTGATCGTGCCGCCGGTGCCGGTGACCGGCGATACCGGTCTCACGCTGGAGCAGCGGCGTCAGCGCTGGGTGGCGGACGAGCTCGCCCAGTACGGTCTGGTGGAGACGCTGAGCTATCCGTTCGTCGGCGATGCCGACTACAAGGCATTCTCGCTGAACGCCGATGAGATCAAGCCGGTGAGCGTGGAGATCACCAATCCGCTGGCCGGTGACCGTCCGTTCCTGCGTCGCCGTCTGCTGTGGACGCTGGCGCGAACCGTGCAGCGCAACATCCGCCGTGGTCTGCAGAACGTCAGCCTGTACGAGCTGGGTCATGTGTTCCTGTGGGATCCGAGCGCCCCCGCCATTCCGGCGTTGCCCGGCGGCGTGAAGCCGACCGACGAACAGCTGGCCGCGCTCGACGCGGGCCTGCCCGAACAGCCGCAGCATGTGGCGGCCATCCTCACCGGCAAGGCCGAGGACGCGGGCTGGCTCGGTGAGACCCGTGACGTTGACTGGTCCGATGCCGTTGAAGCCGTGCGCCGCGTGTTCGATCGACTGGGAGCCGGGATGAATCTCGTGCAGCCCGCCGCATCCGAGGTTCCCGCCGAATGGCATCCGGGCCGCTATGCCGAAATCGTGGCCGCCGATGGCACCAAGGTGGGCGAGGTGGGCGAGTTCCACCCGCACGTTAACGAAGCGCTGGGCTTCCCCGAGCACTCCGCGGCGTTCGAGCTCAACCTCACCGCATGGTTGCCGACGCTGGACGACAAGCCGGTGCAGGCCAAGCCGATCTCCACGTTCCCGCCGGTGAGGCAGGATCTCGCGTTCACCGTGCCGGATTCGATCACCTCGAAGCAGCTGGAGGACGTGATCCGTGAAGCCGCCGGCGGCGCGCTGGAATCCATCGAACTGTTCGACGTGTTCTCCGGCGAGCAGGTGGGTGAGGGACAGAAGTCGCTGGCCTACGCCGTGGTGTTCCGTTCGCCGACCAAGACGCTGGATGCCTCCGACAGCGAGGCGATCCGGCAGACCATCGTCGAGAAGGCCGCCGAATTGGGCGCCCAGCTGCGCGCCTGACGCTTTGCCGACCCCCGCGGACCGTTGAATCGGTTGCGGGGGTCTGTTCGTAGGTACGGACTGTTTCGCATATGCAGATCGGTATATGTGGTCCGTTCATCCCTGGGCGAATCCTCGGTGAGGCAGGGCGCGTGGTTTCGGCTAAATCCATGATTTTTCCTCAGGATGCTGCTAGTAAGGGAACTATGAACATACAGCACCTATGGCATGACCGGTTCGATTCGAACGGCACTGGTCAATCGGCGTCGGGATCCGATCGGCGTCGGCAGGAACCGGAGTACGGACAGTATCGCGAGCCGGAGTACGGCGAGCTGGCCAGCCGATATCCGAACTGGAATCCGTATGTGTATGGCGAACCGGATCCCGAACCGCAGAACGATGGCGGGAGCCAGACCGCAAACGGCCGTAGTGATACGGGATCGGCATATGACGGCGGAGGGCATGCGTACGGCGGCGGACCTCGGCCGCAGACCCCTGATTCCCGGCGTGGTCCGGATTCGTATGGCAATCCGTATGGTCGACGGGACGGCTACGGTTACGGTCCGCAGGTGCCGCCTCCGGGGGATCCCAATGATCGGAGTCGATATCGTGGCGGCATCGATCTGGAGGATCCGAACCAGAATCCGCTGTATGGTCGATGGGATCCCGCCGCGATCATCTCATTCGTCATGGCCCTGCTGTCCGTGCCGATCGTGCCGCTGCTGCTCGGCGGGCTCTCCGTGTATCGCACCAGACTGTTCCGGATGAAGGGTCGTGGTCTGGCGATCGCCGCCGTGATTATCAGTCTGCTGACCACGGCGCTGTCGGTGTATCTGATGGCCACGGGCATGGATCCGTATCAGTTCGTCGCGCAGTTGTATGGGTTCGACTATTCCGGTGGAACCGGTGGAGCCGGCGGGTCGGGAGATGGTTCGACCAGCGTCTGATGGTCGTTCTCGACGTCGGGCAACACGCGGACTCCCGATATATTGCATAATTATGCATAGTTCTGCATATGTGTGTATAATCGTCGCTTGTTACTGGACGAAGGGACTGCGATGCCTGCCATTGCGGTCGATATAGGGAGAGTCATGGCGAAATATACGGTCGCGGTCGCCGGGGCCACCGGATATGCGGGTGGCGAGGCGTTGCGCATTCTTGCCGCACACCCGAATATGGAGGTCACCTGCGTGGCGGGTCATTCCTCGGTGGGAGACAAGCTGGGCAAGCATATGCCGCACATCCCGCAGCTGGCCGATCTTACGGTGGAGGACACCACCCCCGAAGTGCTGAACGGTCACGACGTGATCATTCTGGCGCTGCCGCATGGGGCTTCGGGAGCTCTGGCCGCCCAGCTCGACCCCGGCAGCGTGGTGGTCGACCTAGGGGCCGACCATCGTCTGGAGGAAAGCTCGGCATGGGACGAATACTACGGCGGTGATTTCTACGAGCATTGGACGTACGGCATGCCCGAGCTCATCACCGGCAAGAACGGCGACGGAACATACCGGCGTCAGCGTGAGACGCTTGCCGAGGTGAAACGCATCGCCGGGCCGGGATGCAATGTCACCGCCACCACGCTGGCCATGCAGCCGGGCATCGCCGAAGGCTTGGTGGAGCCCGACGATCTGGTGGCCGATCTCGTCGTCGGCTATTCGGGAGCGGGCAAGAACCTCAAGCGCACCAACCTGCTGGCGGCCGAGGCGCTGGGCTCCGCGCTGCCTTACGGTGTGGGCGGCACCCATCGTCATATTCCCGAGATCCTGCAGAACTTCGCGCATGCGGCCGGTCTGGGTGCCGCCGAAGCGAAACGATTCACTCTGGGATTCACGCCGGTGCTCGCACCGATGTCCCGAGGCATTCTCGCCACGGTCTCCTCGCATCTGACCGATAAGGCGCTGGCCATGAGCGACGCCGAGATTCGTGCCGTATGGGAGAACGCCTATCGGGACGAGCCGTTCATGATCCTGCTTCCCGAAGGTGTGCTGCCGGCCACCGGCAACATCATCGGATCGAACGCCGCACACATTCAGGTGGCGGTTGATCGCAGGGCGAAGCGGCTGCTGGCGTTCGCTGCCATCGACAACCTCAACCGCGGCACCGCGGGGCAGGCCGTGCAGTCGCTGAACATCGCGCTTGGACTTGAAGAAGATACCGGATTGACAAAGATTGGAGTGGCACCGTGAGCGTAACGTTCGCCAAGGGATTTTCCGCAGCCGGCGTGGCGGCCGGGGTTTCGGCGGTGAAAGGTAAGAAGGATCTCGCCGTGGTGGTGAACGACGGGCCGCTGGATGTGGCCGCCGGCGTGTTCACCTTCAACCGGTTCTGCGCGGCGCCCGTGCAGTGGTCGCGTAAGGCCGTGGCCGACGGGCATATCAAGGCCGTCGTGCTGAATTCCGGTTGCGCCAACGCCTGCACCGGCGAAGCCGGATACCGTCAGTCCGCCGACACCGCGGCCGAGCTGGCCGCCCTCGAAGGTGTCGATGCTTCGAACGTCGCGGTGTGCTCCACCGGTATGATTGGTGATCTGCTGCCGCTCGACAACGTGCTTGCCGGCGTGAAGGCCGCACATGCCGAGCTTTCCGAAAGCGACGAGGCCGGGGAGCTGGCCGCCGAAGCCATTCTGACCACCGATACCAAGAAGAAGACCGTGGCTCTCGAAGGCAGCGGATATCGCATCGGCGGCATGGTCAAGGGATCGGGCATGATCGCTCCGCAGCTGGCCACCATGCTGTGCGTGATCACCACGGACGCCAAGGTGAGCGCCGAACAGGCGCGCAAGGCTCTCGGAGCCGGCGTGGAGACCTCGTTCAACCGCATCGACGTCGACGGATGCATGTCCACCAACGACACCGTGCTGCTGCTCGCCTCCGGAGCTTCTGGTGTGGAGCCCGACGAAGCCGAGTTCGATCGTCTGGTGGCACAGGCCTGTGCATCGCTGTCCCGGCAGATCATCGGCGACGGCGAAGGCGCATCGCACGACATTCGCGTCACCGTCACCGGGGCCACCAGCGAAGAGGCGGCTCTGGCCTGCGCTCGCGCCGTGGCCGCTTCCAATCTGCTCAAGTGCGCCGTGGCCGGCAACGATCCGAATTGGGGTCGTGTGGTCTCCTCGCTGGGCACCGTGCCCGAAGAGGTGGCGCCGTATGATCCGAACAACGTGACGGTGGACGTCAACGGCGTGCGCGTGTGCGACGGCGGCAAGCCCGGCGCCCCGCGCTCCGACGTGGACATGACGCCGCGCGAGGTGCATTTCGACATCGATCTGGGCGAAGGCGACGAAAGCGCCACCGTGTGGACCGACGATCTGACGCACGAATACGTGCATATCAACGCCGACTACGAGTCGTGAGCCGGTGCTGGATCGCTGGCGTCCGGGCGTTCCGGGCGCCAGCGACATTTCGGGAACAGGGAATCCCCTGCGGCCGGAACATCCCATACGATAGGGGAACAGGAACGAAGAGGAACAATGGTTAAGGCGGAAACGAAGAACGTGGTGGGACCGGGCTTCCACTTCGACGTGCATACCGATCTGCGCGCCGACCAGAAGGCCGAAGTGCTTATCGAGGCATTGCCGTGGCTGGAGGAGTTCTACGGTCAGTGCGTGGTCATCAAGTACGGCGGCAATGCGATGGTCGATGAGAAGCTCAAGCAGAACTTCGCCGAGGACATGGTGTTCCTGCGTCAGGTGGGCCTTCACCCGGTGGTGGTTCACGGCGGCGGGCCGCAGATCTCCAACATGCTCAAGGCGTTGGGCATCAAATCGGAGTTCAAGGGTGGTCTGCGCGTCACCACGCCCGAGGCCATGGATGTGGTGCGCATGGTGCTCACCGGCAAGGTGTCGCGCGAACTGGTGGGACTGATCAACTCCCATGGTCCGATGGCGGTCGGCCTTTCCGGTGAGGACGGAGGTCTGTTCTCCGCCATGCAGCGCAAGCCGATCATCGACGGCAAGCCCACCGACATCGGTTTGGTGGGCGATGTGGTGAGCGTCGACGCCTCCGCTGTGGAGGATCTGATCGCGGCCGGTCGTATTCCGGTCGTCTCCTCCGTGGCACCGAACGAGGATGACCCCACCGAAGTGCTCAATGTGAACGCCGATTCCGCCGCGGCCGCGCTGGCCGCCGCCCTTGGCGCCCGGAAGCTGGTGATTCTCACCGACGTCGACGGCCTGTATGCCGACTGGCCCGACAGGGATTCGCTGGTGGGCCGCATCGGTGTGGAGAATCTGCGTGACATGCTGCCTGAGCTGGAGTCCGGCATGCGTCCGAAAATGGAGGCATGCGTGCGGGCGATCGACGGCGGTGTCGAGCAGGCTCACATCATCGACGGTCGTAAGCCGCATTCGATTCTGAACGAGATCTTTACCACGAAGGGCATCGGCACCATGGTCGTTCCCGAAGATGGCATCGAGATGAGGAGCGCGTATTATCATGGCTGATCTGGAAACGCTGGGAAGCAACGACAGCAAATGGCTGGGTGCCTACCGTGACGTGCATATGAACGTCTTCGGCACCCCGCTTCGCGTGATGGACCACGGCGAGGGCGCTCACCTTTGGGACGTCGATGGCAACGAATACCTCGACTTCCTTGGCGGCATTGCCGTGAACGCTCTTGGATACGCCCACCCGGCATGGGTGAAGGCTGTTTCCGAACAGGCCGCCAAGGTGGCTCATGTGAGCAACTACTTCGCCACCGAGCCGCAGATCGAACTGGCTTCGAAGCTGGTCGAGCTTGCCGGCGCTCCGAAGGGGTCCCATGTGTACTTCGGCAATTCCGGTGCTGAGGGCAACGAGGCGGCCATCAAGCTTGCCAAGCTTTACGGCCGGACCCTGCCCGGTGCCCTGCCCGACATCGGTGGCAAGCCCGCCCGCATTCTGGCGATGACCCACGGTTTCCACGGTCGTACGCTCGGCGCGCTTTCCGCCACTTGGAAGCCTGCGATTCGCAAGCCGTTCGAACCGCTGGTTCCCGCGATCGAATTCGTGGAGGCAGGCAACGTCGAATCCCTGCAGCGTGCGTTCAATGAGACGGGTCTCGGCCGTTACGGCAAGGGGCCGGTCGCCGCGGTGATCATGGAGATGATTCAGGGAGAGGCCGGTGTGGTGCCTCTGGGCTCCGATTATGTGAAGGCCGCACGCAATCTGTGCGATCGTCATAACGCGTTGCTGATCATCGACGAAGTGCAGTGCGGCATCGGTCGTACCGGCAAGTGGTTCTCGTTCCAACGCGACGATCTTTCCGGGGGCATCACTCCCGACGCCATCACCTTCGCCAAGGGCGTGGCCGGCGGCTTCCCGATGGGCGGTCTGATCGCCTTCGGCGAGAAGCTCTCCTCCCTGTTCACCCCCGGTTCGCACGGATCCACCTTCGCGGGCAATCCGTTGGGCGCCGCAGCGGGCCTCGCCACGCTGAAGGTCATCGAGGACGAGAACCTGCTGGAGAACGCTGAGCAACGTGGACGCCAGCTGCGCGAAGGCCTTGCCTCCCTTGACAATCCGCTGTTCGTTGCGGTGCGCGGCCGCGGTCTGCTCGATGCGGTGCAGCTGGCCCATCCGTGTGCGCATGCCGTGGCCGATTGGGCGCTTCAGCGCGGGCTGATCGTCAACGCCGTGGCTCCGAACGCCCTGCGGTTTGCCCCGCCGCTGATCATCACCGAGAATGATGTGAATCAGTGTCTGGAGATTCTCGCCGGGGTACCGGCCGATCTGCCTGACGACTGATCCGTTCAGACTGTCGATCCGCACGACGGCTGACCTGCCTGACGTCGGAACGTGGGCCTCGTGGAATCGTTCCGACGATCAGCAGTGGTCTTTCACTCCCATACAAATCCGTAATCGAATCCCGTAACGCCTAAGGAGAACACACGATGGCACACGAACTGCGGCATATGCTGCGCGACGACGACATCAATCATGAGGAGCAGAGGCAGATCCTCAAACTCGCGGAGAAATTCCGCGCCGACCGCTTCTACTCTCGCCCGTTCGAAGGCCCGCAGGCGGTGGCGGTGCTGTTCGACAAGCCCAGCACCCGCACCCGATCCAGCTTCTCCATCGGCGTTGCCGAACTCGGCGGATACCCGCTGGTGATCGACAAGTCCAGCTCCCAGCTCGGTCGTGGCGAGCCGGTCGCCGACACGGCCCGGGTGCTCACCCGCATGGCCTACGGCATCGTGTGGCGCACCTTCGGTCAGGATCGTGTTGAGGAGATGGCCAAATACGCCACCTGCCCGGTGGTCAACGCGCTGACCGATCAGTTCCACCCCTGTCAGGTGCTTGCCGATCTGCAGACCATCGCCATGCATCGAGGCGGCGTGGACGCACTGCCCGGTCAGACCATCGCCTACCTTGGCGACGCGGCGAACAACATGGCCAACTCCTATCTGCTCGGTGGTGCCGTCGCCGGCATGAACGTGCGCGTGGCCGGCCCGGAGGGATACCTGCCCGACCCGAAGATCGTGGCCGACGCCGAACGCATCGCGGCCGAAAATGGCGGGTCCATCCTCGTCACCACCGATCCGAAGGAGGCCGTGGCTGATGCTGACTGCGTGTTCACCGACACCTGGGTTTCCATGGGTGAGGAGGCCGAATACGCCATCCGATCCAAGCCGTTCTGGAACTATCAGGTGAATGCCGAGCTGATGTCGTACGCCAAGCCGGACGCCCTGTTCCAGCACTGCCTTCCCGCCTATCGCGGCAAGGAGGTCACCTCCGAAGTGATCGACGGGCCGCAGTCGGTGGTGTGGGACGAGGCCGAAAACCGTCTGCACGCGCAGAAGGCCCTGCTGACCTGGCTGGTCGCATGGCAGCGTGAGGATCTGTCGCTTCTGGGTGAGCTCGCCTGATCTCCATGGCCGATTCCATTCCGTCATTGCAGCGTCCGGCGAATCGTGCAGCGCGGCTGAGCGCCATCGAACAGGCGCTGGCCCATTACGTCGTCACCTCGCAGTCGCAGCTTTCCCAGATTCTCGCGGATCAGGGCATCGCCGTCACCCAGGCCACGCTGAGTCGTGATCTCGATGAGATGAACGCCACCAAAACCCGTCTGACCGACGGCACGGTGGCGTATGCGATCGGACGGGCCGTGGAGGCGCCGGCCCGTTCCGAGGCGGGCGGGGAGTCCAAGGGCGAACAGCAGATGGCCAAGGTGCTTTCCGGACTGATCACCTCGGTGGCCGCGGCTCGTAATCTGGTGGTCATCCATACGCCGTCCGGTGCCGCGCAGTATGTTGCCAGCGTGATCGACCGTCAGCCGATAGCCGATGTGCTGGGCACCATCGCCGGGGATGATACGGTGATGATGATCTGCACCGACGACGACAGCGCCCAAAGGCGTGCCGACTGGCTGTTGGCATTAGTGTCGAAGAGCTGACGGTCGGGTACGGCTGACTGTCGGGTATAGCTGACGGTCGGATGTGCCGGTTGGTGCGTGCGCCGATGCACTGGGTCGATACATTGGGCCGATACATTGGGCCGATACAGCGGAGTGAGGGGCTGCGACTCACCGATTTGCATAGTTATGCATAGTCGTGCATAATATACGCAGCACGTAATCGTGAACTCGTAATCGCGAATCATAGAAGAGCGGGCCATACCGACTAGAAAGGGAAGTCATGGCGGATAACAATCGTCTTGTTCTGGCATACTCCGGCGGTCTCGATACCTCCGTTGCCATTTCGTACCTCAAGGAGCGCACCGGCAAGGACGTCGTCGCCGTGTCCCTCGACGTCGGTCAGGGCGGCGAAAGCCTGGAGACCATCAAGCAACGTGCTCTGGCCTGCGGCGCCGTCGAAGCCTACGTGGTCGACGCCCGTAACGAATTCGCCAACGAATACTGCATGCTGGCCCTCAAGGCCAACGCCATGTATGAAGGCGTGTACCCGCTGGTCTCCGCCATCTCCCGCCCGCTGATCTCCAAGCACCTCGTGCGCGCCGCCCACCAGTTCGGCGCCGACACCATCTCCCATGGCTGCACCGGCAAGGGCAACGATCAGGTGCGTTTCGAGGTGTCCATCGCCTCCATCGACCCGACGCTCAAGGCCATCAGCCCGATCCGTGATCTGGCTTTGACCCGTGACGTGGAGATCAAGTTCGCCAAGGAGCACAAGCTGCCCATCGTGCAGACCGAGAAGAGCCCATACTCCATCGACCAGAACGTGTGGGGCCGCGCCATCGAAACCGGCTTCCTCGAGGATCCGTGGAACGGCCCGACCAAGGACTGCTACTCCTACACCGACGACCCGGCCTTCCCGCCGGTCGAGGATGAGGTCGTCATCGAATTCAAGCAGGGTGTTCCGGTGAAGATCGACGGACGCGACGTCACCCCGCTGCAGGCCATCGAGGAGATGAACCGCCGTGCCGGTGCTCAGGGCATCGGCCGCATCGACCTGATCGAGGATCGTCTGGTCGGCATCAAGTCCCGCGAACTGTACGAGGCCCCGGGTGCCGTGGCGCTGATCACCGCCCATCAGGAGCTCGAGAACTGCTGCCTCGAGCGCGAGCAGCACCGCATCAAGCGCGACATCGACAAGCGCTGGGGCGAGCTCGTGTACGACGCCCAGTGGTTCAGCCCGGCCGTCCGCTCGCTCAACGCGTTCATCGAGGAAACCCAGAAGTACGTTTCCGGCGAGATCCGCATGGTGCTGCACGGCGGTCGTGCCGTGGTCACCGGTCGTCGTTCCGACACCTCGCTGTACGACTACAACCTCGCCACCTACGATTCCGGCGACAGTTTCGACTCGAAGTCCTCCAACGGCTTCATCGACATCTACGGTCTGCCGAGCCGAGTCGCCGCCGCCCGCGACGTCAAGTTCGGCAACGGCATCGACGTCCCGGAGAATGCCGTGGAGTAATTGATCACTGCGAAGTAATTCGTCGATTGTGTTGACGCCAAAATGAGGCCCGCATCCCTCTAGCGAGAGGGATGCGGGCCTCATTTCGTTATCGGTGAAGTTGGGTCGTATCGATACGTGATAGAGTTGGTATGAAATTGATATTTGCTAACGCAAAATATCAAACCTAGTAGAGAAAGAAGGATTTGTGAGTCTTAGACTATATTTCGTATGTCGTTTACGGGTATGCTTGGTATTACGAGTGAAAGTGAGGTGTAATTATGACGGTTGTTGACGTTAATTTTCGTGTAGATCGTGCACCGCGTCGTATGACGACGGAGCAGGCGAATGTGGAACTTCGTCGTTTGAGGTCGTTGACGCCGTTGGGCACTCGCTTTGCGACGATGTCACCTGATGATTTGAAAAAGGAACTTTCGAATCGTGAAAATTCTCATTGATACGAATTTTCTTCTTGATTTGATGATTCCGGACCGTGTCAACTCTTCTAGTTCGATTCGTGTGATAGATGCTTTCAATGACGGTGCTGTGTCGATTGTTCTTTGTGCCGGGAGCTTGAACGATGCATATTATGTGGCACGAAATTTCTGCACTGAGGATGGTAGGCGCGGCTGGTTGTCATTTTTCCTCGATAGATTTGATGTGGTACCGGTTGATGCGGCGCTATGTCGTCGGTCATTGGCATCGGATGAACCTGATTTTGAAGATGGCTTGGTCAGGGCGTGTGCCGAATTAGCTGGTGCTGATTACATCGTGAGTACTGACCGCAAGGCATTTAAACGTTCTCCGGTGTCACGCATTGAATCTCCGGAGTTGGTTCAAAGGCTTGGGTATTAATCAATAAGAACTGATAAGGATCGGTACCCTAGGTCTGATACGATTCCGCTACCGCATTTTTATTCATTGAGGGTAGGTGTGATAATCCGCCTTAGCGGAATGGATTCATACTGCCTTTGTGGTTACAGAGGCCTTCATTGGGGGTGCTGCTCTTGGAATTCCTGGATTTCCTTGAGTAGCATCATATTTCGGGCGCTTCAGCGGAGCTGGTTTTCGCTGAAGCGCCCATTCCATGAATTCCCCCGTTTTTCGGGTAGAGTTGGGGGAAAGGAGGCAGAGCCTAGCTTCTTATATCTGGGAACTATGACGTTTCTTGTGATTGCTGATGGAAAGGGTACGTAATGGCACGCAAATTGACTCTTGAAGATTTGAATGAAGCCTCTCGTCTTGGGGGTTCTAGTACATTATCGGAAAAAACGATTCTAGAACCGGCTGCTGGAGAGGAAGGGATCGTTGCTCCAGCCAAGTACACGGAGGGGAATGCCGCCACTTATATTTTCGAGGACCGGTATGTCAATGGCAAATCGGTCCGGACGGTTCTGATTGATTCACGAACGTCGCAAAGTAACAGACTTGAGGAATATATCGTACAGGCCATTAAGAATGAGCACCCGATTTTTTCCCGGATGCCTCGTATCCAGGTGAATTATAACTTTTCTGATGAAGTGGGGAATGCGGTCAAACGGTCCTATCTTGAGATTCAGCTTCCGCATCGTGCGTTTGACGCACATGTCCGAATCGGAACGGTGAATGGCGCCTCGACGTCCGAGCTTCCGGAATATGTCGGAGCGCGTAATTCAACGGCGGACGACATGATGCCGTTATTTGAACTCTCTCCGGTTACCGTGGCATTTGGCGCTTGGGATTCCACTCGGAACAAGAACCAGCTGCGTATTGCATCGTCATTTAATGGGGAAATCATTGGCGTATTGGCCAATCAGAATGACGACCGTCCCGTGTTCCGTGCTGGAGCGCGAGTGGATCCTGTCGCTGCGAGCATTAGTTTTGATACGGGAGATGCCAAAAAAATCGGCAAGATTATTGAGCCGGAGGTCAGCAAGAAGCTGAAAACCAAATTTGAAAAGGATGGCAAGGGTTCTGTCATTGGACTTGGTGCCATACCGCCGTCCAGTAACGAAGCGAACTTCGATGGCATCGCCGTCAGTAATATCATTCGTACTCATGTGTTGAGCTTTTCCGCGTTGCGTTCATTGCGATTCGGTAAGGGACGAGAGGGGGATGAGGCCGTTAGAGCTCTGATCGCTGCGATGATTATTGATGCCATGGCGGGTAGCAACGCTGAACTCAATTTGCGAGCGAATTGCCTTCTGCGCGAGTCCGGGAAACCGACGACCATTCTCGACAAGCGCTTTGGTGAGAGTGAGGAACTTTCGATGATCACGCTCGAAGACGCCGATGTACTTCTTAAGCAGGCCTATGAACAGGCGCATGACAAGGCGGGCATCGACTGGCAAGGTCAGACGTTGGAGGTCGAAGGCAACTCGCTGGTGGTGAAGTCTGGCAGCGACGATGAATCCAACGAGTAGGGGGAGGGCGATAGTTCATGCCTTTCGTCATTTCCGCTGGCTTCCTAATGCACACCTATCAGGGGGCGGACGATACCGGTGGTCCGGAATGTTATCCGTCTCCTGAACGACTATACAAGGCGCTGGTTTCCGTGGCTTACGGGTCATTTGGATTTCATTCTGAATATGGGCAGGGTGAAAGTGGTGTGACCGATGCTCAGCTGGAATCGGTGTTCCACTGGCTTGAATCCAACCCTCCTGATTGGGTTCGATTACCGTTGCATATGCGGGACAACCGGCGTTCGTCGGTAATCGTGTATCGCAACCGAGGGTCTTATAGCAAAGCAAAGGCCAAGGGCGTGAGCGCCATGTCTTCGGTGGCGTATGGCGATACCGAAAGCGACCTGCTGCTTTGGCAATGGGATCGAACGCCTGAGCCGGAAATCGTCGATCTGCTGTCTCGCATGTGTTGGGAGATTCCATATTTGGGAGAGGCGTGCGTTCCGGTCAGAATCACTGCAACGACAGTCGATGCCGAAGGATTTCCGATTGATGAGGAGCACTGTCTGAAAATCGGCGATGATGATCTGTCCTTTGATGGGATGTCATCGACGATGGAATTTTCCGTGCCTTGGGAAGGTCATCTTCAGGAACTACAGCGCGGGTATTCCAGCGTATATTCGCGGAAGCCGCCCAGGATACGTGGAAATGGTGGCGAGGAGGAGAAAAAGGTACTACCCAATACGCTGGTTTCTTGCGTACGGCATATCGGATATAGGCGTCTCAGAGGCAATGACGGGCAGAAGTTACTGCAACCATGGACGCAGGGTTTTTTCATTCCGGCGCGGGTCGTTATAGATCAAGAGAATTCTATCGATCACGCATCTAGCCGGTATCGGGAGTGGGAACCCGAAGAGTCCACGCTGGTCTCGTGGGCCGTCGCCATGCATCGCACACTGGTCCGAGAGTGGGGTTATGGCGCTTCTCCAATGCTCACGGGAAAGTATGAGCGAGCTGATGCTATGGAACGGCCGGCAAATAATGTGGCTATACAGATATTGACATCAGACATGCCGATCAGTTCGAATCTTGATCTTGACCTTCCTGGATTCCTGCTGATGATCCCTCGGGATATGCCGGTAGAGGAAATGAATATAATGGCGGACATATGCGACCGGTTACAGGGGAGGAAACTGTTCTATTCTAAACGTTCCCAGACATTGGAACTGGGCGCCGCCAATACGACGATTGATCTTAACAGGCTGTGGCGGCCGGTTGAGGAAGGATGTGCTCGACTGTGGGTACCCTATCCGTTGTGCATGAGGGAGACGAGGCGCATTCCCGATCCGGCCGGTATACGCAAATGGGGAGCACGGGAAAGCATCGCCCTCACAATCGCTCATGTCTGGCGTGACTATTTCAACCAATCGAATGATGATGCGGTGAATGGAAACCTTGATAGGGAAACACAATACTGGCGACAGGTCGACTGGATTTTCGGCGAGCACAGTCCCGTCAGAATTCATGATGCCAATATGGTGACACGTACCCATATGAATGATTACGTACATAAAACGCAACGTGGGAATCTGCTGGTTGGATTGTCCGCTTTGCTGTCATTCGATGCGCGGTATGGACTGGATCGAAGTGTTCTGGTGATTGGTCAGAGTCGGCATTTGGGAGGAGGGCTGCTCATACCGATGGATGTTCCCAAGCAGCTGTTTGACGATACAGGAAAGCCGAAGTGGATACGATGATTGACGAGACAATTGCAACCATTATCGAGGAACGGTTCGAACGATTCATCGCTGCCGTTCATGATGGCCGTAGACCATACCAGTGGCAGAAACGTTTGGTTCTCACCATCATCGGTTCTGGGCGCTGGCCGGATCGGCTGTCTGCCCCTACCGGTTCAGGTAAGACCATGGTTATCGACGTGCATGTGTTTCTTAATGCTCTTGCCGGCCTATCTCGTGAGGATGAGGAATCTTCCGATCCTGAACTTGTCGCTGCAGTGCGTGGTTTATGTTTGGAGACGCTTCCGAGGCGTCTGGTCATGACCGTCAACCGACGTTCTCTGGTGGACGATCAATATGATGAGGCGGTCGAACTGGAGAATCGCATTCGAACAGTCGATAGGGAAGTTGATGGGCGAGAGAGTTGTATTCTCTCCCTGATTCGTCACGGGTTGGATGCACGTGAAGGCGCCATCATCCAGGAGCGTGGCGATGCCGAGTCGTATGATTCCTTCCGTGTCACCAGACTCCGTGGCGGCGAACCGGTGGATCATGCGATTAGGGAGTGGCGGTATCGTCCAACCGCCTGTCAGGTGATCTGCGCGACTCCTGATATGTTCGGCAGTCGTCTGCTGTTCAGCGGATACGGTACGACACCGCAAGCGCGCCCGATCGAAGCCGGTCTGCTCGCCTACGATACGGTGTTGGTCGCCGATGAGGCGCATCTTAGTCGGCAGTTGGTTCAGACTGCAAAATCCGTGAAGCGATTGGAACGGTCCGGGAATGGCGTTGTACTGCGGGGAGTGTCACCATTGCAGGTGATGTCGACCACGGCGACTCAGACGATCAGTGATGATGATCTGAATGTGGCCGTCGAAGAGTCCGATTTCGAAACGGATACGGATCTGTGCGCTCGCTTGACCAAACCCAAGCCGGTGGATATCGTCACTGTCGATCGAAAAGACCTGGCTCGAGCGATGGCTGAACGGTGCGTCGCCGAGTACAACGCTAAATCCGTCGTGGGGTGCATTGTCAATTCCGTGAAAATGGCCGAGGAGGTGATGAAGGCCATGCGATCCATTCAGAAAGAGTGGAGGAAGGAAGGAAAAACATTCCGCGGGGAGATTTGTTCTTTCGTTGGTCCGATGCGTCGATATGACAAGAAGCAGCTTACCGACAGTGATCTGTTCGAGGCCATAAAAGGCAATGAACAGGCTGTCGAATCTACGAATCTGCACTATGTCATCGCCACGCAGACTCTGGAAGTGGGCATCGACGCCGATTTCTGCACGTTGATCACCGAATTGCCTTCGGCCAGCGCATTGGTGCAGCGCGCCGGTCGGGTGAACCGACGAGGGCAGCGGGATTCCGGACGCGTCATCGTGTTTCGGGAACCAGATCTATCCAAGGTTAAAAGCATATATACGTCCGATGAGCTGCAGTATGCCGTGCAATGGTTGGAGACCTTTGAGGGAATCGATTCCGGCCTTTCCGCTTGGGCATGCACGCAGAATCCTCCGCGGCCCGCCGAATTGTCGCGTGCCGCACTACAGCGGCTGGAGTCTTGGGATGTGGAAAATCTTTCTCATACGGATGAGGCGCTGGCAGCTGACGTGAACCTGCCGTTTCAGGGTTCATCGGATATCAATCTGTGGCTGAGGGATGATTTACTATCCGAGGACATTCCCGATATTGGCGTGGTCGTTCGGTCTTTGCCGGAGAATGACACCGACGCGCTGGATCTGCTGGAGGTAGCGCGCCCGGTAGCGGATGAAGCTTTTCCGGTTTGGAATCGTAGTCAGTTCACGGAAATCGAAAAACAATTCGACTCCCGTACGCCGTTCCGCATCTTCATCGTGCAGGCCAAAGAGACGGACGAAGATTCAGTGACGCTATGGAATCCCCAGTTGGGGGCGCTGTCCGATTGTCTGCATTCCGGCGACATGCTGGTCGTGGACGAATCCGCGCCGTTATTCGACGTGAACTTGCATGTGCTCAAGACGAAAAAAGGGTCATGCGAGACTGACGTATACAATCGGTGTCAGGATCAGGGGGTTATCCTTTCATCGGATTCCGACAATGACGACGACAGCGGACGACTCAAGCGGATATTCTCTGCCATTCGGTCGAAAGACGCTTCTGAGGCTTCCGAGGAAGATTCCCTGAAAACCGATGCGACGGACATAAAACCGTATCTACTGAAGGATGTGCTTGTTGACGACGCTGATCGCAGGGCTCTCCATAACGCGATACAAAAGGCCGTCGGCTCTTTGACCAAGTTCGTAGAGAGCTACGAAAATGTGTTGACGAGCCGGTTCGTGTTCCCCCTAATTGATGCCGAGGAGCCCCAGGATTCCTGGCTGTTCATTCAGTTTGCCGAGGATTCTTTGGATGACGTCACCCAGCAGGAGATGCGTAAGACGGTTTCCGCCCGAGAAGATGAACCTGTGTATCTGAATACGTCTGATGGGCATCAGCGTTCTGTGGAACACCGAGTCAAATGTTTTCTTCATACGCTCGGACTGCCCGATGAGCTTTCCCATGATGTCATGGTCGCGGCGCTTCATCATGATGACGGGAAAAAGGATCCGCGTTTCCAGAAACTACTGCACTACCGAATGCCGAAGCCTGATGAATATGGCGAGATGAACTATCTCGCCAAAAGCCGTTACCATTCACCTGTGTACGAGGCCGGTATTCGCAGGGAACTGAACTTGCGAGGTTGGCGTCATGAACAGCGGTCTGCCGCCGAATGCTGGGCGAAGCATGACTCAATCGGTGCGAATGACATCGAACTGGTGACGCGGTTGGCCGGTACCTCTCACGGGCATGGTCGTTCATGCTTCCGTGACGACGCGGCAACCCTGATTCCGCAATACGTGCTGGATCATCGCGATAGTGACCCGATGCTGGATATTGATGAGATCCGTTCCGCCGCCGAGGAGCTGTTCGATGAAGGAATGTGGGAGAGGATCATCTCCCATACGAATATGCGATACAGGTATTGGGGCATTGCGTACCTTGAAGCGATACTACGTTCCGCTGATATCACGATTTCCGCTGAAGGACGGTGAATGAATGATGGACTTGGAAATCAACGGGCGTTATGATGACGCATTCATTCACCTACTGCTGGTGGGTCTTGCATCCATTCTTGAGGATGCTGACAATCAGCGTACCTGCATGATCTGGTGGAAGAACCGCGGAACAGCGGTAATTCGTTCCAACGATGATCTCTCTTGGGAAGGTTGCGCGGCGATCGTGCAAGCCCATGCCAAACGTTGGAAAGATTCCCCTTGGCTGAATGCCAGCGGTGCGTACTCAGACGGGGAGAAGGAATATGCGACGTTAAGTCCTCGATTCAAAGCTCCTAGTTCTCCGGATAAGTGGCGATTGCTGGAACGAAATCGTACGAGGGCTATTGATACGTTGCAAACGGGTTTGGATCGTCGGTATGTCGGTGCACTAGGCGAACCATCGTATTGGTCTGGAGACCTGACTGCCAATGGATACACTCCCGATCGAGGTGCCTCCCGATGGGAGATGGTGACGCGTAATCGCGGGCAGGAATTCATCACAGGACGATTGCGCCCATTGTCTGAGGCGGTGTCCTCACGCAGCCTCTTGCAAATTAAAGAAGGACTTCGGGATGTGAAAGTCGTCGATGAGGTGGGAGAGAACAAAGACAATAGTCGTACACCTACTGGTTTGCGAAGGCCCTCGATTACGGACAATGCAAGGGCCTGGTGCGCTTTATTCGGTGTTTCCGTGTTTCCTGTGATGAAGTCAGCGACTCCCAGACGCGGCAGTACGGCGGCATTTGCTCAAATAGCCGGACGGAATCCGTTTGTGACACTGCCTATATGGTTGGAGCCTTGGACTCTTGACCGGTACCGTGCCGTCGTACGCAGTCGGGCATTGCTGACGATTGGATTGGATGAGGTCTTGGAAGATTCGGCTTCAGGAGAAGCTTTCCGCATCCGTTTCGATATTACGACGATGACGGTGGAACGGAGCCGAAGATGGCTGAAAAGCAAGGGTGTGGAGTATTGCATGTTGTTTCCACAATACGTTTCGGACAATCCAACCGCTCCCGAACGCTGGCTGATGAAGGGACATCCCGTTTTTATGGAACACACGTCGATATGAAGGAGAGCCCATGAACGATGATCCTATTCCGATCAGTCTGGTTGCCAACTACCTGTTTTGTCCAAGACGAGCGTGGCTGGAGTCCGTGGGAGAGCGGGTGGATTCGGCACAAATGTCGCAGGGTTTTTACGATCACCGTAAGGTGGATCGTAGGCGCAATCCCTCCGCTGATGACGAAGGGGAGTACCAGTCCATCAATATTCGTCATGAGGAATGGGGCGTGTCCGGGAGACTCGATGCGGCTAAGTTGACGGATGATGGGGTGATTATTCGCGAATACAAGGCCACGCCGGTTAAACGAGAGATGATTGTCACCGCTGCGATGCGAACGCAGCTTGCTCTGCAGGCGGCGTGTTTGGAAGATATGGGATATCATGTCGCCCGCACCGAGATTTTTTTCACCACTCATCATCGAAATGTGGAGGTGGAGCTGACTTCCGCGGATTATGCCGAAGCGCAGGAGGCGGTGGAGAGAACACGATTGCTGATCAATTCGGATACTGCTCCTGAGCCGTTGGAGGACGATCCTCGGTGCATGAAATGTTCCCATGTGGGAATATGTCTTCCTGAGGAACGGCGGCTAAAGCCTGTTGGTCGACGTATCATGGTTACTTCTTCCGATAAGCAGGTGACTCATCTTGCCACTCCGGGAGCCAAGGCGTTCAGTCGGGCTGGCCGTATGGTCGTCCTTAAGAACGGCCAGGAACTGGCTTCCATACCTATTGACACCATTCAAGGACTGCAGGTGCACGGGAATACGGATCTTTCCAGTGGATTGATTCGCGAACTGATGTGGCGGAGCGTTCCGATTCTGTGGTGTAGCGGTACTGGGCGATTGTATGGATGGGCCATGTCCACTTACGGTCCCAATGGGTTACAGCGTGCGGAGCAGCATGTGGCCTCGCAGGAGGGAAGATTGGGACTGGCTAGGGAATTCATCATCGCAAAAGTGCATAACCAGTCGGTTCTACTGCGGCGTTCCGATAAAGCCAATCCAACGGTGGGGCAGTTGCGAAATATCGAAAAGACCGTTGGCAACGCCAATCGATGGCAGGATGTATTGGGCTTGGAAGGAGAAGCCGCTTCCCTATATTTTTCTCAGTTCGATCGTCTGATCAAGCCGGATCGGCGTGATCGTTGGCCATGGAACGGTCGTACACGCAGACCTGCGCTCGACGAATTGAACTCGTTGCTGGATTATGCGTATGCGCTTCTTCTTTCGGATTGCATACGTGCTTTGATTTCCTGTGGACTGGATCCTCACGCTGGTTTCTTGCATAGCGGAAAGCGTAATAAACCCGCTTTGGCATTGGATCTTATGGAGGAGTTTCGTGCTCCCGTAGCTGATTCGGTCGTGCAGACGGTGATTAACAATGGGGAAGTTCGTCCGGATGGATTTACCCGGGCTCTTGGCTCGGTGAGGATGAAAGATGTGACGCGGAAGACGCTGATCGGAGCCTATGAGCGTCGAATAAGCACTGAACTGACTCATCCGATCTTTGAATATAGGGCTTCATGGAGGAGGATCATTGAAATACAGGCGAGAATGATTCTTGGATATCTCGACGGTACGCAGTCTGCGTATCGAGGAATCAGGGTGCGATGAATCATGACTGATGGGCGAAAAAGCTACCTGATAGCGTATGACATCAATGATGATGTACGAAGATCGCGTATCGCCAAAATTCTGCAGAGTCATGGCGAGAGGCTGCAGTACAGTGTGTTTCTGATTCGAATACGACCTTCAAAATTGCTGAAGATCAAGGTATTGGTGGAGGATGAAATTGATTCCTCTGTTGATTCAATACTGATATGCGATCTCGGATCCAGTGATCGTGAAAAACAGTCCATGACCTTTATCGGCAGACGCGGATATCGAGATACTGTGATTCCCATGATTGTCTGAGAATTAAGACTAGTGACGTTTCGCTTTGGTGCGATAGAAACTTGATAATTGCAAAGCGTGCGATTCGTTGCTGAGGAATCGGTTGCGAGGGCTGAATCATCTCTGATTTCGTAGCTTACCTTTCGCGGTTGCTGTTCTGGGCCTGAAAATATGTTGCGGACTAAGTGGACGGTTCGAAGCCTGTTCTTTTCTGGAGCCCTCGCAGCTCCTCGGATGACAGCAAGTATGCTAACGTGGTTAAGGCCCACCATCTCTAGAGCCTTAGCTCTAGAGCTTCATTGAGGACTCCAGACTGAACCATGCCAGGTCGATTCACTGCAGATCTCTAGAGCCTTAGCTCTAGAGCTTCATTGAGGACGAACAGGGTGCGAAGGCACGCGGCAAGGGCGAAATCTCTAGAGCCTTAGCTCTAGAGCTTCATTGAGGAGCGATGAGGGGGACTCGGGCGACGTTGCGCGCGATGAAATCTCTAGAGCCTTAGCTCTAGAGCTTCATTGAGGACGGTTGTTGGTGAAGGCCCAGAGGCTCGGGCTGGTATCTCTAGAGCCTTAGCTCTAGAGCTTCATTGAGGAGGTGAAAAATGGGCCTTTTTGCCATGTAAAAAAGGTATCTCTAGAGCCTTAGCTCTAGAGCTTCATTGAGGAGAGGTGGACGGGGACCGGCTCCTCATCACGCACGTCATCTCTAGAGCCTTAGCTCTAGAGCTTCATTGAGGATCCTTCGCCATCGGGTCGGACGGCAACACCTACGCAATCTCTAGAGCCTTAGCTCTAGAGCTTCATTGAGGACGGCGCGTGCTGGCGGAACTGTCGGAACTGGTGAACGACATCTCTAGAGCCTTAGCTCTAGAGCTTCATTGAGGAGACATCACCGTGATAGACCCCGGCTATGAGACCGAGATCTCTAGAGCCTTAGCTCTAGAGCTTCATTGAGGAGAGCCCGGAACGCCGCCCACCCTCGAAGGCTGAAGATCTCTAGAGCCTTAGCTCTAGAGCTTCATTGAGGAGTCGCAGTACGCATACCCGTCCGGATGCCGTTCCAGATCTCTAGAGCCTTAGCTCTAGAGCTTCATTGAGGAGGGCTCGACCCGGACCGTGAGCTGGCGAAGTTCGTCAGCTCTAGAGCCTTAGCTCTAGAGCTTCATTGAGGATGAAATACCCTTTGCGGAATGCCTGATGGTAACTTATCTCTAGAGCCTTAGCTCTAGAGCTTCATTGAGGACTGCAGTCCTACTACGATCCCGCATCCACACCCGTCATCTCTAGAGCCTTAGCTCTAGAGCTTCATTGAGGAGGGGACGGGCTTACCGTGCTGCGCACGCCGGGCAAACGGATCTCTAGAGCCTTAGCTCTAGAGCTTCATTGAGGACAGCCATAGCACATCGTCTACCGACTCATCTATCAGATCTCTAGAGCCTTAGCTCT
>NZ_NMWU01000016.1 GCF_002860355.1 Bifidobacterium margollesii
GGCGAAGGGGGCGCGCATCCCGATGCGCGTGCCGCTCGCCGACCGGCCCAAGAGCGTGGACTCGCGCCGCGGGTTCGGTCACTTCGAGTCCGACACCGTCGTCGGCGCGTCCCCGTCGAAACGGTGCATCGACACGCAGGCCGAACGCAAGAGCCGCAAGCTGTTCGCCCGGTTCATCCCCGACAAGAGCGCGCTGGCGACCGCGCGCGCCGAATACGACATCTACAGCCGGATCCCCGCGCCCGCGCGCATCGACCGCACGTGGGACAACGGCACGGAGTCCTCCTGCCACCTGCTCGTGGACGAGGCGCTGGGCATGCTCACCTACTATGCGGACCCGTACTCCTCGTGGCAGCGGGGCACGAACGAGAACCGCAACGGCAGGATCCGGCGCTACCTGCCCAAGGGGACCAGCTTCGACGACCTGTCGGATGCGGACCTGCAGGCCATCGTCGACGAGATCAACGACACCCCGTTGAAGGTCCTGGGCTGGGAAACGCCCAACGAGGTTTGGTACCGCGAGCTCGGCAAGGTAATGTCAAAGACAAGCCACCCAGAGACGAGTGTTGCACTTACAAATTGAATCCGGGCACCTTGCTTTCCGGGCCAGGAATTGTTATTATTTAAATGACCGGAGGTCCCGCGCAGGCTTGCAATAACAGCCCAAGCGCACGGGAGTGCTTCCGGTTTTTTATTTCAACAGGAGCTGTCTGAAACCATTCCCATCCAGTAAATACAGCCGTTTAATCATTTGCTTCATACCCTCAGGGGAGACCATGTGTTTTTGGTTGTATTCGGAAAGCTGATTAAAAAGTTTCTCAGGAGTCTTGTATTCGCCAAGGTCAATGATGAAAGAATCCTTGACCACGTTCTGTCGAGCCGCCGAGGCGACCGCATTGGAAATAAGTCGAGAAATCTTCGAATAGTCCGGTTTCCGGCTTTGCGTTGATTTGACTTCAACTTCGAAGTTGGTGTCCAGCCAAAGAAAATCATTCGTCGGCTGATGTCCCACCTCATTCTTTGGTATCCACTCAAATCGGTATCCCAAGTTCCTGAATCGGGGTGCAGTTCAAACTCGGTTCCGGCGCCTTCTTGTGCGCGTATTCGGCACGGAGTTTGTCCGTTGAAAGATCGTCTTCCACATCGAAACGCTTTTCCCATTGCTCAGCGATGTACGCTTGCTCTTCCGGCGTCGGCGGAACGAAACCTGTGAGCTCGCAGTTTCGTTTGATTACCTCAGGATCGGCATTGAAGCGGCCTTGGCCGGCCATGAATGTGAACTTGTCCAGCCTGTCGGGAGCGATCGGCATGTCATACCATCCTTAGATAGCCCAGAAGTGAATAAATTGGAAGTTCACCTATTCCCTCGAATATAAACTTCCGTCCTCTTCCGTCCTCGTGCCGGAAGAATCTCATTCCCTCCGAGATTCTGCGTGAATGGTGCCAAATATACGCCGTCACCTGGGCCGAGTGGCGTCACATGGACCACCTGATCCATGTGACGCAGTGGCCGGATCCTTGAGATTCCAACGTTTTGACGAGCGCGTCACCTGGGCCACCCGGTCCGCGTGACGCAAAACGGCCCACATAACACTCCCCTCCCCCGTCATCCATGCAACCGTCGCCTAGTCGTCAGCAGCATCCGGTGGCCTGGTGGGTCTCATGGAAGTCGTCGCGGGCCCGCCAGAACTCACGTTCGCTCATCGGCTCATGATCGGGATGCCGCCGCCGATGCCGCTCCACATACCGGTCATACGCATTCTCTCCCGTCAAATCCCGCCAAAACTCGCGAAACCGCCCCAGACCGTCGACGATGTCCCTCGTCATAGCCGACATCCGCCGCATGCGATTCCCCCGATCGATGGTCGACTTCCCCATTGACGTCATGTCCTTGCACCCTCTCTCCGCGGAATGCATCGGATCGCCGGACGGGTCCATCCCGCCGCGACGATCCGATGCGGATTACGTGAGTTCGCCGATGGTCGACGATCGAATCAATCGACCGCCGGCCGATCATCGCGGTCTCAGTGAGCCGCGACCTTCTCGTGTTCCAGCTCCTCGCGCTCCTCCTTCTTGAGACCGGGAATGAGCTCGGGGTCACCCACGATGGCGTACTCCTTGACCAGCTTGGAATCGAGCTTGGAGGGGATCATCGTGGTGGGAGCGAAGAAGTTCGACTCCACACGCGGATCCTCGCTGGTGTGCTCGTAATCCTTGGCCTGGATGGTCCTGACGATGCGGATGACGCCGCAGACCATCACGAACGCCACGGTGACCAGGAACACGATCGACAGGGTTCCCTGAATGAACGTGTTGCGCACAATGGCTTTTTCGATGTCGATCTGAGCCGGATCGGTGAGCGTGGCGAGCTTCGCGTTGGCGTCACGCCACTGCTGCCAGTAGCCCAGCGCCGAATCGGTGGAGAAGATCTTCTGCCAGCTCGCCACGAAGGTGACGGCCGTGTCGAAGACCAGCGGAATCACCGGAATCCACACGTACTTGACGTACCCCTTGCGCACCACCATCACGGTGACCACCAGCAGTGCGACCGCGGCGATCAGCTGGTTGGCTATACCGAACAACGGATACAGCGTCTGTATGCCGCCTCGCGGATCGGTGACGCCCATCAGCAGCAGCGAACCCCATGCGGCCACGACCACGCCGGTGCACAGCCATGCACCCACACGCCAGCTTGGGTCACGGAACTTGGGCCAGATGTTGCCCAACGCGTCGGAAAGCTGGAATCGGGCGACTCGCGTCACCGCATCGACCGCGGAAAGGATGAACAACGCCTCGAACATGATCGCGAAGTGGTACCAGAATCCCATCATGGTCCGCCCGCCACCTATCTGATGCAGAATGTGCGCCATGCCCACGGCCAGTGTCGGTGCACCACCGGTGCGGGAGACGACGGAGGGTTCGCCCACGTCGGACGCCAGCTGACGGTACGCATCGCCGCCGGTGTACACCTTGTCGTTGCCGTTGGCATCCCAGGAATCCCACTTGGCTTCGATCTTATTACCGTGCACGTCGGTCACGCCGAGGTTGGTCACGGCCTTGGCCATGATGTCCTCCTTGGACTCGGTGGTCTGGCTGATCGAGGTGCCGGCCAGCTTGGCCGCGGTGGCCTCGGAGGTGTTCATGCCGAAGTAGATGCCCTGGTTAAGGGAGATGGCGGCCACGATGGCCATGACGGCGACGAAGGACTCCATCAGCATGCCGGCGTAGCCGATCATGCGGGCCTGGCTTTCCTTCTGGATCATCTTCGGGCTGGTTCCGGAGGAGACCATGGCGTGCATGCCGGAGAGGGCACCGCAGGCGATGGTGATGAACAGGAACGGGAAGATGGCGCCGGCGAACACCGGTCCTTCGGTGTTGCTGGCGAAGGCGGTGACGGCAGGCATCTCGACGATCGGGCGGACGATGATGATGCCGAGGGCGAGGATGCAGATCGTGCCGACCTTCATGAAGGTGGACAGGTAGTCACGCGGGGTGAGCAGCAGCCACACGGGAAGGATGGCGGCGAAGAAGCCATAAATCACCATGCAGATCACCAGAGCGGTGGGGCTCAGGTGCAGGAACTTGCCGAAGGAGGATTCGGAGACCCAGCGGCCGGCGATGATCACGCCGATCAGCACAGCGAAGCCGACGATCGAAACCTCGGTGATCTTGCCGGGCTGAACGAATCGCAGCCACAGGCCCATGCAGATGGCGATCGGGATCGTGCAGCCCACGGAGAACACGCCCCACGGGGAGGCGGCCAGCGCGTTGACGCAGATCATGGCGAGCACGGCGAGCACGATCATCAGCATGACGAACACGATGATCGTGGCGACGGAACCGCCGATGTGACCGATCTCGTCCTTGGCCATCTGACCGAGGGAACGGCCTCCTCGACGCATCGAGAAGAACAGCACCAGCATGTCCTGGACGGCACCGGCGAGACACACGCCGACGATGATCCAGATCGTGCCGGGCAGGTAGCCCATCTGCGCGGCGAGGATCGGTCCCACCAGAGGACCGGCGCCGGCGATGGCCGCGAAGTGGTGGCCGTAAAGCACCACTCGGTTGGTCGGATCGAAATCCTTGCCGTTGTTGATGCGTTCGGCCGGTGTGGCGTTGAGATCATCGGGACGCATGATCTTGTTCTGGATGTACAACGCATAGAATCGGTAAGCGATCGCATACGTGCACACGGCGGTGATGACGAACCAGATCGTATTCACCTCTTCCCCTCGCACGATGGCGATCATCGTCCAGCCGATCACACCGAGCAAGGTGATGACGGCCCAGATCGCAATGCGCTTCGGGGTCCACTTGGTATCGGGCTTCACGCCAACGGGAACGCCCTTGGAATTGCGGATGATCCGAGATTCTTCTTCCGGGGTGTATTTCGGAATTTCCCCATGGGTCACTACAGCCATGACTCTTCTCCTAACAGAAACGCGACTCTGCGCTTCTATCTGCGAACATAGTCGCGAAGAGGAGCAAAAATCCAGTGTGAACCTTGTCATTAATTCCGTTAACAAGGAATTACCGGAATTCCCGATTATCGCCCCAGGGCCATCTTCGGTGTTCCTTCCTACGGGAGAACGCCGAAAACCGATATACACCGCGATCTCGGACTCCCCCGCGAGGAAAGATACTTGTCCGCGCATGAAAAACGTCTGCATGTTCCACACATGCAGACGTTCAAACGCACGATCACGGGCTCCACGAGCCCTTCGACTCCGGAAACGCCCCGGAAAAAGATGAGGCGGCTACCGCTCCCTGCCCTTGCCGAAGGCGCGAAGGCGAATCGCGTTCCAGTCGGTGTTCAGCGTCTGCGGAGTCGCGGCGTTCATGCCGGAGGTCTTCGCGGCGTTTTCCACGGTCGTGGCGCTTGCCGCGCCATCACGGCCGGGCTTGGGGGTCAGCACCCAGAACGGTCCGCCCTCATTGAGCACATCCACCGCGTCCATGATGGTGTCGGACAACGCGTCCTCGTCATCACCGTCACGCCACCACAGAATCACACCATCCACTGCGGAATCATAGTCCTCGTCCACCAGATCCTCGCCGGTGACGGACTCGATGCCCTCTCGGATGCTGTCATCCACATCATCGTCCCAAAGCCATTCCTGAATAATGTCCCCGGAATGGAAACCGAAAATGTCGGCCTCTTTTCTCGTAGTTTCAACCACGGAAGACAAGCATAACAACAAGCGCGGAATTCCGAGCCCATGTAACCATGAATTTACCTTGGTTTCCGGTCCCGCTCGCCGCACCCGCTACTTCACCGTGCAGCGAGGCAGGGAATCCCCCCTGCCCTGTCCGATGGCCACGAGCGCCCGGTAGGCGTCATCAAGGTTCGATACCCGAACGTCGCGCAGTCCCGCGGGAACGTTGCCGGCCACTTCGTCGCAGTTGTCCGCGGGAGCGAGGAACCACGCGGCTCCGTCGCGTTTCGCGCCGATCATCTTGAGTCGGATGCCGCCGATCGCCCCCACCGATCCATCCTTCTCCATCGTGCCCGTTCCGGCGATCGTCATGCCGCCGGTCTCCTTGGCGGGCGTGAGACGGTCGATCACGCCCAGCGTGTACATCAATCCGGCCGACGGCCCGCCGATGTCGTCGATATGCATGGTCACCTTGGCCCCCGAGACGTCGGACTGTCCCTCGTCGCGCTCCGACAGATAGTCGATCGCCTGCCGGGCCGCGGAGTCCTGCGCTCCGGACATCTCCTTCCTCGTCTTCGCCAGATATTCGTCGGTGGTCTGCCCGGGTGGGATCACCGCCTCACGGGGCAGCACACCGGCCTTGGGATTCAGCCACGCCCACAGCACCTGAGCGTTGATGGCGGGTTCCCGGGTGCCGTAGCTGTTCACGGTGGTGAGCAGCAGTTTGCCGGAATCCTCATACGTTCTGGCTCCGGAGATCTCGATCATGCGCTTCGATCCCCCGTCGTCCACGGTGGACAGCACATCGCGGGTCGGACCGGGACCTTCCGTGACGAACCCGCTGGGCATCAGCAGGAGCAGTACGCACAGCGCGGCGCCGACCGCCCCCATGCAGTATCGCGGACCGCGGGCGGCGACGAAACGGGACAGCCGACGCCACACGGATGAGCGAGTTGTGGTGCTGTGGGCGAACTCGCCGCCCGGGAAACGCTTATTCGACATAGCTCTCATACTATGGATGGGAAAGACTTACACGGATTGCCGGTAAGATGCTCACAACAACACATGCTCGATTCGGATTGGGTGAACTTATGGAAGACAATGAACTGCGTCAATGGCTGATCGATTCCTTCGGGCCGATTCAGGGGGAAATGGCCTGGAGACAGTTCTCCAATCTGCCCGAATCGGTTCGCGACCAGATCATGAGTCAGGGAATCGACGGTCTGCCCAAGCCGTCCGAGGTGCGGTCCCTTGCCGAGGCCCTGACCGCGGGCGGCCTCAACACGATGGGCGACGTGCAGCGCACGGTGCAGGAGGGGCCGATCAACGTGAAGATGGCCCAGTCGATCGCCCTGAACAAGACGCGGGAGAACGGTTCGACCACGACCGTGAGCGCCGAGGACGGAGCCGCGGCCAGACAGTCGCTTTCCGAAGCGAATCTGTGGCTTGACACCGTCACCGACTTCGACCCGGTGAAGGGTCAGGCCGATGTGCTCACCCGCGCCCAGTGGGTGGAGAAGACCCTGCCGTCGTGGGCGAAGTTCGCCTCGCCGGTGGCCGAGTCGATGAACGACGCTCTGGCCTCGGTGTTCTCCGAACGTCTGGGCGGCGCGATGGGCGGGGAGATCTCCGGCATGTTCGCCGGCCCCGTGCCGATTCCGATCCCCGAAGGACTCAAGGATCCGGCCACACTGATGAAGCTGCTGGGCAACACGTCGTTCGCCATGCAGCTGGGTCAGGGTGCGGGCAATCTCTCCAGCGAGGTGCACGGCGGATTCGATCAGGGCATAGCGCTGCTCGACAATCCTGCCGGGGCGCTGATCCCCGAAAACATCACCGCCTATGCCAAGGAGCTGGAGCTGGATCGCAGCGAGGTGATGGAGTTCCTTGCACTGCATGAAGTGGCTCATGCGCGGCTGTTCGCCGGCGTACCGTGGCTGATGCCCCGATTCGAAGCGTTGATCGGCAAATACGCGCGCGGCATCTCCATCGATCTCGATGCGATGGAGGAGCAGCTGCGCGAAGCGGAGATGATGAATCCCGAATCGATCGCCGGAGCCGTGAACCTCACCAAGGTGGGCATCGGTGACACCCCCGAGCAGCAGGAGGCGTTGTGTGGTCTGGAGAGTCTGCTCGCCTTGGTGGACGGATGGGTGGACTGCGTGGTCTGGCGGGCCGGCATGGCGCACATCCCCCATATCGAGCAGCTTCGGGAGATGATGCGACGCGAGCGCGCGGTGGGAGGCCCCGCCGAGCGCACCTTCGAATCCCTGCTGGGCCTGCGTCTGCGCCCGAAGCGTCTGCGCGAAGCCGCGGAACTGTGGGAATCCATCACCTTGTCCGAAGGGGCCGAACAGCGCGACGCGAAGTGGGGGCATCCTGATCTGCTGCCGTCGCTGCCGACGGAGAAGGCGGAGGACGATGCCGATGCAACGGCTTCTTCAGGAAGCGGGACCGAGGCCGTGGATTGGGACGCCGAATTGAGCAGACTGCTCAACGACGATCGCCATGCGGACGACAGCGGCGATGCGAATGACGGCCGCAATGCGACCGGAGACGCCGGCGACGAGACCACAGACGACGGAACCACAGACGACGCGGACAAGGCCTGAAACGGCGGCGTAGGGTTCTTCCGGCATGCGGATAGGTCCAACTTCCACCCGATATCCGGAATCCGCTACTTCAGGAATCGGCTGGGGGTCCGTCCCACTCCTCCCATGCCGTCCTTGGACGCGGCGAACGACATGGTGACCGTGTCCTCGCCGCGGGTCACTCCCACGTAGAACAACCGTCGCTCCTCCTCCAACCGTTCGAAGTCATCCGCGACCCCCAAGCCCGCGACGCCGAACGGCAGCAACCCTTCCGAGCATCCGATCAGAAACACATGACGCCATTGCAGTCCCTTGGCCGCATGAATGGTGGAGATGGTCACTTCGCCGGCCTTCACCGAGGAAAGGTCTTCGGCCGCGGCTCGCGCGGCGGCCGAAGAGGAATCGATAAGCGACGCTTCGCTGCTCGCGTATTCGTTGCGGACACGCGAGCGGATGCCCATTCGCCCCAACGCCGCCCGGATGATGGGACCTTGCGCGTTGATGCGCATCAGCACCGCGACGTCGTTCGGGCTCTCCCCCTGCGCCACCAGCGCGGCGATGCGACGCGCCACCCCTTGGGCCTCCTGCTCGTCGGTATCGTATCTGGTTCTCACAATGCGGCGTCCCGTTTCCCTTGCGGAGCGCAACACCAGATAATCGTCCCGCATCGGCGACGCGGCAAGCACGCGATTGGCGCAGTGCACGATCTGCGGCGTGGACCGGTAGTCCCGTTCCAATGCGATGTCGGCGTTGAGCCGACGGAACTCCTCCGGAAACCGCAGCAGATAGTAGCTCGTGGCGCCGGCGAACGAGTAGATCGTCTGCGCCGGATCCCCCACCACGCACACGCTGTCGCGACCGCCCCGCCACAACGTCAACAGTCGGTGCTGCAACGGCGAGACGTCCTGATACTCGTCCACGGTGAGCCACCGCACCCGCGATCTGATCGACGCGGCCGCCTCGTCGAAATGCTCCAGCACATGGCAGGTCATCAGCAGAATATCGTTGAAGTCGATCATTCCGCGCCCGGTCTTCTCCTCCTCGTACGCCGTGATCACGTCGGCCATCCTCTCGGGATCAAGATCGGCCGGCGGCCGTCGATGCATGGCGGCGCATACGCGCGGGTAATCCTCCGGAGCGATCAGACTCACCTTGGTCCAGTTGATCTCGGCCAGCACGGCCCTGTAGGTCGTCGTGTCGATCTCATCCGTTCCGATCACCCGTCTCATCGCACGATCGATCAGCGAGCGAACGTCTTCGACCACGGACGGAAAGTATGATTCGCTCAGCTCCGGCCAGACGCGGCGCAGCTGCTTGAGAGCCGCCGAATGAAACGTCGCGGCCTTGACCTGCGGCACACCGAGGGCCGCCAGTCTCGCGCGCATTTCGGCCGCCGCCTTGACGGAGAAGGTGACGGCAAGACTCTGCGAGGGGTTCCATGCTCCCGTGGAGCAGGCATAGGCTATGCGATGCGTGATCGTGCGGGTCTTGCCGGCTCCCGCTCCTGCCAGAATGCGTACGGGCCCCTCCACGGCCCTCGCGGCCGCGGCCTGCATCTCGTCCAGTCCTTCGAGCATTCGATCCGTATTCGTAGTCACACGCCCATTGTCGCAGGTTTCCTTCCGGCCCGCCGCGGTGTCGTGCATTAGAGTGGGTAGGGTGAGTGAACGTTCAGTATTTACCCTGGCGGCATTGGCGAGCGCGGCCATGCCGAATCTGACCGTGGCCGGCACGAGGAGTTCGGAGCAGACCGCGCCTTCGGATGAGCAGTATGGCATCGATATGGCGGTGGTCACCGACACCACCGGGCGTGAATTCGACGTCTGCGCCTCCGATACGCCCGAGGGTCGCAGGAAGCTGACCTCGCGGGCGGATTCCTCCGCGGCGCTGCTGAGGGCCAAGGAGCCTGCCGGACTCGGTTTCGCCTTGGATCGTACCGTGGCGTTCCAGCCGGGCGAATACCGCAAGGGGCCCACCGGCACCACCGCCGTGCTGGTCACCGTGCACAACGACGGCGTCACCACGCCGTTGGATCGTCTCACCGAAAGCCAGTGCGTATCCGTCGGTACGGCGATCGGTGCGATCCACCGTCTGCGTCCGGGATTCATGGCCAAGGAGGGGTATCCCTCGTATGCTCCCGCCCAGATCAAGCAGCAGCTTGAGGCTTGGATCGCGCGGCTCAAGGAGGCCGGTCATGTGCCCGAGGAGATCACCGACAGCTGGGAGCGGATCGTGGCGACCGACGGATTGTGGTCGTTCCGCACATGCCCGGTGCATGGGGGCTTCTCCGATGGCGACATGCTGTTTTCCAGCACCGGTCTCAATGCGATGTACCGCTGGGGGAACATGCAGGTGAATGATCCGGCCCGGGATCTGGCATGGATCTTCGACCGTCTCGACGCGAAGCGACGCAACAACGTGCTGTCCGCCTACGCGAGGATCATCGGCTCGCGATTGGATGATCTGATCATGCTGCGCGCCAGTCTGTGGCTGCAGATGGAGCAGGTCGGGGAATTCATCAAGGCGCTCGATCGTGCCGACAACGACAGGATCATCGAGTTCAAGGCCCATGTGGAGCGTTTGGCTCACCAGCTTTCCGTAAGGGCTTCGAAGATGGTTCCTTCCTCGACGGCTTCGGCGGGCAATCCCTCCACCATCACCGTGGGGAATCTGCTGTCGCGGGATGACGGCGCTTCGGGAGGATCGCCCGTTTCTCGTACGAATGCCGGCGATCGCACGGCATCGCAGGCTTCGTCGCGGACCTCCCCCGCGAACAGCGTGCATATGCCCGTTCCCACCGTGCCGGCAAGGGCCTCCGCCATGACGGGAACCGTTGCGTCCGAAGCCTCGCATGCCGATTCGAAGACCATTGTGGTGGAGAACATGGGCGTTTCCGGCGATGACACCGCTACCGTGACCATGCCTGCGCTCTCTCCCGAGGATTTCGACGACGACGGGGTCATCACCGGCGCGGCCGGTCGCATCGTCGGCAAGCCCAGCGCTGAAACCGGTGACGATACGCCGGTTCAGGACGATGCGCCGCAGACCGGTATGGGCATCGCACGCAGTCAGGGACATCCGACCGGATACGTGTCGCTGGTGGATGAACATGCCGCCGAGAGCGAAGAACCGTCCGATGCCGGCGACGGCCAGACGCCGTCTCGCTAGAATGACAAGTTGGAGTTTCGTCAACGGTAATTCCGTTTTTTCAAGGAGGAACAACCATGGATGTTGAAATCGGCATTCAGAACGTGGCCCGACCGGTGACCTTCGCCACCGACAAGTCCGCCGACGAGGTCAGCGGCGCCATCGCCGAAGCGGTGAAGAACGGTGCGGTTGTGGATCTCACCGACACCAAGGGCCGTCGTATCGTCGTCCCCGGTGGAGCCATCGGCTATGCCATCGTCGGTTCCGAAACCTCGCATCCCGTGGGATTCGGCAATCTGGCCGAAAGCTGATCCGGCCGAAGAACCCGCTCGGTTCGGCCGCTTGACGGTCTTGAATGGATGATGGGGAGAGCGCATCAATAAGTTGCGCTCTCCCCATCATCCATTTCGTCTCCATGTCATCATCGGATGATGTCGATGGCGCCTCGGGCCGCGATCTCCTCCACGACTTCATCGCTCGTCGTGTTCTCCCCCATCAGGTTGGGTTTGCCGGCTCCATGCCAGTCGGAGCCTCCGGTGGTCAGCAGATGCAATTCCCTGGCGAGTCGGAGCAGACGCTGCTGCTGCTCCGGCGAGTTCTCCCTGTGGAACACCTCCAACCCGTCCAGACCCACGGCTGCGATATCCGCGATCTGCTCGTCGGTGAGAATGTTCCGGTTGCGGGTCGCTCCTGCCGGATGGGCGATGATCGCCACACCTCCCGCATGCTTGACCGCCTCGACCACCGTCTTCGCCGACGGGGAGACGATCGGCACGTAGTATTTGCTGCTCTTGCTGATCGCACGCCGGAACACCTCGGAACGGTTCTCGAAGAACCCCATGGCCACCATCGCATCGGCGATGTGAGGCCGTCCGATGGTGGTCTGCCCACCTTCCTTGACCTGTCGAACCACGTCGTCCCAGGTGATCGGATAGTCGGCGGAAAGATTCTCGACCATCTTCCTCATGCGCTTGACTCGGTTTTCGCGCGTGCTGGCGAACAGTTCGCACAACACCGGGTCCTTGGGATCGTACAGCAGTCCAAGCATATGCACGCAGACACCGTCCACGTCGGCGGTGATCTCGGTGCCCCGCACCAGCGGCATCTCATAGCGTTCGGCCGCGGCTACGGCGTCGTTCCATCCCGCCCAGGTGTCGTGATCGGTGATGGCGACGCCGGAAAGACCGATGCGCTTGGCTTCCCGGATCAGGGTTTCGGGGGTCTCCGTACCATCGGAATAGGCGGAGTGGCAATGCAGATCCCAGCCTTTCGAGGCGTGGTCGCGCACAATGCCGGTGCGCACGGCGGAATCAGTTCGATCAGTCATATCACTATCGTAAGCTGATTTCGTCGCGGCGCGAATCATCTGGAACGTCGCAGTCACGTCTGACAACGAATCGGGGGATGGTAACGATGATCGATGAATCCGCGGAGTATCTGGGAACACCGACCGGATGGCGCCACGGTGCCGTGTGGACCTATCTGCTCATGCTGGTCTTCTCGCTCGCGGCATTGATCATCTCGCTCGGGCTTTCCGCCGAGACACTGCTGTTGGCACGCAATCCGGGCAGCAAGCTCGACTGCGACGTCAACTCGGTGATCTCCTGCTCCACGGTGGCGCAGTCCTGGCAGGCCGAAATCATCAAATTCGGCGATATGAGCTTCCCGAACGCCTTCTTCGGCATCGCGGCCGAATCCGTGTTCGTCACCATCGCGGTACTGGGCCTCGCCCGAATCAGCGTGCCCCGATGGTTCGCCGTCTGCACCTGGCTGGGCGGTCTGGCCGCCCTTGCCTACGCCTATTGGCTGTTCACCCAGTCGGTGTTCGTGATCAACGCGCTGTGCCTGTGGTGTCTGGGTCTGATGTTCTCCACCACCCTGCAGTTCATGACACTCAGCCATGCAACGGTCACCGTGCAGAATCTGCCGCGTCTGAACGGCACCGGATCATCGTTCAGACGCGCGCTGGACACCTATTATCGTCTGGGAGCCGATCTGCTGGTCGATGTGCTGTGGCTTGCCGCACTCATCGCGATCATCCTCGTCAAGGACGGTTCCGCGATCTTCTGACGGATCGGTGCCGACGACTATCGCAGCGTGACCGTACCGACGATGCAGGCGTCTCCGGTCAGCTCCACATTGTCGTCGCTCACCTTCACGACCAGCACACCACCCCGCACGGTGATCGTCCACTCGTCAACGCCAGTGATCCGCCGCAGCGTGATCGCCGTGGCGCACAATCCGGTGCCGCACGACAGGGTTTCGCCGCACCCGCGTTCGTTCACCCGCATATGGGCCCTGCCGGTGCCCGCCCGCTCGTCGATGGCGTCGATGCCCACGAACTCGACGTTCTGATCGGTCTCGATCACCGGATCCACCACCGGCTTGCGGGTCAGATCGAGATCGGACACCGCGGGAAGCGTGGAATCCGCGGCGAGACCACGTCCCGTGGCGTCCTCAAGCACCGCGACCACATGCGGATTGCCCATATCGACGAACGTACCGCGGGCGGAACCCTCATGCCCTGGTATGGTCACCTCGTATGCGTGCGTCTCACCCGCCTTCCACGGGCCCATGTCGATGTGGAACACGTTGCGTCCCAGTCCCTCCACCTCGCCAAGCGAGGAAAGCGTCTTTACCCCGGCCCTCGTGCCGAGTTTCAGAGGCCGACCGCCCGGCGCCTCCATATATCCCATCGTCTGGGCGAACAACGCGGTGACCCTGGTGCCGTTGCCGCACATCTCGGCCAGGGAGCCATCGGCGTTGCGGTAGTCCATCATCCACTCCGCGCCGGCGGACCGAAGCCGTGAAACCTGCTCGTCGCTCAGATCGGAGACGTCGTCCGGATGCGCCAGTCGCAGCAGACCGTCGCCGCCCACGCCGAAATGCCGATCGCACAATCGACGGACCTCCTGCGCGGTCGGCTCGTATACGCCTTCGGGATCGGCATAGACCACGAAGTCGTTGCCCGTGCCATGCGCCTTCACTACATGCTGTGGAATACTCATGGATCATAAGGATAGTCGAGCACGCGCATTTCTCCTCGCCCATTGTCATACCGGTGAAACGGTCGTATGCCGGGAGAAAGGTACACTACCCTAGGTAGCGGTATTCCCGTTCCGTCGACGGAGCGCAGGCCGTGGGGTCGTCGTTCCGGCAGCCGTGCCATGCGGCCATGATCCGCATGCGTACGTCGGGGCGGACAGACACGACTTCATGAAGGAGAGCGGTATGTCGTCGCATGCACCGATCGGGGTGTTCGATTCCGGACTTGGTGGGCTTTCGGTTGTTCGGCAGATCAGGAAGGACATGCCGAACGAAACCGTGATGTACTTCGGGGACAGCGCGCACGCCCCCTACGGTCTTCGACGTCCGGAGGAGATCCGCGACTTCTGCTTCTCGATCTGCGACCGGTTCGTCGAACGCGGCGTGAAGGGCATCGTGGTGGCGTGCAATACGGCCACCGCAGCCGCGGTCAATGATCTGCGCGCACGATACGACATCCCGATCATCGGCATGGAACCGGCGCTCAAGGTGGCCTGCGACCGCGGCAACGGCGTACGCCAGCACATCGTGGTGGCGGCCACCCCGTTGACGCTCAAGGAGCGCAAGTTCGAGAAGCTGATGGATCGGTTCGATTCCCTGCATGACATCCGCAAGCAGCCCTGCCCCGATCTGGTGGGGATCGTGGAATCCGGCCGGCTTTCGGACCGGGATCTGGTGATGCGCACCCTGCACGGCTATTTCGACCGCTACGACATCGCGCACACCGACAGCGTGGTGCTCGGCTGCACGCATTTCGTGTTCTATCGGGATTATTTCCGCGAACTGTTCGCCCACAGCGCGATTCTCGACGGCAACGAAGGCACGGTACGGCATCTGCATGTAGTGCTCGAATCGCTCGGCCAACTCGCCGACGAGGATCAACGCGGCACGGTAAGTGTGGAGAACTCCAAGGATTCGCCGGACGTGCTCGCACTGAGCCACGATCTGCTCGGCGAATAGACGGAACCGGATTCGAGGCCTCCACCGGCCGACATCGGAACCGCCCGGTAATCGACATTCGCGGGAGAACCGTCGTTTCCCGCTACCACCAAGCCGTTCCAACCGCTATGATGAGGCGGAAGCGAAGAACGGAATGGGGGGAACATCGATGAAAACCGGCATTATCGACGTGGGCGGCGGATTCCGGGCCATCTACGGCGTGGGCGTGGTGGATCGTCTGCTGGAGGACGACGTGCGTCTCGACTATGCGATCGGCATCTCCGCCGGCAGCGCGAATCTGACGTGCCTGCTCTCCCGGCAGAAGGGACGATGCTACCGCTTCTACACGAAGTACGCCTTCCGCCGCGAATACGCCAGCACCAGGAACTTCCTGCGGAATCATAATTTCGTCGGTTTGGATTACGTGTACGGCACATTGTCGAACCATGACGGCGAGGATCCGCTGGATTACCCGGCGATCGAGGCGAACCCGATGGAGTTCTACGTCGTGGCGGCCAACGCCGAAACCGGGGAGCCCCACTATTTTCCCAAAAGCCGTATGCATCAGGACGATTACGACATCTGCAAGGCGTCGAGCGCGGTGCCGGTGGCGTGCGAACCGTATGTGGTGGACGGCGTGCCCTATTTCGATGGGGGCATCGCCGACCCGATCCCCGTGCGCAAGGCCTTCGAGGACGGCTGCGACAAAGTGGTGGTGGTGCTCACCAGACCGAAGGACACCGTGCGCAAGCAGCAGAAGGACAAGGGTCCGGCGGCGATCCTGAGACGCTCCTACCCCGCCGCGGCCGATATGCTGCTCAACCGGTACCAGCTGTATAACGACGAGGTGGAACTGGCCAAGCAGTATGAGCGGGAGGGACGGGTGCTGATCATCGCGCCGACCGAGCTGTATGGCCTTTCCACGCTGCACAAAAGCTATGAGGGGCTGAACCGCATGTACCGGCAGGGGTATGCGGATGCCGCGAAGATCAAGGAGTTTCTCGAAGAGTAGTCTGGTCAGGATTCCCCGGAAGCCGGGCCGAACGCTCAGCCGAGTACCACCCGCACGGCGTGAAGATAGTATTCGATGGCGTATGGGAGTATCTCATCAAGCCCGGGGAAGTTCGGCGTATGCCACCCCGAAGCGTCTTCGGCGCCGTTGGAGCCGATGAAGCTGAAGACCCCGGGGATCCCAGCATGCTGATAATCGGCGAAATCATCGGCCCCCATGCTCTGTTCCGGATCCACCACGTTGGCGTACGACGACGCATCGGAGGCCAGCAGCAGGGCCAGCTCCCGATCATTGTCGATGGGCTGCGCCCGTACGCTCCAATCGATATCCGCCTTCACGCCGAAGACGCGCGCCGTGCCGTCGATGATCTCAAGGAGCCGTTCGTGGATCAACCTCGCCGTAGCCGCATCGAACGCCCGTGCGGTGCCGTGGAACTCCAGATCGGCGGGAATCGCGTTCCATGCGGTGCCCGACTTCACCTGCGTGACGCTCACCACGGCGGGTTGCAGGGCCGGCACGCTGCGGCTCACGATGGTCTGCAGCTGCGAAACGATGGCGGCGAACGCGCTGATGGGGTCGGCCGCCTCATCCGGCTTGCTGCCGTGGGCGCCACAACCGTGCAGCGTCACGTCGAACCGGTAGTTGCCGCTCATGATCGGCTTGGGTGAAATACCCACCGTCCCTACCGGCAGACCGGGATGATTGTGATATCCGACGATCCGCTCCACGCCTTGGAGCCATCCGGCGGCGAGCACTTTCTGGGCGCCGAGCTCCGCCTCCTCGGCGGGCTGGAACAGCAGACGGACGGTTCCATGAAATTCGTCGCGGCGAGCGGAAAGCTCTCGCGCAGCACCGAGCAGCGAAGCGGAGTGAAGATCATGACCGCAGGCGTGCATCACACCGGGATTGACCGAAGCGTATGGAGCACCGGGATTCTCCTCGATCGACAGACCATCGATGTCCGCGCGCAAAGCCAGTACCGGTCCGGGACCGGCCTGCCCCTTGATCTCCGCCAGCACGCCCGTCCGCAGCGGTGCTGTGCTGCGCGCACCGGGCAAAGGACCGCTTGACGTATCGATGACGTCGATGCCCCATGCCCGCAGCCGATCGGCGATGAACCGCGTGGTCTGCGTCTCATGCAACGCCAGTTCCGGGTGTCGGTGCATCCAGTGACGGGCTTCCAGCACTTCGGCCAGCGTCCGCTCGTCGATGGTCATATCGCCATTCCCCCTGTCTTTCCGGCTGCGATCCCATTCACTCGGGACCGGCTGCGAATCGGAAGCCGTCAGGCACCGACGGCCACGCGAACCTTCACGGTTTCGGAGGCCGGGGAAGACTCCTCCCGCCTGGCCGCAGCCGCCCGTTCGGCGATCGACAACGCCTGCTTGAGGTCATCGGTGAGATCGAAGACGTCCTCGATGCCCACGGCCAGACGGATCAGCTCATCGGTGATGCCGAGCTTGAGCCGTTCCTCACGCGGCACTTCGAAGTGGGTCATGCTGGCGGGGAATTCGGCGAGGCTTTCCACCGCACCGAGGCTGACCGCAAGACGGAACACATGGAGGTTGTTGAGCACGTCGGCCGGGTCGACCCCTTCACGCACCTCGAAGGACAATACGCCGCCGAACCCCCGAAGCTGTCGCAGCGCCAAGTGATAGTCCTCGTTGGAGGCGAGTCCGGGGTAATGCACCTTGGACACCAGAGGATGCCGCTCCAGGAACTGCGCGATGGCGAGCGCATTGCTCTGCTGGCGATCCATGCGCAGGGCGAGGGTCTGGATGCCCCGTCGCACGGCGTCGCATTCCGCCGGAGGCAGTACGCCGCCAAGACGGTTCTGCGCGAAATACACGCGGTTGGCCAGATCCTCGGTGCGGGCGACCGCGAGTCCGGCCACCACGTCGGAATGTCCGGCCAGATACTTGGTGGCCGAATGCAGGACGATGTCGACGCCCAGGGTGAGCGGCTTCTGCAGGTACGGGGTGACGAAGGTGTTGTCGACGATGGCGATGGCGTCATGCTCATGGGCGATGCGGGCCAGCGCGGCCACGTCGTTGACCTTGAGCAGCGGGTTGGTGAGCGTTTCGAAGTACACGGCGCGCACGACCGCCCCCTGGGCCTCCGCTCGGTCGAAGGCGGCGTTCACCGCGTCGAGATCACGGGTGTCGACCGCGTCGAATTCGAGTCCCCACCGGCTGAAGAACTCGTTGATCTGCGAGTAGGTGCCACCGTAGATGTTGTCGCCGACGATGATGCGGTCGCCGGGCTTGAAGATCGAAAGCACCGCGTGGATCGCCGCCAGTCCGGAGGCGAAGGCGAAACCACGACATCCCTGTTCCAGCTGGGCGATCTGTCGTTCGAGGAATTCGCGGGTGGGATTGCCGCTGCGGGCGTAGTCCCATCGCGGTACGGATTCGACAGATTCGAAGGTGTAGGTGGATGAGTTGTAGATCGGCGGGTTCACCGCTCCCGTGTTGTTGTCGTCGATGTCGACTCCATGTACCAGCTGGGTCTTGAATCGTGCCATGAGCTCCCCCAATCATTGACGATGCCGGATTGTCCGTTAGGTTTCCTTCTGTTGGTAAACCAAGGCTAACCGCAATGATTTCAAGCTTTCAAGCCGATTCGCATAGCTAAAATCTATACGCCGTTGCAAGCTGCGATCCCGGTCGTGCGGCTATTGGGGTTGATAACGGGCTATAAGTCGATAACCGTTCGTTCGACACGCCGATGGCGGGCCTGGCGCCCGCCGATGACGGTCACGGCAGGGCACGGGTGGTGTCGGTCGACCGGACATCGGTCGACCGGACTACGACGATGCCCGCATGCCGTATGACATGCGGGCATCGAATCGCGGATGCGGATGCCGGTCCGAACCGTTGCGTTATTTCAGGCGCTATTGCTGTTTTCGTGGGTGTGGGTTCGTCGTTGAGCCGTTGATTTCGTAAGCGTGAGGGGCGTTCCCGTGTATTCTGTTTTCCGACCAAAGAAATGAACCACGGAGAACGCCTGATGAACAGCTTATTCAAACGTCTTCTCAACGTCAAAGGCATGGTCGTCGAGGACGTGCGGGTCGCGGACTCGCCGCTGCGTCCCGAGCCCGTGCTCGAGGTGCGCGTGCGCCCGCATGCCGGCATGCTCAGATGCTCCCGCTGCGGTCGGCGGTGTCCGGGCTATGACCGGGGCGGCGGCGTGCGCCGTTGGCGTCACCAGGACTTCGGCTGCTGGCGGGTGGAGCTGGTCGCCATGATGCCGCGCGTGGACTGCCCCGGGTGCGGCGTGGTCGTCGCCGCCATGCCGTGGGCCGAGCCCGGCAGCCGGTTCACGCGTGATTTCGAGGCGGAGTGCGCGTGGCTGATGACCGTGGCGAACCAGAAGACGGTGAGCGGGTTCCTGCGCGTCGCATGGCGCACCGCGGGCCGGATCGCCCATAGGGTCGCCGGACGGCTCAAGGAGACCATGCCCTCGCCGTTCGACG
>NZ_NMWU01000017.1 GCF_002860355.1 Bifidobacterium margollesii
TCCACAAAAAAACCTGTGAAAAGCCGAAAAACGGCTCGAAAAAAAAAAAGAAGAAGAAAAAAGACGGACGCCACGACCCCCGGCCCAAGACCGGAAACCATGGCACCACACAAAATCCTTCCAAAACCCAGTCCCATCAAACCCCTCCCGGGGACCCGAACCACGCTCACACGCACACGGGCGGGACCGGACTGGCAATCATCAAAAAGTAGTACAAAACACGCTCTTGAGTTCTCAAACCACCACCACACCAGCAAACGAAACCGATCCGAACCGGACCGATCCGGCCGTGCCGGGCAGCGAGTAAGAAACTTACACGAACACACACCACAACGCAAACCGGGCATGAAGAAGCGCGCCGAGATCGTTGAAACATCAGCGTTCCCTCGGCGTGTCGCAAATAGCCGTTTTCCACGTCTATAACCAAGGCTACATCGCTTTGTTATCGAAAAATGTCTCGAATAACTTGTTTAGGTGTGTCGTAACGCATTGTTCACTCACGTAGGTCAGCTCATCCGGATGCAACGAGGCCATTGAGTGGAGTCCGATTCCCCTCATCAGTCAGCGGGATCAGAGCGAGGGCGGATCATGGGCATTGCGGATTCTAATCCCCTCATCAGTCAGCCTGCGGCCGACAGCTTCCCCCCACGGGGGAAGCGGGACCAGAGACAAGACGAATCATGGGCATTGCAGATTTCAATCCCCTCATCAGTCAGCCTGCGGCCGACAGCTTCCCCCCACGGGGGAAGCGGGACCAGAGACAAGGCGAATCACGGGCATTGCGGATTTCAATCCCCTCATCAGTCAGCCTACGGCCGACAGCTTCCCCCCACGGGGGAAGCCGGAGAAAAACACAGGGAAGCCAGAGTGAACACAGGGGAGCGAAGCGAACGGACTTCATTTTTGTGGAGTAAGAAGGGAGGTATGAAGAAAACCATTGCAGTATTGACGGGCGCCGGCATCTCCACCAGCGCCGGCATTCCCGACTTCCGCGGCCCGGATGGCGTGTGGACCAAGCACCCGGAGCAGATGAACGTGTACGACATCGACGCATTCCTCATGAGCAAGGAGGATCGCGAATACTCCTGGCGCTGGCAGAAGGAGTCTCCGGTGTGGGGCGCCAAGCCCGGCGTGGCCCACAAGGCTCTGGTGGATCTGGAGAAGGCCGGACTGCTGAACCTGCTCGCCACGCAGAACTTCGACGCATTGCATGAGAAAGCAGGCAATTCCGACGATGTCATCGTGAACCTGCACGGCACCATTGGCACCAGCCACTGCATGAAGTGCCACGCGAAATACGACACCGCCGAAATCATGGATCGTCTCGACGAGGAACCCGATCCGCGTTGCCATCGCAGACTGCCCTACAGCGGGAACATGCCCTGCAACGGCATGATCAAAACCGACGTGGTGTATTTTGGCGAAGCACTGCCCGAGGGCGCGATGGAAAAGTCGATGCAGCGCATCACCGAAGCGGACGAGTTCTGGGTGATCGGTTCCACACTGGAGGTGTTCCCGGCGGCATCCCTTGCGCCGTTCGCGGTACAGCATCACGTTCCGATGACCATCATGAACATGGGAAGCACCCAGTATGACGGCATCGCCACCCGGCTGATTCGCGAGCCGATCCAGAACGCCCTGCCGAAGCTGGTGGCCGAAACCATCGCCGAGGCGCAGTCATGACGACCGCACAGACAACGTCAACTACGCCGACCATGGCCGATATCGAACGCCGGTTGAACGCCAGCGATGAGATCGACATGACCGTGACGCCGGTGGTGGAATCCTGCGAAACGCAGTACACCGGCGCGATCTTCCATGTGGACGATCAGGTGATCCGGCTCACCACGCACGACGGCAAGGCCGTTCGCATCCGCCGACAGGTGATGCGCCATGCGCCGTGCGTGGTGATGCTGGTGCACGACTGCGCCACCGACCGCTACCTGCTGGAGCGCGAATACCGGGTCGGTCCGAATACCTACGCTTTCGGCGTGCCGGCCGGTCTGATGGATGAAGGAGAGGATCCCGATACCGCGGCATTGCGCGAACTCCACGAGGAGACCGGGGTGATCCCGGATTCACCCGCCGCATCCGACACGGCAGCGTCAGTCGCCGAGCCGGCCATCGAAATCGATCATGTGGCGCAATGCTATTCCTCCGAAGGCATGACCGACGAACTGGCGAATATCATGGTGATTCATCTGAAGCACTGGCATATGGGTGAACGGCATTTCGACAAGGACGAGCATGTGGCGAGCGCCTGGGTGAGTTGGGAGGAGTTGAACGCGGCCGGCATCGTTTCGTCCAACGCCACGATCGCGCTGAAGCATGAGGCGCTGCGCCGATTGCTGCACCCTGAAGTGGGGCTTCCGACCATCAATCAGGGGTAATTTCATGGCAAAACGACGGTCCGGTGGCATATTGCAGCGGCATATTGCAATGAAGACTTTGCAATGAATCTCTTCTATCCTGGGCTCTGGGGAAGGCCAATGCGTAGGATAGGAGAGATTGCGAGAAAGGGATGTACATGAGCGTTCTCGACCGTTTTGAGAAAAGCGTTGAAGGGGCCGTCAATGGCGTTTTCAGCAAATTCGGTTCCAAAGACCTTCAGCCAGTCGATCTGTCCAGCGCCCTTGAGCGTGAAATCGACTCGCAGGCCATGCCCATGGGACGCGACCGCACCGTGGCTCCCAACGAGTACCGGTTCACCCTTTCCACGCCGGATTTCGATCGCATCGAGCAGTGGGGCAGCGAAACGTTGGCCAACGAACTGGCCGAAAACCTCACCAAGTACGCCGAAAGCCAGCATTACGCGTTCGTGGGCCCGGTGGTCGTGATCTTCGAAGAGGATCTTGATCTGGCCAAGGGCGACCTGAAGCTGCGATCGGAATCCGTGCAGGGCAACGCCGCTCCCGTCACCACGCAGAGCGAGACCAAGGACTGCCCGGTATTGGAGATCAACGGCCGCCAGTATCTGCTCACCGCACCGAAGACCGTGCTCGGTCGCGGTTCCAACTGCGACATCGTGATCGACGACCCCGGCATCTCCCGCAGCCATCTTGAAATCGACATCACCGACGGTGGCGTGATCGCCCGCGATCTCGGATCCACCAACGGCACCTATGTGGAAGGGCATCAGGTGCCTGCCGCAACATTGATGGACGGCAACACCATTACCATCGGTCGTACACGGATCCTGTACTGGGCCTCCTCCGAGCCACAGGAATAAGCAACCGCATTCTTACGAACGAGCCGCCATGACTGAACTGACTTTCGCCATTCTGAAGTACGGATTCCTCGCACTGCTGTGGGTATTCGTATGGCTTGCCGTACGTTCCCTGCATCAGGATGTGTCGTCGTTCAGTCCGAAGACGCCGAAGAAGCATCGCCGCAGGCGGCAGGCCGCCCAGCAGACGGCCAACAACGCACCAGCGCAGGCCGCCACCCCTGCTCCCGTGGCACCAACCCCGAGAACATCCTCCTCCGCAGCCGGGCAGAACGCCGGTCAGCCCACCATTCTGGTGGTGATCGACGGTCCGCTCGCCGGCACCACCGTGCCGCTGTCCAGCAATCCGATCACGTTGGGCCGCGCCGCAAGCAACACCGTCGTACTGGACGATGAATTCGTCTCATCCCATCACGCACGGGTTTTCGAAGACCCTTCCAGCGGACGCTGGGCCATCGAGGATCTCGGCAGCACCAACGGCACCGTGGTCAACGGACAGAAGCTCACCGGAGCGGCATTGCTGCCGTCCCGCATGCCCGTCCGCATCGGCGCGACTACCTTCGAGCTGAGGTGACGCCATGGCTGAGAATCAGATCAACCAAGACAACCAAGAGCAAAGCGCACTGATACTGTATTCCACCACGGTCTCCGATGTGGGATACGTGCGCAGCAACAATCAGGATTCATCATTCGCGGGCCGACACCTCGCCGCCATCTGCGACGGCATGGGCGGCCATGCGGGCGGCGACACCGCATCGACCATCGCCATCCGTTCCCTGGCCCACATCGAACACGAAGACGCCGCGGACGACATCGAGACCGTGGCGACCATGATGGAGACCTCGGTACTGGCCGCGCACGACGCCATCGTGGGCAAAGCCAAGCATGAGCACAGTCTTTCCGGCATGGGCACCACGGTCACCGCGGTCAGTCTGGTGCGAAATCATTGGATTCTGACCCATATCGGCGATTCCCGCGCGTATCTGCTGCGTGACGGGCAACTGATTCGCGCCACCAAGGATCATAGCTACGTACAGCATCTGATCGACACCGGCCGAATCACCGAAACCGAAGCGAAGAACCACCCCCAGCGCAACGTGGTGATGCGCGTGCTGGGTGATTTCGACATCGATCCGCGGCCGGACATCTCGATCCGCGTGGCGCTTCCCGGCGATCGCTGGCTGCTCTGCTCCGACGGCCTGTGCGGGGTGCTTGAGGATTCCACCCTTCAGGAGGTGCTGGGCACCATCACCGATCCGGAGGATTGCGCCCAGAAACTGGTGGCGATGGCGCTGAAGGCCGGCAGCACCGACAATGTGACGGCGGTGATCGCCGACGCCACCATGGCGCTCGATACCTCGCAGAATGCCAATGTTCCCGTGCCTCTGGCCGGAGGTGCCGTGAGTTCCAGTCTGGAAAGTCTGGCCGACATCATCGACGAGCCCGTGGCCACCGCTCCGGCACTGGAGGCCGATGCCGGCAGCCCGGCGCAGCGCGCGGCCGCATTATCGCAGAACGAGCCTTCCGAACCCGATGATGTGGTCGCCCCCCGCGTGGCACAGCCCTCATCCCAGCGAGAGCAGGGACCGGAGGAGGAGCTCACCATGCCCACCACCGGCGAGATTCCGGTGGTGCAGAAGAAAGACGGCAACGTCACGGCGGATCCGCATGATCCCGACGTGGCCCGGGCCATCAAAACCCAGCAGCGGGAGAAGGCCCAGAAGGCCCGTAAGCATCGCACCCGCAAGCATGTGAGCATCATCGTGATCATCGTCGCGCTGCTCGCGGTGCTTTCAGGCTGCGGCTTCGCCGCGCTGCGTTGGTCGCAGTCACAGTACTATCTCGGTGAGGCGAACGGATCGGTCGCCATCTATCAGGGCGTTCCCACGGATCTGTTCGGTCTTTCGCTCTCCCATCCGGTGGCGCAGACCGATATCGAGCTCGACTCCCTGCCGACCAATTGGCGTGAGCAGCTGAGCAATACGACGTACGGTTCCTACGATGCCGCAGAGAATCATGCCAAGGTGATTCGACAGCAGGTGGAGGATCTCAAACTGGCGCAGAAAACACCGAGCGGACCGAAGTTCGGCGGTCAGGAACAGAGCAGCTCGCCATCGGCGAGTGCCAGTCCATCGGCTTCAGCGTCCTCACCGTCGGCGGCGTCAACGACTTCGGGGACGGCAGGCAAATGATCATCCGTCGTCTTCGCCAAGCCTCACTGCTCATTCTCGCGGCCGCGATCGTTCTTCTGGGGTTCTTCCAGATGTTCATGCGCGTACAGGACGGAGTCCCTTCGAAGTACGTCACGATGCTCCTCATCGTCGGTCTGCTCTTCGCGGTGTTCTGGGGCGTGCTCACCAAGCTGCAGCCGTATTCCGCGGAAACCATACTTCCCTGCGTGCTGCTGCTGTGTGGTATCGGCATTCTGATGATCGCGCGCATCGACAACCAACGTGTGCTGCTTGGCGCGAAATCCAGCAATCTGGCGTCCAATCAGCTGATCTGGCTGTGCGTGGCGCTCGTACTGTGCACGATGCTGGTGGCGTTCCTGCGTGACTACCGTATTCTTCGACGATTCTCGTATGTGAGCATGGTCGTCGGTCTGGTGCTGCTGCTTTCCCCGATGATTCCGGGCCTCGGCATGGAGATCCAGGGCGCCCGAATCTGGATCGGCATCGGCTCGCACAGTCTGCAGCCGGCGGAATTCGCCAAACTGTTCCTTGCGTTCTTCTTCGCCGCATACCTGTTCGACCATCGCGATCAGCTGGCCGTCGGCGGCCGGAAGGTGATGGGCCTGCAGCTGCCCCGCATCAAGGATCTCGGCCCGATCCTGGTGGTGTGGGCCGTATGCATGGGTGTGCTCGTCATGCAGCACGATCTGGGCACTTCGCTGATGTTCTTCGCCATGTTCGTCTCGATGCTGTACGTGGCCACAGGTCGTAAGAGCTGGATCATCATCGGCCTTGGGGCCTTCGTGATCGGCGCGGTGCTGGCCGCATCGCTGTTCTCCCATGTGGGCAACCGCGTGAACGCGTGGCTGCATCCGTTCGATTCCAAGGTGTATCTCGCCATCGGCGGATCACAGCAGCTGGTGCAGGGCATCTTCGGTCTGGCCACCGGTGGTCTGATGGGCGTCGGACTCGGACAGGGGCACCCCACCTCCACGCCGCTGAGCTGGTCGGACTTCATCTACTCCTCGCTCGGCGAGGAGATCGGCCTGACCGGACTGTTCGCGATTCTGGCCCTGTATCTGATCATCATCAGCGCCGGCATGATCACCGCCATGAAAATCAAGGACGGCTTCGGCAAGCTGCTCGCCTCCGGTCTGGTGTTCACCATGGCGTTCCAGGTCTTCACCGTCGTCGGCGGCATCACGCTGGTGATCCCGCTGACCGGCCTGACCCTGCCGTATATGGCGGCCGGAGGTTCCAGCCTGATCGCAAACTGCATTCTCGCCTCGCTGCTCATGGTGATCTCCAACGCCGCGAACAAACCGGAGGAGGATCTTTCCAGCGACACCTTCCAGTACGAGGCGTTGATGGCGATCCGTGAGAAGGAGAAGCAGGCCGCCCTGCAGGCGCAGTTGCGATCCGAGGCGGACGCCGAAGCCGAAGCCAGGGAGCATGCCCGGCAGGAGGATTCGCAGGCCACCGAAGTGTTCTCGGGAGGTTCCGCGCGGGCATTGGCATCCACCGACGCACGCGGCGAGACCGCCGGCACGAGCGTCATGGCTGCAAGCGGCGTGACCGCAACCGTGACCGCGGGCGGCAATCCGCCGGCACCGCGCAGCACGCGGTCTCATGCGCGACACAGCGCGGCCGAAGTGCACGCCGAGCAGGCGGCTGACCGTGCTGCCGCCGAACAGGCAATCAAACGATCGGACAGAACCCCAAGAACCGCGGAAGGGAGGGCCGAATGAACAAGTCGCTTCGTCAGCTGTTCACGATGGTGGTCGCGCTGTTCACCGTTCTCGGTCTTTCCACCACGATCATCATGGCGTTCAAGGCGAATACGCTGAACGCCGATCCGCGTAACGTGCGTGCGCTGTATCACGAATACGGCAGCCCCCGCGGTTCGATCATCGCCTCCGACGGCACCGTACTCGCCAAATCGGAGGAAAGCGACGACGCCTTCGCCTACCAGCGTTCGTATTCCAACGGTCCGGTGTATGCGCCCGTCACCGGATACTTCTCGGTGACCACCCGTGCCGATCGCGGCATCGAAGCCTCGCGCAACACCCTGCTGAACGGCGAGAACAGCCAGCTGTGGTTCGCCAAATTCAAGGCGCTGTTCACCGGTGCGGAAAACAGGGGTGCCACGATCGAAACCTCGATCGACCCGAAACTGCAGAAGCTCGCCTATCAGCTGCTGGGCGACCAGCAGGGCGCCGTGGTGGCCATGGAGCCAGACACCGGCCGTATTCTGGCGATGGTGAGCACGCCGAGCTATGACCCGAATTCCCTGGCCAGTCACAACACCACCAAGGTGAACAAGGCCTATTCGTCACTGATCGCCAGCCAAAGCAATCCGATGCTCAACCGTGCGACCAACGAACTGTATCCGCCGGGATCCACGTTCAAAATCGTGGTGGCGGCCACGGCACTGGAAAGCGGCAAATACGACACCAACACAGCGGTGCCCGCCGGTGCGTCCTACACGCTGCCCGGCACGGTCACCGCGCTGACCAACACCTCTTCCGCCGCGAACGGCAGCAACGGCAAAATGCAGTTGCTCGACGCCTTCGCCTACTCCTCCAACACCGCGTTCGCCCAGCTGGGCGTGAAGCTCGGGCAGGATGCTTTGGCCGATCAGGCCAAGAAGATGGGCTTCGGCACGTCGATCACCGTGGACGGCACCGGTTCCTCGGGACTCACCATGAAGGCCACCGCGTCGAAGTTCCCCGACACCACGTCGGCCGACCGTCTGGCATTGGCATCGATCGGCCAGGGCGATACGTTGGAGACGCCGTTGCTCAATGCGATGATCGCCTCCGCCGTGGCGAACGGCGGCACGATGATGCAGCCCACGCTGGTGGATCGCGTGCGATCCAGCGATCTGACCGTGGTCAGCGAAAGCGCCCCCTCGAAGTTCTCGCAGGCGTTTTCGAAGGACACCGCGTCCAAGCTCAACTCGATGATGCAGGCGGTGATCGAAAAGGAGGATCCGCAACTGCAGATCGCCGGCACCAAGGTGGCCGCGAAGACCGGTACCGCGCAGATCGGCAACAACAGCACCAATGATTCGTGGATCACCGGCTTCGCGCCGGCGGACGATCCGAAGATCGCCGTGGCCGTGGTGGTGCACAACGTCAACGCTTTCGGTTCCGAAGCGGCAGGACCTATTATGCAGCAGATCATGCAGGAGGCCTTGAAGCAATGAGACTGGTAGAGGGACAACTGATTCACCGTCGATACCGCCTGGACCAGCGTCTGGCTCAGGGCGGCATGGGCGAAGTGTGGAAGGGCTACGACATCGAGCTGGAACGCCCGGTGGCGATCAAGGCGCTGCGCGGCGATCTTCCCAATGAGGAGGCCAAGCTGCGCCGTCTGCGGACCGAAGCGCACAATTCCGCGAATCTGGCGCACCCGAACATCGCGGCGCTGTTCGAATACTACGAGCACGACAACATCGGATTCCTGATCATGGAATACGTGCCGAATCAGTCGCTGGCCGAAATCTATAAGGAGCGTGCGCCGCTTGAGGCCACCGAGCTGCTGCCGATTCTGATTCAGACCGCGCGGGGCCTGTACGTGGCGCATTCGCACGGCGTGATCCACCGCGACGTGAAGCCGGCCAACATCATGGTTTCCGAATCCGGAGAGGTGAAGATCACCGATTTCGGTGTCTCGTACTCCACCAATCAGGCGCAGATCACGCAGGATGGCATGGTGGTGGGCACCGCCCAGTACATCTCCCCCGAGCAGGCTCAGGGAGAGCACGCCACACCGCAGTCCGACATCTACTCGCTGGGAGTGGTGGCCTATGAGGGCCTGTGCGGGCATCGGCCGTTCACCGGCGCGACCCCGGTGGATATCGCCGCCGCGCATGTGAATGATCCGGTGCCTCCGTTGCCGACGACCATCGACTGGCAGCTGAGGGAATTCGTGATGACCATGCTGGCCAAGGATCCGCAGGACCGTCCGGTCAACGCATTGGTGGTTTCGCGAACCCTGGCGAAGATCGAGCGCCGTCTGCTTGACCAGCAGACCATTCAGGCCGCGGCGATGAACAATCCGGACGGGACGCCCACCAGAACCATCGCCAGCAAGCCTCATCGCCCGTTGCAGTTCTTCTCCGCGGCGGATTGGGCCGCGAAGATCATGCCCGAAACCGAGCAGGAGCAGACACGCCAGCAGAAACCGCTTTCGCAGACCGGGGACGATGTCGGCTCTGATACCCAGTCTCCGCGTGAGGCGCAGCTGATGGCTCAGCTGGAGGCGTTGGAGACGCAGGCTCAGGAGATATCGCAGATGGGCCGGAACGACGACGACCACGTCAACGCCTTGGCGGGTGTTGCGCCGGAAGACGAAACGCCTGACGAATCACCGTCCGGCTCGTCGGACGTTTCGTCAGGCGCGCCGGAGATCCCGAGCACACCGGAGATCACGGACTTGCCGGATACCCCGGACGCAGCGGAAACACCAACAGTGCCGGACGCGCCGGAAACGCCGGACGCCCCGCGAGTGGTAATCGACAACGACTTGAACAATAACGAGAGCACAGAGAGAGGAGTGTCACGATGAGCATGTATATCCCCGCATCATTGGCCGGCGGCAGATACACCGTCGGCAACCTCGTCGGACATGGAGGCATGGCCGAAGTACACGTCGGCACCGATACCCGTCTGGGTCGTACCGTCGCCATCAAGATCATGCGCGCGGATCTGGCCAGCGACAAGATCTTCATCGAACGCTTCCGCCGCGAGGCGCACTCGGTGGCGTCGCTGAACAACCCGAACATCGTTTCCATCTACGATTCCGGTGAGGAAAGCATCAGGGACGATGCCGGCCGTAACGTCAATGTACCGTATCTGGTCATGGAGTACGTACAGGGCCAGACCTTGCGCGATATTCTGAAGGCCAACGGGGCGCTCAGCCAGCGTGATGCCGAGCAGGTGATGCTCGGCGTGCTCGGTGCACTCGAGTATTCGCATCGTATGGGCATCATCCACCGTGACATCAAGCCCGGCAACATCATGATCAGCGATCAGGGTGTGGTGAAGGTGATGGACTTCGGCATCGCCCGCGCGCTCGACGATTCCTCCGCCACCATGACCCAGTCGCAGGGCGTGGTGGGCACGGCCCAGTATCTGAGCCCGGAGCAGGCCCGCGGCGAAAACGTGGATATGCGATCCGACCTGTATTCGGCCGGTTGCGTGCTGTATGAGATGCTTACCGGCCGACCGCCGTTCACCGGCGACTCCGCCGTGGCCATCGCTTTCCAGCATGTTTCCGAAGTGGCCACTCCCCCGAGCGCGATCGTGCCGGGACTGCCGAAGCTGTGGGATTCGATCTGCGCCAAGGCCATGGCCAAGGATCGGCAGAACCGGTACACCACGGCCACCGAATTCCGTGGAGACATCCTCGCGCTGATGAACGGCGGCACGCCCGTGGCGGCGGCGTTCAACCCGCTGACCGATCTGGCCAACGCCAAGGCCCGCAAGGATGCCGAAGCAACGCAGATCATGCCGCAGCAGTCGAGCGGTTCGGCGGGCGGGGAAACCGTGGCGTTCAACCCGTTGGCCGACGAGGTTCCGCCCACCGTCCCCGGCACCGGCACGGGCACGCAGTCCCGTTCCGATCAGCGTGCGGCAGCGGCCAAGGCGAAGCGCAAGAAGAAGGCCATCATCGGCACGATCATCGGTCTGCTGGTGGTGGCGGCCGTGGCGGCCGGCGCATGGTTCATGCTCAGGGGCGATCAGGTCGATATGGCCACGGTGCCGACGATCAACGAAGCCATGTCGAAGGAGCTTGCCTGCGAGAAGGTGAAGGAGGCCGGCTTCAGCTGTCAGACCCAGGACGACGACAACTCCTCGAAGGAGAAGGGCACGTTCACCAAGCAGAGCCCGGCGGGCGGAGAAAAGGCCGCGAAGGGCTCCGCGGTGACGCTGTGGTACTCCACCGGCCCCGGACAGGTGGCTGTGCCGGATCTGAAGGGAGACACGCAGGAGGAGGCCAAGACGCAGCTTGAGCAGCTTGGTTTCACGGTGAGCAACACCGCCACCACCGAAGACAGCGGTGACGTGGAGAAGGATCATGTGACCCGTACGAACCCGGCGTCCGGCACCACGCAGCCGAAGGGCACGACCATCATGATCTACATTTCGTCGGGCATGACCTCCGTGCCTGATGGATTGGTGGGCACCGACGAGAACGCTGCCAGCAGCAAGATCACCGATGCCGGTCTGGTTCCTTCCGTGCAGCAGGAGGCCTCGTCGACGGTGGAGAGTGGCAAGGTGATCCGCACCGACCCCGGTGAGGGCATGAAGGTGGATCAGGGGTCCAACGTGACCATCTACGTTTCCTCCGGCGCGGAGAAGTCCAGCGTGCCGAACGTGGTGGGCAAGACGCTTGCCGAAGCCAAGGCCGCGCTGGGCGACTTCACGGTGAAGGTGAGCGGCTCTTCGGACGACAACGCCAAGGTGACCGCGCAGAGTCCCTCCACCGGGCAGGCCGACAAGGGTACGACCATCACGCTGACGACGCAGGCTTCGCCGAGCAGTTCGCCCAGCCCGAGTTCCAGCAACAGCAGCAGTCCCAGCGGCGATGATCAGTATGGCATCGTGGGTAAGACGCAGGCCGAGGCGAAGCAGATTCTCAACTCGAACAGCGTCACGTACACGATCAACGGCACCGGCGACGACAACGCCAAGGTGAAGTCGGTGACGAAGAACGGCAACACGCTGGTGGTCACGGTCGGATGATCGCTATCGGCTGCGACTGATCGTCGGATGACCGGTCACAGCCGATAGCCAAATGATCGGGTAACGCGAGACGGGGTGTGGTTCATGAATGAATCACACCTCGTCTCGTAGGCGCAGCTTCGTCGGGCCACGACCGAGTCCTAACGTCTGGGATGTATGGTGTCCGACACACTCAAGGCCGTTCGGCCACGGAGCCAGCGAGCTGGCTCCTAGCTTACGGTCGGACACCATACATCCCAGACGCCCCAGTCCTTACCGTCAGGCACCCCATTCGCTGGCCCTACCCACTACAGTGGAACCCATGACGAACATCGATGAACAATCACCGCTCAAACCGCCGACAGCCGCCGACCCCAGCAAGATCAAAGGCGATCGTCGCGCCCACACGGTGAAACTCGGAGATGTGCTGATGCCTTGGAAGGACATGGTTCGTGTCGATGATCCATTGTCGGTGCCGTTGATTTCAGTGAAGTTGCATGGTCAGGGTGCCGCACGTCGGGAAATTGGTGATGGTAAGGCTCCCAAGCCGTTTACAGGCAATCGTGGTCGTGCCGGTCAGTTCGTGTTCTCGAGAATTTGGGCGCGCCGTGGTGCTATGGCGTTGATCCCTGACGCGTTGGATGGAGTCGTCGTCACAAACGAGTTCCCGTTATTTGAAGTCAACAAGGAAATACTGGATTCGCGATACCTGAATTATCTTGTTCAAACTCGTTCATTTTTGGGAGAGCTGGAGCGTATAAGTGCCGGTGCTTCGGGGCAGAATCGAGTCAAAGAGGCAACGTTCCTGAATGTTCGTGTACCCCTCCCACCATTGGTGGAGCAGCGCCGCATCGTCGCCATCCTCGACCGTGCCGACGCCATCCGAACCAAACGTCGCCAACTCCTCACTGCCTACGACGAACTCCCCCGTTCCCTCTTCGCCGAAATGTTCGGTGACCCGGTGGCTAATCCTCGTGGCTGGGAAGCACGATCACTGGGTGAGCTTGGAGTGTTCAAAAATGGTTTGAACTTCGGCAAAGGTGAATTTGGGCACTCACTCAAAGTGGTGGGAGTCGGTGATTTTGGTGCGCGATTCAACTTGAAGTCGTTTGACGGTATTACCGAGATTTCGTTGAGCCAACTGCCTGATAACGATTATTTGCTGAAAAACGAAGATATTCTTTTTGTTCGGTCCAATGGAAATAAGTCTCTTGTGGGACGAAGTCTACTGGTATATCCAGATAATGAGCGGGTTTCATACAGCGGTTTCTGCATTCGGTTTAGAATCGGCCGCAACGTTGGCGTTAGTGCGGTGTATTTGAATTCGGTTCTTCATTCTCAATCGGTACGTCAGCGGCTACTTAAGCATGGCAGAGGCGCAAATATTTCGAACTTGAATCAGAAGATGCTGCAAGCGGTGAATATACCCATCCCGCCCCTCCCGCTCCAGCGCGAGTTCGCTCATCGGGTGGAGGCCATCGAGTCCGCTCGCCGCAAGGCCGAGCGCGCTCTCGCCCTTGACGACGAACTCTTCGCTTCCCTCCAGTCCCAAGCCTTCCGGGCCTGACATCAAGCTAGCGTCCCGCGATCAGCGGCTGGGATGTATGGTGTCCGACCGTAAGCTAGGAGCCAGCTCGCTGGCTCCGCGGCCGAACGGCCTTGAGTGTGTCGGACACCATACATCCCAGCCGCCCTCACGAGCAAAGAATCAGTTCTCGCGAGACACCTTCGGCTTCAGCCCCGCAGACTTCTCGATGGCGTTGGTCTGACCGCAGACGGCCAGCCAGTTGGCCAGCAGACGGTATCCGCCTTCGGTCATCACGGATTCGGGGTGGAACTGCACCGCGTACATCGGCTTGCCCTTCACATGCAATCCCTGCACGATGTGATCATCCTTCGTCCACGCGATCAGCTCCAGCGGATCCTTCACCGATTCCGGTTCGACGGCCAGCGAATGATAGCGGGTGGCGGTCATCGGATTCGGCACCCCTTCGAACACGCCATCGGCCACATGTTCGATCAGACTGGTCTTGCCGTGCATGATGGTCGGCGCATGGCTGACGGTGGCGCCGAACACTTCGGCGAGCGCCTGCATGCCGAGGCAGACGCCGAACATCGGCTTGCTCTCCTTGGCGCACAGGCGGATCATGTCTTCGCTGACGCCGGATTCGGCGGGGGCTCCCGGCCCGGGGGAGATCAGCACGCCGTCGTAGTCGTCAAGCAGCTTCGGTTCGGCCTTGATGGCGTCGTTGCGCACCACGGTGAGCGTGGCGCCCAAGGTTTCGAGATATCCGACGATGGTGTAGACAAATGAATCGTAGTTGTCGACGACCAGAATGCGTGCCGAATCGGTCATGGCCCCTCCCGTGAGCTGTGCGAATCCCTTAGCGATTGGTGTTACAGATTACTGTATGCCGGTTGCGTGACGGCCGGATGATGTCGGTCGGCGGTCATTCGACTGCCACGAAGTTCGAGGTGACCTTGAGGTACGGGATGTTCGATGCGGCCCAGGGGAATCCCCATTCGAACAGGCATCCGATCAGTACGGCCGCGAGGATCAGGATGAGGATGCAGCGGATCGCCACGGGTCCGGGTTGTAGGCGGATCAGCCAGCCGTACAGGCTGGCGGATGCGCGACGGTGGCCGAAGCGGATCGCCCGCAATGCCGGATACCTCCAGGCGATCAGTGCGGAGCCGTAGATCGCCACGTAGGCGATGGCGAGCGCCACGATGATGTTGACCAGGGATGCGGCGATCCTCGATTCGAGCGATTCGTCGGCGTTCTGCGTGAATTCGACCGTTCCGGATGAGCCGGTGGTGGCGAGTTCCTGCGGTATGCCTTCGGAGACCTTGGCCCAGTATTCGAATTTGCCGTAGGAGATCCACCGGTGGGTGGCGGTGGTGTATCGCGGTTCGCAGGTGGTGAGCGTCACGTACCGTTCGGTGGGCGTGGCTCCCGGCTCGTTCGGCACGGCGGCCACGACTTCGGTGTGGTCGGGCGTGACGATCTTGTAGTCGGTGTAGGTGTAGACGTACCAGTAGTCCTTGGTTCGGATGATGATCTTGTCTCCGGATTGGAGGGTGTCGACGTGGGCGAGCGGTTCGCCGTAGCCGGAACGGTGTCCGGCGATCGCGACGTTGCCGAGCTGTCCGGGCATCTGCGACTGGGGGTAGTGGCCGAGACCGTGTCTGGAGAGCTGGTAGGCGTCGGTGCCTTCGACCACGTTGCGATGCCATGTCTGGCCGAAGCGGGGTACGTACAGTTGCGCGATCAGGTCTCCGGTTTTCGCGCTTTGCGGCTGGACCGGCGGCGTGGATGTCTGTTTCGCGGCGATGCGGTATCCGTCCTTGCCTTGGGCTGGGTCCGACCATGAGGTGGCGTTGCGTTGATCGGCCTGTGCCGCTTCGGCTTCGGCGCCCGTCCACCACAGCTGCCATGCGATGTACAGTGCGAGTATGGCGGCGAGGGTGATCAGGATCTCCGCGATGATGCCCAGTACGGCGGATGCCGTGGAACCTCGGCGCGGGGTTCTGTCTATCCGTTCGGAAACCGTTCGAGTCATGTTCTCCGTTCCTGCTTTCCTGTCTGCTGTCCGTCCGCTGCCTGTCTGCTGCCGCAGTGACGTCCGCACCCGGCTACTTGGTCTTGGCTGTGCTTTTCTCTGCCGTACTGTTCTCCACCGTCGCGTATTTCAACGTCTGCAATGATGACGTGGCTTCGGGGAATTTCAGGAGATCCTTGCGTTCCACCTGCCATCCGAGACCGATGGAGGCGACGTACTGCTGGTAGATCTGGATGGTGGGCGAATCGTCGAGCGCGGCGATCATACGGTCGGTCGGTCCGATTGCGGAAATGCGGTATGGGGGCGCGTACTGCTTGCCATGCAGCAGCAGCACGTTGCCGACGCAGCGCACGGCGGTGTCGAAGAGCACGCGCTGATCCTGAATCGTCATGGATTCCGCGCCGCCCGCCCACAGGGCGTTGACCACGGCTTCGATGTCCTGCTGGTGCACCACGTAATCGTTGATGTCGGCCGTGGAACCGGAGTCGCCTACCTTCTGCTCCCAAAGCGGGGAGTCGTTCAACGTGACCGTGACGCCCGGCCCTTCGACCGCGGGGAGTTTGGTGCCGGCGCCGGCCTCCTCACCGGTGGGGGTTTTCGTATTCGTGGACAAAGCCTTGAGCGAATCGATTTTGGTGCTCAGGGAATTGATTTCGGTCTGGAGTTCGTCGACCCTGCGCGCGCGTTCGTTGATCAGCTGGGTGGTGTCGGAGGTGACGACCACCGTACGGTTCACGCGCACGTTGGTGCTGAACAGGAATCCGACCAGAGCGAGAATGACGAACATCGCAATGCCGCCCCAGATGGACCGTTTCGCAACGTGTCTGCCGCCATGCTTTCCCATGTTCGCCTTACTATAGAACCCGTCTTTTCGACTGTTTCCACTCTAGTCACTACTATGACTAGTAGCTTACGGTAAAGGAGAGTCCTCTTATGGCTGAACAGGACGAGCTCAAGCTCGACGAGACCGACAAGACCAAGTCCGCAAAGACCGCGGCCGCCGACGTCGTGGAGGGCGGCAAGGCGGATGCCGGCGACGATTTCGGCGTCTCGATGGACAAGGTGGAAGCGGTGCTGAGCCGGGCTGCGGCCGACGATGCCACGATGACCCCGCAGATGAAGAAGATGTTCGCCCGCCAGCAGGAGAACACGAAGCGCGTGGAGGAATCCATCAAGGGGACGAAGTCGAATCCCGGCTGGTTCGTGCCGCTGTTCTGCGCGCTGCTGATCATCGGTCTGGTGTGGGTGGTGGTGTTCTACCTGACGTCGAAGTGGCCTATTCCGAATATCGGCCAGTGGAATCTGCTGATCGGCTTCGGCATTATGCTCGTCGGATTCCTGATGACGATGTGGTGGCGGTGACGGTGTGGTGGCGGTGACGGCCGTTACCTGTTGATCGCCGTCACCTGCCGATCCCCGTCACATGCCGATGACGGGGATCATGCACCACACGCTGATCGCCGCGATGACGATCAGCAGTGGGATGCCGTAGATCAGCGATCGGGCGGTAAGGCTTTTGCCGCGGGTGATCGGAATGCTGCTGGTGAGCAGCAGCGCGTAGATGCCGCCGATGATGAATCCGCCGACGTGGGCCTGCCACGCGATGCCGGGGTACAGGAACGGCATGGCGAAGTTGATGGCCATCCAGATGAGCATCGAGGTGATGTCGGCGCCTATGCGTCGGTAGACGACCAGCAGGGCCGCGAACAGGCCGAACAGTGCGCCGGAGGCCCCGTAGACCGAGGTCATCCAGCCGTTGGCGTTGAACAGTCGCGCCCAAAGCAACACGGCCATGTTGCCGCCGATGCCGGCGAGCAGATACATGCCGAGGAACCGCCAGTGGCCGAGCATCCGTTCGAGCACGGGGCCCACGGCCCACAGGGTGAGCATGTTGAACAGGATGTGCATGATGCCCGGTTCGTGCATGAACATGGAGGTGATGAACGTCCAGGGGGTGACGTGCACCCATGCCGGCGTGAACATGCCGTAGCTGAGGATGCCGGCGAACAGCGGGGGGATGAGGAGTTTGGTGAGGATCTCGATCAGCCATACGACCACGCAAACGATCATGATCGCCTGGCAGATGACGGGTCCGCCGACTCTCCACTGATAGCGGATCCTGTTTTTCGTGGTTTCCCCCAACAGATCGTGCGCGGTCGGCGAGTTGGGGAACAATCGAAATCTCATGGCTCCAACTCTAACAGGTGGGTCGGTTACAGCTTCGCCACATCGCAGAGGCTAGGATGGTGGGTAAATGGTCTGAATGGGCAGGCCGTAGCTTTTGTGAAAGGAGCCAATATGGAGAACAGGTCGTCGAACGGGTGGAAGTTCTTCGCGCTTCTGTTCGGTGGACTGCTGGCCGGTCTGGCCGCGCTGTACATCTACAAGCAGCAGAATCCGGAATACGATCCGTGGGAGGAGCCGTGGGAGAACAGCTCGTCTCCGGTGGATCTCGGCATCACCAAGAAGCAGGCGTCCGAGGAGCCGGCCGACGACGATGCCGAAGCTGCTCCGGAGGCCGCTCAGGAAGCCGAGGCCGCGCCCGAAGCCGCGTGAGCGGATTTAGAGGGTTTATACCGACATAACCGTAAGGAGCCGGTACGCAACCGAATGAGTTGCGTACCGGCTCCTTTTCGTATGATCGATGCCGTTTCGCGTTCGCATGCAAGCGGATTCCGCTCCCGCTGGCGGGAGCTGTCATGCGCCGGCATGACTGAAGGTGGCCAAGCGACGCTAGGGATGGCCCAGCCAACTCAGTCTCCCCCAGTCAGCGAAGCTGACAGCCCCCTCCAGAGGGGGCCGAGAACAGCCCCGCCATCTTGACACTCCATCATCAGGCGAGCGGTAGCGAGTCGAATGATGCGTGTGGCCTCTAGGCGCAGAGGGTGAAGGCGTACGAAGGTACGTCGAACCCTCTGCAACGACGAGGACACTCCATCATCAGGCGAGCGGGCCGGTGTGCCAGATGCGGTCGAGGTAATCCTTGATCGCCCTGTCGGAGCTGAAGAAGCCGGAGTTCGCGACGTTGAGGAGGGCCTTGCGGTTCCACTCGATGGGGTCGCGGTAGAGGGCTTCGACGTCGGCCTGGATCTTGGAGTAGGCGGTGAAGTCGGCCAGGGTCATGAACCAGTCCTTGGTGAGCCAGTCGGCGACCAGAGGAGCGTAGGTGTTGCGATCGCCGTTGGAGAAGGTACCGTCAGCGACCATGTCGATGGCGGCCTTGAGGCGGGGGTCACGCTCGTAGTACTCGGCGGGCTGGTAGCCCTTGGCGTAGAGGTCTTCGACCTCGTCGACGGTCATGCCGAAGAGGAAGAAGTTGTCGGCACCGACGTGCTCGCGGATCTCGACGTTGGCACCGTCGAGGGTGCCGACGGTGAGAGCGCCGTTGAGGGCGAACTTCATGTTGCCGGTACCGGAGGCCTCCTTGCCGGCCTGGGAGATCTGCTCGTCGAGGTCGGTGGCGGGGATGAGGTGCTGGGCGAGACGAACGTTGTAGTTCCAGGGGTAGTAGACCTGAAGCTTGCCCTTGATGTCGGGGTCGTTGTTGACGACGCGGGCGACGTTGTTGATGAGCTGGATGGTGAGCTTGGCGAGGTAGTAGCCGGGGGCCGCCTTGGCGCCGAAGATGACGGTGCGAGGCTGGACGTCATCGATGGAGACCTTGCCGGACTTGATGTCGGCATACTTGGCGATCAGGGCGAGGATCTTCAGGGCCTGGCGCTTGTACTCGTGGAGTCGCTTGATCATGGAGTTGAACATGGTGTTCGGGTCGAGATCGAAGCCGTACTCGCGCTTGGCGTAGGCGGCGAAGTCCTCCTTGTTGGCCTGCTTGACGGCGGCGAACTTCTTGACGAATTCGTCGTCCTTGGCGAGCGGGACGAGACCTTCCAGCAGATCGAGGTCGGAGAGCCACTTGTCGGTGCCGAGGCCTTCGGTGATGAGGGCGGAGAGGCGCGGGTTGGCGAGGCGGATGAAGCGACGCGGGGTGACGCCGTTGGTGACGTTGGTGAACTTGTCCGGGTAGAGGTCGGAGAAGTCACGCAGCGTGACGTCCTTGAGCAGCTGGGAGTGCAGCTCGGCGACACCGTTGACGTGGGAACCGCCGGCGGTGGCGAGGTAGGCCATGCGCACCTTCGGGTTCTCCTCGTTGGTCACGATGCGCATGCGCTCGATCTTTTCCTTGTCGCGGGTCTTGGTCTTGAGCTCGTCGAGGAAGTGCTGGTTGATCTCCTTGATGATGTCAAGGTGACGCGGCAGCAGCTCGCCGATCAGGGAAGCCGGCCAGACTTCCAGGGCTTCCGGAAGCAGGGTGTGGCAGGTGTAGTTGAAGGTCTTGGTGGTGATGTCCCACGCGGTGTCCCAGTCGTAGTCGTACTCGTCGATCAGCACGCGCATGAGCTCGGGGATGCCGATGACCGGGTGGGTGTCGTTGAGCTGGAAGGTGATCTTCTCCGGGAGGGTGGTGAGGTCCGGCTTGTCCTGTCCGGGGTAGAACACGCGGATGACGTCCTGAATGGAGGCCGCGACGAAGAAGTACTGCTGCTCAAGACGCAGCTGCTTGCCCTGCGGGGTGGAATCCTCCGGGTAGAGGATCTTGGAGATGTCTTCGGCCTTCACCTTCGGCTTGACGGCGTCAAGGTATTCGCTCTTGTTGAAGGTGAGCAGGTCGAACTCATCGTAGGAGCGGGCGGACCACAGGCGCAGCGTGTTCACACGGCCGGAGGCGTAGCCCGGAACCATGTAGTCGACGGGCACGGCGCGCACCGACCAGGCCGGCTTCCAGATCTTCTTGCCGTCCTTTTCGATCACGTCGCCGCCGAAGGAAACCTTCTGCGAACGGTTGTAGTCGACGTGGCCCCACGGCTCATCGTTGGCGAGCCAGTATTCAGGCTTCTCGATCTGACGGCCCTGCTCGTCGAACTCCTGACGGAAGATGCCGTAACGGTACTGGATGCCGTAGCCGAAGGCCGGCACGCCAAGGGAGGCGAGGGAGTCGACGTAGCAGGCGGCAAGACGGCCGAGGCCGCCGTTGCCGAGAGCCGGCTCATACTCGGAATCGACGACGGTCTGCGGATCGAAGCCAAGACCTTCGACGGCGGCGTCGAACTGGTCGAGCATACCGGCGTTGAGCAGCGCGTTGCGCAGCTGCTTGCCGATGAGGAACTCGGCGCTCAGGTAGCCGACGGCCTTGGTGTGGCCGTTGACCATGTCCTGCTGGGTCTTGAACCAGGCGTCCTGCAGATAATGACGAACGACCAGGGAGGCCGCGACGTAGACGTCGGCAGGAGTGGCCTGTTCGGGGGTCACGCCCTGTCCATATTTCAGTTGCTCACGAATGCCGTCGGTGAATTCAGCGGTCGTGACGGGAGACTTCGGTGCGGTGATTTCAGTCATACCATACTCTTTCTCGAGGAAACTCCTCTTTCATTATCCGTCTTTGAACGTGCGCGTGAACGACATCAGCATGAATTCTGAGTTACATTACCGGGTATGGGAGTTATCAAACGGCAGGATCTCGCGGAAGGCGAGCACTCATTCGCATTGTGGAAAGACACCGCGGAACATGAAATTTCGGGCGTTTTGAACGGTAAAAATACGTACTTTTCCGATCCTGCAGGAAGTTTTTCCGCAGGTGACGGGAAGCAAGGCGAGGGGGTCGATGATCTACCCCGCCGCATATGGGCCATGGCCGTGCGATACTCGTTGTTCCTGCTGGAACGCAAGGCGCCCGGCGAAGGTGTGGAAGTCCGTGTGGCACCTTGGGGAGCGATCAAGATCCTCGACGGCCCCGCCTCGGACCCGCATAATCTCACCCCGCCCGACGTGATCGAACTGGAACCGGATGTGTGGCTGCGTCTGGCCTGCGGCATCACCACCTGGGCAGAAGAAAAAGAGGCCGGGCATATCAGCGCAGTCGGCGAGCGCGACGATCTTTCCGACCTTCTGCCGCTGTGACTCCGTCGCCGTCACTGCGATTCCAATGTCGTCATTGCGATTCCGTCACTGCTGCGATTCCACTGTCGCCGCACTTTGCGTACGCAAATCCTTCCTTACACGCAAACCCGTATACGCATTTGGCCCGTCGGATATGCTCCAACGGGCCAAACAATCAACTGCCGGATACGGCAAACCAGTCAATCGGTCGGAACACCACCGACCAGCACGCTACTCCGACTTTGCGGCCGACTTCGCTGCAGCCGTCGTTTTCGCAGCCGTCTTCTTCGCCGCGGGCTTCTTCGCGGTACCCCTACGAGAAGCCGTGGTCTTCTTCGCCGGCTTACCCGCCGCCTCAGCTGCGACCGATTCCCCAGCAACCGCCTCCACCGTGGAGTCCACAGCCACCTGCGGTTTCTTCAACATACTCGGTTTCGGCATCGGCATCGGAATCGGCTTGCGCTTCACCGGAGCCTTCACCACCGGCTGCTCCTCAGCCTTCTTCGCCGCCTCAGCAGCCCACTGAGCATACTCGTCAAGATCTTCATTGGATGCGGTATCGGCCATCGAAGTCGCATGATCCTCGTCATGCAACCGGGATTCGATAGAAGCAAACGGATCCGCTGCGGAAGGAGTCACTTCATCCTGACTCGACAATTCCTTGGCAAGCTCATCATAATCGGTATCAGTAGTGAGGTACTTGAGCTTACGGGCAATTCGCGTCTGCTTAGCCTTCTGACGTCCGCGGCCCATCTGACCCCCTTCGCCAGTTCATTGTGCCTATGGCAACTCGTGTGCTAATTCATCACATAAGAGAGTACCACTTATTAAGCGTTGTCGGCTCGCGCTTTTACGATTAGAGCGTTATTTTTCAATACCTCAACATAATGGGTTGGTGCGTAATGGCTGAAGAACAGCAGTTGACGGCGGCAGGAAACGAAATGAGCGCAAGCTTCCTTGCGGCGAAGAAGCGCTCGGACGCCACGCTGGCCAAGCTTGAGGCCAACCCCGGCAAATTCACCATGCTCACCGGCGACCGTCCCACCGGACGACTCCACCTCGGCCACTACTTCGGCTCCATCAAGGAGCGCGTCGCCATGCAGAACCGCGGCGTCAACACCAACATCATCATCGCCGACTACCAGGTCATCACCGACCGAGACACCACCGAACACATCGAAGACAACGTGCTCAACCTCGTCCTCGACTACATGGCCGCCGGCATCGACCCCAAGAAGACCATGATCTTCACGCATTCCGCCGTGCCCGCCGAAAACCAGCTGCTCCTCCCGTTCCTCTCCCTCGTCACCGAAGCCGAGCTTCACCGCAATCCCACCGTCAAATCCGAAATGGAAGCCTCCGGCCACGCGCTCACCGGTCTTCTCCTCACCTACCCCGTGCATCAGGCCTGCGACATCCTCTTCTGCAAGGCCAACGTCGTTCCGATCGGCAAAGACAACCTGCCCCACATCGAAATCACCCGCACCATCGCCCGACGCTTCAACGAGCGCTTCGCCAAGAAGAACCCCGTCTTCCCCGAACCGGCCGCCATCCTCTCCGACGCTCCCGAAATCCCCGGTCTCGACGGACGCAAGATGAGCAAATCCTACGGCAACTCCATCATGCTCGGCGCCACCGCCGAAGAAACCGCCAAGCTCATCAAGAAAAGCCCCACCGACTCCGAGCGTCGCATCACCTTCGACCCCATCAACCGCCCGCAGGTCTCCGCACTCCTCACCACCGCCGGCCTCGTCACCGGCCGCGACCCCAAGGACATCGCCGAGGAAATCGGCGACTCCGGTGCCGGCGCCCTCAAAAAACTCGTCACCGAATCCGTCAACGAGTTCCTCGCCCCTCACCGCGAACGCCGCGCCGAACTCGCCAAAGACATGGACACCATCCGCGACATCCTCCATGACGGCAACAAGCGCGCCAACGAAATCGCCGAGGAGACGTTGGATGAGGTGCGCGCCGCCATGGGCATGAAATACTGATTTGGTGTGGCAATGGAGTGTCTTCTGCGTTGCAGGAGGTTCGACGTACCTTTGTACGCCTTCACCTCCTGCGCCTTGAAGACACACGCATTGCCACACCAAATCGGGGAAAACGGATGCTAATACGTCAGAAAGTTCGAGTTGTGAGGCTTTCCCCGGCGAGAGCTTCGTAAGAGGATATTTCCGCCGTTGAAATTGCAACGTTTTGAGCTTCGCATATGTCTCGAAAATCCGGTTTTGACGAAAGCAAGCCTCACAACTCGTGTTTTCGCTTATTCGCTGAAGTCCTCGCACCTGTAATCACGCCAATCGGGCAGCGGATCCCCGGCGCGCACCGCCTTCTGGATATCACCGTAATAATGAAGTTTGCGCAGAATATGCGCGTGCGCCTCATTCAATGCTCGGCGCTGCTCCTCCAACGCATCACGCCGTTCACCCAGCAAGGCCATGATCTCATCGATATGCCCCGGCTCGTCGGACTCGTACTCGAAAAACCGTCGCAGCTCGTCAATGCTCATACCGGCATGCTTGAAACAGCAGATCGTACGCATACGGTTGATATGACACTGCCGGTAGACCCGCTGCCCCGTGGAATTGCGCCCCACATCGGTGATCAAACCAGCATCCTCGTAATACCGCAGTGCGGACGTCTGCATGTGGAACATCCGCGCCACCTCGCGAATCGTATAGGTCCGCTCCTGCCCCGTATGCTCAAGGCCCGCCTGATCCCGATCCTCATCCTCGCGATCCATTTGCTTCATCATTGCTCCTTTTCACGTTGCACTCGACCGCGTCGCGCTCGGTGCCAGCGTAGTTCACCGGCCCTCGGTTTGCATTCAAGCCTACTTGAAGTGTGACCATGAGAGCAGCCGGCCGGTACCCATCCGGCACCAAAACTCGCCCAACGAAGGAGCATGATGTTCGAACCAACCACCGTCTACACGCCATCCTCCAACCGATATGACCGCATGGCCTATAACCGCTGCGGGCAGTCCGGATTGAAACTGCCGGCGCTCTCGCTGGGTTTCTGGCATAACTTCGGTGATATCACGCCGTACGAGCATATGAAGCAACTGGTGTTCACCGCCTTCGACAACGGCATCACGCATTTCGATCTGGCGAACAACTACGGCCCGGAGCCGGGCGCGGCCGAAAGGAATTGCGGCCGGCTGATCAAACAGTATCTCTCGGCCCATCGCGATGAGCTGATCATCAGCACCAAGGCCGGATACGAAATGTGGCAGGGGCCGTACGGCGACTGGGGCAGCCGCAAGTATCTGCTGGCGAGCCTTGATCAGAGTCTGGAACGCTTGGGATTGGACTACGTGGACATCTTCTACCACCACCGCCCAGACCCGGAAACGCCGCTGGAGGAGACGATGGGCGCTCTGGCGCAGGCGGTGAACAGCGGCAAGGCACTGTACGTGGGCCTGTCCAATTACGACGGCCCGACGATGGAACGCGCGGCCGCGATCCTGAAGGAGCTGCACGTTCCGTTCGTGATCAACCAGAACCGTCTCAACATCTTCGATCGGAAGCCGATCGACAACGGGCTGCTGGATTCCGCCGAGAACCTCGGCAAGGGGGTGATCACGTTCAGCCCGCTTGCTCAGGGTCTGCTGACGAACCGGTATCTCAACGGGGTGCCGGAGGATAGTCGAATCAAGGCGGATGGACGATTCCTGCATTCGGACGCGCTGACTCCGGAACGACTGGAGCAGATTCGCGCGCTGAACGATCTGGCCGCCGAGCGCGGTCAGACTCTGGCGGAGATGTCGGTGGCATGGCTGCTGCACCATCCGGCGGTAACGACGGTGCTGATCGGCGCGTCGAAGCCCCAGCAGATTCTCGACAACATCGGCGCGCTGAAGAACACGTCGTTCAGCGATGAGGAGCTGCGTCGCATCGACGAGATCGCGCTGGGCGAGTAGGTTCGAGGCCCCTCATCAGTCTGCCTTCGGCAGCCAGCTTCCCCCAGCGGGGGAAGCCAGATCCGCACCCCACCAGCTCGCGGGGAAGCCAAAATCGCCGGGCAATGCGTGCGGCATCAAGGCGCGGAAGACGAAGGCGCACGAAGGTACGTCGAGTCTTCCGATAAACCCACAACACAAAATCAGAAGCCGACGCGTGTGGTCTCAAGGCGCGGAACATGAAGGCTGAACTGCACCCCGATTGTTGGACTGGAGTAATTCAGATTCGATGATCGGAGGTGCGGTTTCTCATGTGCGGGGATCGCAGACGCCATTACGGCGACGAGTTCAGGAAGACGGCCTTGGCCCTGATCCGTCAGGGCATCGGGGCGAGGGCCCTGGCCGGACGGGTTTGCATGCCGCGGTCGACCGCGGAAAAATGGGTGTTGTTGTACCGGATCGGCGGGGAGGCGGCGCTCATGGGAGAACGCGGCAACAGGAAATACGACTACGGGACGAAGCTCGCGGCGGCGCGCGACCGCGTGGAGCACGGCCTGACCAAGGCCGAGGTCATGGCCCGGTACGGGATCGCGAGCATCACGACGCTCGAGAACTGGTGCCGCGAGTACCGTGCGGGAGGCCCGGACGCGCTGCGGCCGAAGCCGAAGGGCCGGCCCAGGGGCGCCAAGCCCAAACCGAAACCGGCTCCCACGAGGGAGCAGCTCCTCGAGGAGGAGAACGCGTACCTGAGGGCGAGGGTCGCGTACCTGGAAAAAGCCCGCGCCCTGCTGGCGTCGAAGTCACCAACCGGGAGAAATCGGTGATCGTCTCGACGCTGGCGGGGCTCGGATACCGGCTCGTCCACCTGCTGAGGGCGGCCGGACTGGCGAGGAGCACGTACTACCATCACCTGTCGCATCCGGCGGCCGTCACCCGGCCGG
>NZ_NMWU01000018.1 GCF_002860355.1 Bifidobacterium margollesii
CGTAGATCCACTGGTAGAGGCACTCGTGGCTTATCCGCATGCGCGGGTCGTCGGGCCATTCGATTTTGAGCCGTCCCTCGATCAGCTCCGGCGTCCATCCCTTGCGCAGCGCGTCCATCACCCAGGAGAGCAGCGGGTCGTACGCCATGCGCAGGGGCTTGCGCGACCTGCGGGCGCGGGTCTCGGCCTTGCGCTGCGCGGTCAGGGCCGAGTAGAACGGGCGCGCGGTCCATGCGCCCGTCTTCAGGCGTTTCGGCCTGTACGGACGGTAGGAGTCGTTCTCGTTGGACGCGAACCACAGGCCGCGCCTCAGCTCGCGGCTGACCGTGGACTTGTCCCGGCCGATCCTCAGGGCGATCTGGCGCACGCCGAGCCCCTCTCGGTTCCTCAGTTCGTCGATCCGGACTCGTTCCTCGGCCGACAGGTGGGAATACACTTTCGTCATGGGCGCAGCACTTTCTCTTCGGTTGTGGACTTGAACACTTCCAACCTTAGACAGGTGTTGCGCTTCTATTTAGAACCCGGGGATACCGATACAATCCCAGCAGTGCCGATACACTGGTGGCTATGGCATTGACAGCACAGCAACTCGAACATATCCGCAGCATCATCCCCGCTCGACCCGAAACGGACATCCCCACGCCCTACGAGGACCTGATCCGCAAAATCCTCGCCGAAGGCACGCTGAAATCGGATCGCACCGGTACGGGTACGGTTTCCCTGTTCGGCCAGCAGATGCGATTCGATCTGAAGGACTCCTTCCCGCTGGTCACCACGAAAACCGTGTATTTCAAAGGCGTGGCCTACGAACTGCTGTGGTTCCTCAAAGGATCGAGCAACATCCGCTGGCTGCAGGAGCACAATGTGCATATCTGGGATGAATGGGCCGACGAGAACGGCGATCTCGGTCCCATATACGGTGTGCAGTGGCGAAGCTGGCCCGCGCCGACCCCGGAGGATCCGAACCGCACCATCGACCAGATCGCCAACGTGCTCGACCTGATCCGCAATCATCCCGACTCCCGTCGCATGATCGTCTCCGCGTGGAATCCGGCCGAAGTGGAGCACATGGCCCTGCCGCCGTGCCACGCGCTGTTCCAGTTCTATGTGGCGGACGGCCGTCTCAGCTGCCAGCTGTACCAGCGCAGCTGCGACATGTTCCTCGGCGTGCCGTTCAACATCGCCTCGTATTCGCTGCTCACGCTGATGCTGGCCCAGCAGGCAGGTCTGGAGCCCGGGGAATTCGTATGGACCGGCGGCGACTGCCATGTGTACGACAATCACATCGAGCAGGTGCTGGAACAGCTTTCCCGCGAACCGTATCCGTATCCGAAACTTGAGATCCGCAAGGCCGATTCGCTGTTCGACTACCGATACGAGGATTTCTCCCTGATCGATTATCGCCATCATCCGGCGATCAAGGCTCCCGTGGCCGTGTGATTCAGGCTCGAGCGGTGCCGGTCGGCCGCGTATCACTGCGGTCGGCCGTGTCTTACCGCTTCTGCGGCAGGCGGTCCTCTACCGTGGTTACGATAAGGAACACTGTCAGCGTAAGGAGTTTTGCATCATGGAGCATGATAGTAGTCGCAGTGGCTATCACGAACCCAAGCCCGGTATTGCCGGGCGCTACGAAGAGGAATGGGAGAACGAGGATCTTCACGACGATGATCTACGGCCCATTGTGGTGAATCTCATCTGGGCGCAGGCCCGGTCGAAGGATGGTCGCGAAGGGGCGATCGGCTTCGAGGGAACGATGCCGTGGCATCTTTCCGAGGATCTGAAGCATTTCAAGAGTCTGACGATTTCTCATCCGGTGGTGATGGGAAGGAAGACCTGGGAATCGTTGGGGGAGCGGTATCGTCCGCTTCCCAATCGCGACAACATCGTCATCTCCCGTGACGGAAAATACCATGCGGCGGGTGCCACCGTGGTGGATTCGCTGGACGATGCGCTTGATCTCGCCCGTCAGGAGTCGATTCCCGACGACGGCATCGAACGCAACGAGATCTGGGTGATCGGCGGGGCGCAGATCTTCGAACAGGCGTTGCCGTTCGCGTCCCGGGCGTTCGTCACCGAGATCGACGCGGATTTCGACGCCGATGCGTTCGCCCCCGATCTTGCGGCTTTGGTGCATGCCGGGGAGTGGAAGGTCGCCACCGAAACCGGTTGGATGAAGCCGGAGAAGGCCGAGGGGATCAACGGGTACCGATTCGTGAAGTACGAGCGGGCTCGGCGTTGAACGAATAGTGCCGATCGAATGTCGATCGGATGATAGTGAAAGGTAAGGTATGACCGACGATCACCAGTACGGACATCAGCATGAAGGCCATCTCTACACGGTGATGACCGTATGCACCGGCAATATCTGCCGATCCCCGATGGGGGAGATCATTCTGCGGCATCTGGTCGAGGAGCGGGGGCTCGGTGATCGGGTGCGCGTGCTGTCCAGCGGCGTGAGCGATGAGGAGCATGGCAATCCGATCGACCGCCGGGCGGTCAAGGTGCTGCGTGAGCGCGGATACGAGCTTCCTGCGCATCATTTCGCCCACCGGATCACCCGAGGGGAGATTGAGGAGACCGATCTGTTCCTGCCGATGACGGCTTCGCATATGCGTGCGTTGCTGCGTCAGTTGCCGACCGGCAAGCGGGCGGAAGTGCATATGTATCGCAGTTTCGATCCGAACCTGCCCAAGCCGAAGCCCGGTCGTGAGGATGTCATCGATCTGGTGGATCCGTGGTACGGCGGTCCTCATGAGTTTGAGGTGGCCATTGATCAGATCGAAGAGGTGGCCCCGTACATCGTGGATTGGATCGAAACCCAGCTCTGATCCGATGCGGAAACGAAAAAGCCCGCGAAATGCGGGCTTGATGGTGGCTCCGAACGGCATCGATCCGTTGACCTCACGATTTTCAGTCGTACGCTCTACCAACTGAGCTACAGAGCCAGTGAATAACCGAAAACCCGGAATGAACCGGGTCTGCGTTTATTCCAGCGACTCCGACCGGACTTGAACCGGCGACCTCCGCCGTGACAGGGCGGCGCTCTAACCAACTGAGCTACGGAGCCACAAGTAGTGAACTACTCAGAAACCGATCTCACGATCGCTTTCGTACCCCCGGAGAGGGGGATACGGCCCAGCGTCGTACAGGTCCACATCCACCACTCCGGGGGCAAATAAATTCACTTTCATTTCTTACAAAACCAATCATAGCAACGGTTCCCGCTTTCTTCCAATAGACACGCAAGCAGTGTTGCTCCTTAGCGTCATCTTCATGCGGCTGATGGTCGAAACGACCTGTGACGAGTGATCGAATCATCCTAAACCTCAATGATTGCAAGGCCTAAGGTGTCGTAGGTGCATTTTTAGGTGCAATGGCTCGCCGAGAGCCCATTCGGCCACTTGGTGGCATTTTTGGTGGCATTTTTCCGAGGCTGTTATGCGTGCCATCGATCCTGGATTCAGCACAAGGAGCATCATCATGTCCGCAAGGACGAAGAAGGACAGTATGGGGCCGTCGCCGGAGCGGCGGAGCAGATTCGGCACCGTGACGCCGCGCTACGACGCCGCGGGCAATCTCATCGCCTGGCAGGTGCGCTACCCGGACCCGAAGCGCCCGGGCAAGAAGGTCCAGCGTCAGTTCAAGCCGGACATGGAGCATGAGGCGCATCAGTGGCTCGAAAAGGAGCGGCATCTGGTGGAACTGGACCGCAAGAACATCCAGGAATGGGTCCATCCGTCCGAACGCCGTCGCAGGAAGCGCGCGAGCCTTATCTCGTTCGAGGATTACGTGACCCGGTGGGCGGAGGGATACCGGCTGCCGAACGGCGAGAGGATAGCCGGCGGCACGCGCCGGAACCTGTATCTCGACATCGCGCACTTCATGCCGGGCTTCAAGGGCAAGCTCCTGACCGAGATCACGCCGAAGGACATCAAACGCTGGTACGACGCACCGCACCCCGAGGGGCAATGGGCGTTCCGTCGCTCATGCATGCGCCTGAAGGCGGCGTTCGCCAGCGCCACGAAGATGAGCATGGACGGCTCCCCGCCGCTGATCCGCGACAACCCGTTCATCCTGCCCATACCGCCAGCGCCACGATCCGCCAGGGAGGACGTTCCGCCGGTCACGCCGCTGGAACTCAAGCTGATCGCGGAGAACATGCCCGACTACACGAGACTGGCGGTGATACTCGCCACGCTCGTCGGAGGTCTCCGTTGCGGCGAGCTGTGCGGCCTGCAGGTCAAGGACATCGATCTGAAGGCCAAACGCCTGACCGTGCGCCATTCCGTCAACAGGGGCTATGCGGATCGCGGTTCGACACGCATCGCCAGGACCAAGACCGACTCCAGCCGGCGCACCGTGCCCATCCCCGACGGTCTCGTTCCCCTGATTCACGACCATCTGCTCAGGCACTGCGAATGGACGGACCCGGAAGCCATGGTCTTCCGCCCCAGACGAGCCTCGGTGATGAGTCAGACCACCCTGGAGGCCCAGTTCCGCAAAGCCAGGGAGAAAGCCGGCCGACCCGACCTGACCTTCCAGTCCCTGAGGGCGAGTCACGCGACCCTGCTCATGCTCAAGGGCGGCACCTTGAGGGAGGTCATGGACGAACTCGGCCACGTCAGCGAGAAGGTCGCCATCAAGCACTACCAGCGCATCGTCGCCCGACACCGCAACCAGATCGTCAACCAACTCGCCGAAGACTTCATCAAAGCAGCGCAATGACCACATATGGACGAATACGGATTGAGATGTCCTGCCGTCCGATGTATACAGAACTATTCCCAATATGGAATAGTTCTGTATACAATAGAGGTATGGCTATCAGAACGAATCGGACGCTGCTCACACGGCGGGAAGCCGCCCGCCGACTCGGAGTGAGCGAACGACGGGTCAGCGCGCTTCGCGCTGCCGGCCGGCTTGAATCGTTTCCCGTGGGAGGCGGCTCGCTGGTCACGGAGGATTCCGTACGCCGCCAAGCACAGTGGCAGGGGGCGGACGGGCGCCCGTATTCACCGGACATGGCGTTCGGGGCACTATACATGCTTAGCGGGCTCGACGCGCCATGGCTGGGCCGGCAGCAACGGTACCGGCTCAAAGGCTACCTGAGGCAGATGGATGCCGAGAATCTGACTCGTCTCACCCGACGGCGCGCAATGATGGTCGAATACTGGTGCAGAGATTCCAACCTCGCCAAGGTCGAAGCCCTCATTCGTCCCTCCGCCGCCACCGGAGCATTGGCCGCCTCGTTCCAATTGACCGCCACGAACGTGGTGGAAGGCTACGTCACCGCCGATGCTCTAGATGACGTCATTCGGCAATGCCGGCTGAAGCAGGGGACGACGCCGGTTCGGGTGCGGCTCCATGTCACCGACGGTCTTCCCGCCGGTGAGGGCCCTATGCCTCTCGGCGTATGTGCGGCCGACCTGGCCGAATCCAACGACCCGAGGGAACGCCGCGCCGGTCTGGAAACCCTCCAACGGCTGATCGATGAATATCATCGCAAGGAGCATCAGGCATGATTCCGACAATCCACATTCCCAGCACGGGCCATCCGTGGAGCACCGTGTACGCGGTCGCCGCGGCGAACATCTCGGAGTCATGGCTGCTGACGGGCGGGCTCATGGTCCAGTTGCACGCCATCATGGGCGGATTGACCGCACGCCCTACCACCGACGCCGACCTGCTCGCCGATCTCATGACGGACCGACGCGGCATCGCCAGACTGCGCAGTATCCTCGCCGCCCGCGGGTTCGAGACGCAGCCGGGCACGCTGACCGGATACACGACCCGCATGAGCGCGCCGAACGGCGATATCGTGGACCTGCTGGTCGCCGACCACCTGCCCAAGTTCCTCGGCAACGACGCGACCATCGCCGGCACGCCGGTACTGTCCATGCCGGGCGGCGCTCAGGCCGTGGAACGCAGCATGCAGGTCCGGCTCGTCGACGACCAGAGCGGAACTGAAGTCACAATCCGTATCCCGGACCTGCTCGGCGCACTGATACTCAAAAGCGCGGCATACAGCGCCGATCACGCCGGCTACGGCGACCGTCACCTCTATGATGCAGCCATGCTCGTATCCCTCATCCCGGACCCTGACGCTGAACTCATGCGCCTGCACAGTGGTACCGACCGCAAACGCATCAAACTCCTGCGCGACCAGCTCACCGAGGATTCCCCCTACTGGGACAACCTCGACGAACCACACCGTCAGGACGGACTGGATGCCATCGAAACACTCGCCACATGGTAAATCATCTCCTGTAGATTCGGCCGACGCCTTGTGACAACCTTCAGAGGAACGCGCCGTCCCGCATGGTGAGGGTGGTTTCGCATTGGGCCGCGACGCGTGGGTCGTGCGTGGCGAGGATGAGCGTGGCGCCTTGCCTGCATTGCGCGAGGAGCATGGTCATGATGACGTCGGCGGTGTGCGTGTCGAGTGCGGCCGTGGGTTCGTCGGCGATGATGATGGCCGGGTGCATCACGGTCGCCCGGGCGATGGCGATGCGTTGTCTTTCGCCGCCGGACAGTTGTCTGGGCATGCGTCGTGCCTTGCTGGCGAGTCCGACTTGTTCCAGTGCGGCCGTGGCGCGTTGCCGGCGTTCGGCGCGTCCGATCCGGGGGTTCGCGTATTCCATGGGGATGGCGACGTTGGCCCATGCCGGTTCGTCTTCGAGGATCGCGTAGTCCTGCGGGATGAAGCCGAACATGCGGTTGCGCCATGCGGAACGGTCCGTGTCGTTTTCCGGTGCCGGGCGCCCCTGCAGGAGCAGGGAGCCGGAGGTGGGTTTCATGGACAGTCCGATCATGCGCAGCAGGGTGGATTTGCCGCATCCGGACGGTCCCATGATGGCGATCGACTCCCCGGCCGAGGCGTGCAGGGATACGTCGTGCACGGCGAGGAGCTGCGCCTGCCCGTCCGTGTATCGTTTGGTCAGGTTTCTGGCGTCTATGGTCGTCTGTGGCATGGTCGGTGCTTCTTTCATTGGATGTGTGTGGTTGCGCGTCGCGCGGCGGTCGTCCAGATCGGGATCGCCATGACGAGGATGACGGCGATCATCGTCCGGGATGCGGTGGCCACCGGTTCCCCTATCAGCTGGAAGCATGCCAGTACCACGGTGGCGGGCAGCAGCATGCTGAGGATGAGTCCGGCGACGCGGATCGCCTCGTCCACGGCGGTGGCGCCGTAGAGCCGGCGGACGAGCATCGACGGCCGTTCCCGTGCGAGGGTCACGGACAGTGTTTGGATGATCACGATGACGGTGAGCGTGAGGAAGGCGGACAGTCCGAGCAGGTACATCAGTGCGCGTACGATGAGGTCCTTGTCCCGTTGGGGTTGTTCCGTGTTCAATCGGTGTGGCACGAGTATCAGGCCGGCGTCGCGGCTTCCCGTGATGAACTCGTCGAGCCGGGTCCGGGACGGGTTGAACATGACCGTTTTGGTCACCGCCTCTTCGAGTTCGATGTCGTTGAGCCGGTTCAACGAACTCGGGTCGAGCCGGATGACGAGATACCGGTCCAGGTTGATGCCGGCGGTGTTCGGGTCGAATATGGCCGCCGAGGCCGGTAGCGTGCCGGTTACCTTGACGTCGGTGCCGGCGATATGCACGCTGTCGGGCGCCTGCGCCCGGTCCACCCGGTAGCCGATGGACGCGCAGGGCGCGTGGGAGCACAAGCCCAATCGGGGGAACACGTCGTCGACGTTGCCCATCAGGATGATGGTCGGTATGCCGTTGGCGAACCCGGGATCGTCGATCTCGATGTTGTTGATGATCGCGGAGTACGCCCTGCCCTGTTCCAGCATGTCCTGCAGGCCATCCGCCACCTTGGGGTCCGTCTTGCTCGGGGACTGCAGGAGGTATTGCGGGGAGAACGTGACCGCGTCGGCGGCCCGCAGGCGGGCCTCGCCGCCGATCACGCTGGACTCGGTCAGCACGTCGCTGAGCGTCATCGTGAACACGCTGCCTGCGAAGACTACGAGCAGCGTGATGCCGAGGATCGATCCCCATCGCCTCAATCCCATACGGACGCCGGTCATCAGTTCATGGATCATCGTTCCACCTCGTCATTCGATCGTATGCCGAACCATTCGGCCAGACCCGTCACCAGCACCGTCAGGGCCGTCCCGCCGATGAAGGCCGCGGCGAACGCGACAGCCGGGCCGATGCCGGTCCTGCCCGACACCACGGTGATGAGCACGGCACTCAACATGGTTCCCGCCAGCACGCCCGTCACAATCGAGGCAACGGCCCCGCGCACCCGGCCCGCCCACACCTGCCTGCCAGTGGCACCGAACAATCGCCTGACATGCAGGTCGGCCTTCCTCGCCGTCTCCATCGTCGTCACGCACACGCAGGCGCAGACCAACGCCAGTACGAGGAACAACAAGGTGACGCCCACGAAGGAATCCCCGGCAAGGGACGACCACAACGACTGCGCCTGAGGCCGGGTCACGTCCATGCCACAGCGCGCGAACAGATCCGAAATCTCCCGGAGCCGCTGCGGGTCGCTCGTGTTCACGTACACGCTGCCGGGAAACAAGGGAACCGCCCCCAACGGGAGCACATACTGCAGATTGCCGCCCACGTTCACCCCCGGAACCCTGGCGACGCCGCCGACGGAAAACCCCTGGGGCAGCAGCGGGGCATCCCCATGCTCGCGCCATTGGCCGGCCGAGAACGACGACTCGATCACACAAGCCATGCGACTGTCCATGTCCCGGCATCCGCGCGGAAGCGCATCGGCCCATCCGATGGAGGACCCCGACGACTGGAACACGATCGCCGGCCAACCGTCCCCCACGGAACCCTCCAACAGGGAAATACCGTGACCGGAAAGATACCTGGCCAGATCACGCGTCGCCTCAAGATTCTTCCCGTCGTCGTGCTCGGCATCCGCCGAAGCGGTCAGCACCAGTTGCGTCCGCGCATCGGACATGCCCCACTGCGAGCCACGCCAATCAAGAACGCTCCAGTACACAGCCCACGCAAGAAACGAAGACAACACACCCAACAGCAACGATATTGCGCAAATGGATGTAGAAAAAATCTTTAGATGATGGGTAATTTTTAGCATTCCGTATCTTTCCAATCACGGTATTTCTAGATGGGTGCAATAAGAAATGCGTCAGAAGTATTCAACGCCCCAGTAATAGTGCGTGACGTACTTATCGCCCCACAATACGGAATCCCAGACGGAGTCCGTCCTGCTTCGAACCTGAGTGTCTCCTGAATAGGAAGCAGCTGATGTATACAGGCGTCCGGTATCCAGACTGGGGCCGGCCTGTCGGGTGAAGCGCTGATATCCGCGACGCGCGTGACGCCCGCCATCATTATAGGAGGCCTGAATCTGTACATAGCCATTCACCTTGATGCCGCCAATGCTGCTTTCCCATGTGCGACCATAATTCGGACCGCCGGCAAAAGCGGTAGAGGGCAATGCGATGCCAGTTATACCCAGAATTGTCGCAAGGACAATTGCCGTAAATTTCTTTCGCACAATCATGATTACTCCTTTGTTTTTGTTGGGAAATTTGGAATGTGTAAAGGCATACGTAAAAACTAGATGGTAATTACTTTCCTTTCTGCTAGGTGTCGAAGCCCTATGACTTCATCTTGCAAGATTCAGTCTTCTGCCCAAGCGAGAGAGAAGCAATCAGAAAAGGAGTTATTGACATCTAGAGATGACTTGCAATACGTCAATCGCGGGAAGGGAGAGATACAACTAGCTGCTTCTATAACCCGCTTAAGGCCGATTATGTTTGTTTTTGTCATCTCTGGATGACAAAAACAAACAACGGTTCTTTCAGCATATCTGCCTACACTGGTTTTTGGTTTCAATCTCCCCACAAGGCGCACGCAGGGTGCGCCTTTTCGCGATCGAGGGAGATCAATATGCCGAAAATCAGGCATTCCCATGGAAACCATCCGCAGAAGCCTCCGCGAAGCAAGTGGGGAACCGTGCTGGCCCGTTATGACGGAACCGGCATGCTAATCGCATGGCAGGTTCGATATCCGAATCCATTAGAACCTGGCAAACGCGTCCAACGCCAGTTCAAGCCGGATCAGGAGCTCGAAGCCCGTAGGTGGTTGGAAGCCGAAAAGTATCTTGTCAGTCTCCATCGTAACGGCATCGCCGAATGGGTTCATCCAACGGAACGAAGCCGACGAAAAGCCGTCGCGGAAAAGAGCCGGACACAACGCAATATGCTGTTCCGCGACTATGTGATGCGATGGGCCGAGGAATACCGGCTGCCCGACGGCAATGGTATCGCCGGTGGCACGCGTCGCAATCTTTATCTGGACATTGGCCATTTTTTGCCAAGTCTTGGGGACCTGCCGCTTAACGAGATCACTCCGTCCATTATCAAGGCTTGGTATGATGCGCCTCACCCGGAAGGACGGTGGGCGTTCCGACGCTCATGCATGCGACTGAAGGCGGTACTGGAGTCAGCCACCCGTGGCGGATTGGACGGTTCGGAGCCATTGCTGTCCTTCAATCCCTTCATATTCCATATTCCGCCAGCGCCACAGCCCGCCCGCATCAATGTACCGCCGGTGACTCCTTCCGAACTGATCCTGCTGGCTGACGCCATGCCCGATTACACCAGACTGTCCGTATTCCTCTCGACTTTAGTGGGTGGTCTGCGATGTGGTGAACTATGTGGGCTTCAGGTGCAAGACATCGATCTGAACAGGCAGATACTTCATGTCCGGCACTCCGTGAATCGCGGTGACGCTGACAGAGGGGATCTCCAATTCGGTAAGACGAAAACGGAATCCAGCATCAGGAACGTACACATCCCGGATACCCTGATTCCTCTTATTCGACAGCACCTTTCTGATTACTGCGATCTGACACGACCGGATTCGCCGGTGTTCGTGCCCAAACGTGCAAGAATCATGTCCCAGACAACGCTGGACGGCCAGTTCGCCAAGGCCCGGCTGAAAGCAGGACGCCCTGATCTGACATTCCAGGCATTACGAGCCAGCCATGCAACATTACTCATGATTCAGGGTGGAACGTTGCGGGAAGTCATGAATCAATTGGGACACGTCAGTGAGAAGGTGGCTATCCGGTACTACCAGCTCACCGTCGCCTCACATCAGAGTCAAGTGGTTGACGAGCTTGCCGAATCATTTATGAGCGACATTCAGCGGCGTGAGTCCTAGACCAAAGTGATGCACCATCGCGATACGTGACTCACCTTCATATAGGAAATGCCGTGAGGGATCTGAATCTGGTCCCTCACGGCATTTCGGTCTCTGACTGGTCGAAGTCTCACAATCGCAGCATCAGACGGATTGGAAGCGCAGATAGTCCGTTAACTCCCACACCGTATCTTGCAGCCGACGAAGTTCGGAGTCTCGGCTGAGAGTACTCCATTGCGCCGCATACGCCTCCATCCAGATTTCCAGCGCTTCGGCAAGACGCGCCGTATCATCATGCTGAGATGCGGCACTTGACTGCAAAGAGTCGATGACCCCGACATCGGACGCAAGCTGGAGACCAACTCGGTTCAACAGTCGTTGCCCCTCGATGGCTACGCGGAATTCAGCGGCGTTTCCTGCGATTCGCGGTCCTGCGGTCGCGGTGATCGCGGAGATTCGACGGGCGCTGGTCTGCAGAAGGTGATCTGCGGTTTCACCGAGCGAGATGTGGTGCTTCAGATAGCGGAGCAGCATCCGTCGGGATTCCACAAGTGACGGTGCCCGGCTTCCGTCCTGAAGGGCGCGGATCACATCGTCTGGTCGTTCGTTTTCCGGCAGCAGTCCTGGGATGGTTTGCAGGACACCGGTGTTGACGCCGCCCCGTCCGTCATCAAGTTCCAGCCAAGTGATCAGGTGGTTCCATTGGAAGCAGGCCGCATGGCTTGCGCGAGCAAGGATATCAAGCAGTTCTCCGCTGGCGTCGTGGTATTCGAGTCGGGAGATGCGTCGGAGCATGTCGGTCTCGTCGGGGATGCGCCCGGGGTTCCAGGATTCCTGTGCGCCGATGATCATGCCGGGGATGGCCATGCGCGGGTCGTTGACGTGGCCGAGGTCGCCCCAGTCGGTGACGAGCATGCCTGCCGCTTGGTATTGCGTGCCGTAGCGGGCCATGCGGGTGATGTTGTTCCAGGCGTCGTCGATGCGCGGCAGGAGCGCGTTCCAGCACCATACGGCCGGGCACACGATCTGTGTGGCGCCGGATTGGGCGACGGTGCGGACCTTCTCGTCGGTGACCTGCGGGTCGTACTGCCAGTTGAGCAGGGTGACGGCTTCGGGGAGGCGCTCCAGGATCTCGGGGTGTTCGAGGGCGATGTCGCCCCACATCATCGGCTGTTTGCCTTGGGCTTCGAGGTGGCGGCACAGGCGGGTGACGTAGTCGACGTACATGGCGGCGACGCCGATCTCCTCGGCGAAGGTCTTGGAACGACCCCTGCCGAGGTCGAAGGTCTCGTCGGCGCAGATGTTGAACTTGTCGGAGCGGAACAATTGCAGGTAGTCGTCGATGAGCCGGCATGACAGAGTGAAGGCGCGTTCGTCGCTAATGTTCAATGTGTGGTGGCGCATGCGGTCGATGAATCCGAACGGTTCGTCGGCGGTCTCGGGGAACTCGCCGAGATCGCGCAGGCTCCGGGTGCGCAGGGCCATGTAGAGGTGACCGAACGTGGAGACCGACGGCACCAGCTCGATGCCCCGTTCGGCGCAGTAGTCGTCGAGGTCGAGGATGTCGCGCGGGGCGAGCGGGCTGGAGCCGCGCCATGTCTCGCTCATGCCGTCGAAGCGGAAGGTGTGTTCGACGTAGAGCTGGAGCTGGTTGTACTTGTAGAGGCAGAGTTTGTCGGCCCAGTGTTTGAGCCAGTCGAGGGTGGGGACGCGCCCGCGGGTGACGTCGAGGTAGTAGCCGCGCGTTTCGAAGGCGGGCCGGTCCTCGATGTGCAGGAGGGGCAGGGCGGCGCCGCATTGGCGGATGAGCTGGCGCAGGGTCTGCACGCCGTTGCGCACGCCCTCGAAGTCCACGCCCGCGACGGTCACGCCATCCGGGGTGACATCGAGCGTATACGAGCCGGACGGGTGTGCATGGGGATTGTCAAGTATGGTCAGGGTGATGAATCCCGGCCAGCGGTCGCCCGTCGCGATGTCCCATTCCAATCCGGTGGCTGCGCGGATGTCGTCGATGAGTTGTGCGGCGAGTATATGCCGATCGTCACCGACCGTGCGCGCTTCGTTGATTCGTCCGCACATTGGCAGCAATGCGATGCCTGCTTTATGCTGCATGGTTTGCGGCGTGGGGATGATGGTCCATCCTTGCAGGAGTATTTGGCCGTTCATGGGAAGTTCCTTTCTTGGCATATCGCTAAGGATTGTTGTGAGGTTCGTTTGGCCCTGAGATGGCAGTGCGGTGTCGAGGCCATTTCGCGGATATGGTCCCGACACCGCACATGCTGCCGATCGATTCGGTTGGGTTATTTGACGGCTCCCGTGGTGACGCCCTTCATGATGTTCCTTTGAATGATCATGAAGAAGATCACGACGGGCAGGGAGAAGATAACGGATGCGGCCATCTGCCCGCCGAAGTCGGTGCCCATGGTGGGCGTGGAGAACGAGGAGAGCCACACGGGCAACGTATACTTCGCCTGATCCTTCATAAACGTGTAAGCGGTCATATAGTCGTTCCACGCGTTGATGAACGCGAACACGGACGTGGACACGATGCCGGGCGCGGCCAGCGGGAAGGTGATCTTCCACAGGATCTGCCAGTCGTTGGCCCCCTCAACGGCCGCGGACTCGAAGATGTCCTTCGGGATGTTGAGGAAGAAGCCGCGCATGTTCCAGATCGCAAACGGCAGGACCATGGCGATGTACGCGAGGATCAGGCCGCTGTACTTGTTCAGCAGGCCGAACTGGTTGAAGATGATGAACTGCGGGATGATGCCGCCCGAGGTCATCTGGATGGCCAGCACGAACACCATGATCGCCTTGCGGCCGCGGAACCGGTAGAGGGTCAGGGCCGCGCACGCGAAGAACGCGAGGACGATCGACAGGACGATCGACACGGCGGTCACGATCACGCTGTTCTTCAGGTTCGTCAGGAAAGACGTCTGGGTGACGGCCACCATGAAGTTGTCGATCGACAGCTTCGCGGGCCAGAACACGGGCGTGGCGGTCATGATCTGGTTGCGCGGCTTGATCGACGTGACGAACATCCAGTAGACCGGGAAGATCCACACGATGCAGAACGCGACGGCCAACACGATCGTGCCGATGCGGCGCAGCCGTGAGGAAAGGCTGCGCTTGGCTCGCGGCGCGGCAGAGGTTATGGTTGCGGTGGTCATCACAGGTCCTCCCCGGATTTGAGCAGGTATCGGATGTACACGCTCGTCAGGGCGAGCAGGATGAGCGTGACCAGCACGCTCGCGGCGGCGCCGGTGCCGATGTCGAACGACACGAACGCCTTCTTGTAGGTGAAGATGCCGATCGTCGCGGTCGTCTCGCGGGGGCCTCCCTGGGAGACGAGCCAGATCTGGTTGAACACGTTGAAGTCCCAGATCACCGACAGCATCGTGATGACCATCAGGCTCGGCTTGATCAGCGGCACGGTGATCTGCCAGTAGCAGCGCAGCTTCGAGCAGCCGTCCAGCTGGGCCGCCTCAAGGCAGGACTTGTCCACCTGCGTGGTCGCCGCGTACAGGTTGATCGCGATGTACGGGACGGCCTGCCAGACGACCAGCAGCCAGATCTCCAGGAACGCGAGCCACGTGTTGTCGGTCCACGACAGGTTCGTCACGTCCCCGAACAAATGGGTCTGGGTCAGCAGCCAGTTGACCACGCCGTACCCCGGCTGGAACAGCCACTTCCATACCACCGACGAGGCGACGTTCGGCATGGCCCACGCGAAGATCAGCACGAACGTGACCAGCCAGCGCATCACCGGCCCCAGCTTGGTCATCAGCTGGGCCACGCCCATGCCGATCAGCACGCTGCCGGCCACGAGGGCGGCAGCGAACCCGAACGTGCGGGCCAGCGACTTGTAGAACTCCGGGTCGGTCAGCACGTTCTCGTACTGGTCGAACCCGACGATGTTGAACGAGCCCGTGAACAGGGTCTTCTGGTTGAAGTCCGTGAACGACGTGAAGACCAGGAAGATCAACGGCACCACGACCAGCGCGATGATGATCACGCCGGCGGGTGTCAGGAGCCACAGGGGCGTCAGATTGCGACGCCGCTTCACCACGGGGACGGCGGCAGCCGTCGATTGCGCATTGCTCATCACGCTTCCCCTACTTCTTCGCGTACAGGGAGTCCGCATGCTCGTCGAACGACTTGGCCGCGGCCTTGGCCGTGGTGGCGCCGGTGGCGATGTCGCCGAAGCAGTTCAGGGAGCTGTCGTTCTCGATGGTCAGCCATTGCGGTGACGCCGGCGTGGCCTTGGTGTTCTTCGCCGACTCGAAGAAGCCGGTCAGGTAGGACGGGAAGTCCGCGGACTTCATGACCTCGTCGAGGCCTTCGACGTAGTTGGGCATCCACCCGTCCTTGGCGAACACGTAGTCCTTCTGGATCTCGGGGCTCGCGGCGATCTTGATCCACTTGAGCGCCAGCTCCTGACGCTTGCTCTTCTGGGCGACGCCCCATACCGAGCCGGCCATCATCGCCGGCTGGAGCTTGCCGCTGGCGCCGGGCATGGGGAACGATCCCAGATCGTCGGTCGTGAGGTCGGGGTTGTACTGCTGGATGGTGCGGATGCCGGCGCTGTTGTTCAGGATCGCGCCGGTCTTGCCTTCGGCCAGCAGCTGGCTGAAGTCGGGGTTGCCGGTATCCAGCGAACGGGACGCCTCGGAGGACCACTTGTGCTGGAATTCCAGCCATTGGTCGATGCCCTTGAGCGAATTGTCGCTCGACAGGGTGCTCTTCCAGGTTCCGTCCGACTGCTGCTCGGCGAAGTCGCCGCCGGCATCCCAGATCCACCGTGCCGCCGACTTCCAATCGCGGCCGGGCATGTAGAACGGGGAGAAGTCCTTGTCGGTGTTCGCGTCCCGGAGCTTCTGCAGGTCGGCTTCAAGCTCCTCGTACGTGCTCGGCGGATTGTCGATTCCGGCCGCGGACCACATCTTCTTGTTGTAGATCACGGCGCCGGCGGCCCCCAGCGCGGGGATGCCGTACAGTCTGCCGTCGATGGTGGCGGGCTCCTCAAGACCGGACAGCCAGGTGTGCCCCTGCCTCATATCGTCGGCCTTGTCCGTCAGATCCAGCAGGCCGCCGCTCACGGCGAACCCGGCGACCTGCGTGTTGCCCAGATCGATAACGTCCGGCGGCGTGTCCGTGGACAGCGCGGTCGTCACCTTCGTGTTGATGTCGGCCCACACCTGGGTCTGCACATCGACCTTGACGCCCGTCTCCTTGGTGAACCGCTCGTTGATCGCCTTGATGGTGTCCTCGCTCTGGTCGCCCTGCATGATCCACACCGTCAGCTTGCCGCCCGCGGACGCATCCTGCTGCGATCCGCCGGACGGGGCTCCCATCGAGCATCCCGACAGGGTGAGCGCTGACGCGGCCGCCAAGGCGATGGCCGCGGAAATCCTCTTCGTTCTCATGGTGGTTTCCTTTTCCTGGAATGCCTGCCCGACGCCGCCGTTCGGAGGAATGGCGCGACGTGCCGCTGCGCACGACGGTCCCGGGTCCGTATCCGCCCGCGCTGCCATGCGTGGACGATGCTGTTTCGGACGCCGTCGCCGGCGCCCGAAACAGCGCCTGGGAACGTGATGTCACATCGTTCCTCGACATGACATCACGGCATGAATGACCAGAATTTTGTTAGTCATCCTTGCTTAATTCCCTTAGTTGGTTTCAACCTCCTTGATAGCCAAGGATATGACGCCTTTATCTTTTTTGCAAGTCAGTCGAACAAAATAAGGGGCATGCTACGGCCTTGCTTGGCGAAACCTGACGGAACGCGCGGCATTCGGCCCGACGCGCCGAAGGGGGGCGTTGCATCGGGAAGTGCGGTCAGCAGGCGATGAGGGATGCACCGAGCGCGCCGATCGGAATCGACGGGTCGGCGAGCCGCAGACGTTCCGTCAGGCGCAGACCCGCGATGAAACCGCTGGAGGATTCCCGCCTGCGCAGTTCCCCGCGCAATGCGTCAAGCAACGGGGAGCCGACGCGCGAGACGCCGCCCCCGATGACGATGACCGAAGGGTCCTCGCCCTGGGCGACGATCTGCACGACGTCGGCGAGGGCATGCAGCAGGATGCCGAGAACCCGCCCGGCTTCGGCATCGCCTCCTGCGGCCTTCGCGAGGATGTCGGGCAGCGGAGGATCCGCCATGGGCCACATGCGTCGCAGAGCCCCTCCCGAGCATGCGGTCTCCAGACATCCGCGTTGGCCGCATTTGCATGCCACGCGGTTGGAATCCACCGGAAGGTGGCCGATCTCCCCGAGGGCGCCCGTGTCGCCGCGTTCGACGAGACCGGCGCGGACGAATCCGGCCGCCAGCCCCGTCCCCAGGTTGACGAACGCCATCCTTCCCTGACGGAGCCGTTCGGGAAGCGTCCCATAGGCTCCCAGCGCGGCGGCGTTCACGTCGTTGTCCACCCACACGGGCAGACCGAGCACGCCGGACGCGCGGCCCCCGAGCTCCAGTTTCTCGATTCCGAGATTGACCACGTTCTCCACCTGCCCGGTGTCTCGGTGGACCAACCCCGGGATGCCGATGCCCACCGATCTCACATCACCGAACCTCATGCCGGCCACCTGCCGCACGATGGCGGCCACGTCCTCCACGACCTCATTGCCGCCCTTTCGGGCCGTCCTGCGTCCGGACGCGAGGATGGCGCCGGCCGCGTCGGTCAGCACCGCCTCGATCTTCGTTCCCCCGACATCCACTCCGACGCGCAGGTTCTCTATTTCCGTCGCGCCGCCGCCGTTCATCATCATGGCAATCTCCGTTCCCGTTGGACGGACTTCTCTTTCGTCCGCCGATCATTATGTTCGAAATCCTTACATATTGGATTCGGGAAGCGATGATACACCACGACATGCGCGCCCTGCGACGGCGGCCGCATCCATCAGGACGAGGCCGCCGCCGCGGACAGCCCGCGCCTGCCCACGATCTCGCGCAGAACCGAGACCGCCTGCCCCCGCAGGGTGGCGTCGTCGCCGAGCTCGCACCGGCGCACCCGTATGTTGCTCTGGTAGTCGTTCCGCGACAAGGAGTTGACGGTTTCGCCGCATGCGCCGAGCAGCGTCTCGCCGACGATGTCGGGAGGCCCGTAGACGGCGATGTCGTGAAGGTTCAGCAGGCTCGCCGGCATGGCCAGCGCGCTGCCGAGCCTTGCGCCGGCCTCGGCCAGGATGTCCGCGCGCCGCTCGGGATTCCGGCGGATGCGGTCGCGCAACGCGATGGCCGATACGTAGGTCTCCAGACAGCCGCGCTTGCCGCAGGTGCACGCAGGGCCGGCGGGATCGATCACGACATGGCCGATTTCGCCGGCCGCATGGTCATCGCCCTCCACGAACTCGTCGTTCAGCAGCACCGACGCGCCGATGCCCCGAGTGATCTGCACGAGCAGACAGTTGGGATTGCCGTGCCCGAGGAAGCGGTCGGCGAGCAGAGCCGCGTTCGCGTCGTTGTCCACTCGGACCGGCAACGAGAACTCGCCTTCGAGCATGTCGCGAAGCTCCACGTCATCCCAGCCGAGATTGGAACTGGAGATCACCCTCCCCGCGCCGGAAACCACGCCGGGGACGGCCACGCCGATGCCGACGAGCCCCGAACCGGCAAGCCGGATCATCTGGCCCACAAGCGAGAGCACATCGTCGAGATTGACCCGGTCGCCATCATCGAGCACGCGTTCGCGGCGCTCCACGATTCTGGCCCGCAGGTCCATCACGGCGCCGGTCATCACATACGGGCGGGACAGATCGACGCATACCAGACGAAGCACGTCCGCGTCGATGGCCAGCAGGGTGCCCGGCTTGCCCCGGCCGTCGCGCCTGCCCGACCCCAGTTCCCTCAGCAGGCCGTCGTCGATCATCTCGCCGGTCACATCCGTAGCGGTGGCGCGGGAAAGCCCCGTCTCCTTACACAGGTCGGCGCGCGACAGCTGCCGGTCGGGAAACAGTAGCCGGAACAGCAGTCTGCGGTTGTTGGCCCTTGCATCGCTGGGATTGGATTTAGCGTACATGGGAGCCCTCCTCGGGTGAGACGATTGCGGAAAATGCGGAATCACATTATCGGGACGGACATCCCGGCGTCATCCTCGAACGGCTTTCAGGATAACACCCATCAGGGGACTGACAATATGAAAACCCCGGCACTTTGACAAGTTTCCCATCTTTGTACATAATCATGTTCGACATCCAAACAAAATAGTTGCGACATACGGCCAAAGATGGTCGAGCACGGAAAGAAGACCAACATGAACAACACCACACGCGCAGCCATCGCCACGGCCGCCATCGGAGCGCTGCTCATCCCTCTCGCGGGATGCGGCAACACGACAACAAGCTCGGGCAAGACCGAACTGACGGTATGGTCGTGGGACGCCAGCATCGATCGCGCCGCCAAAAACTTCATGAAGGCCAACCCCGACATCACGGTGAAGGTGAGCAACGTCGGCAGCACCGAGGAGACCTACACCGCGCTCAACAACGCGGCCCAGGCCGGCAATGGCCTGCCCGACGTCACCCTGATCGAATACCTCGCCATCCCGCAGTTCGTGCACTCGGACACGCTCATGGATCTGAGCAAGGTCTACGACACCGTCAAGTTCAAGGACACGTTCACTCCCGGCACATGGAACTCCGTGAACATCAACGGCGGCCTGTACGCGATGCCTGCCGACTCGGGCCCCATGGCCTACTTCTACAACAAGGACGTGTTCGACAAGGCCGGTATCGGCCAACCACCGACCACCTGGGACGAGTTCTACGAAGACGCGAAGAAGATCCGCGCCACCGGCTCCTACATCACCTCCGACTCCGGCGACGCCGGCCTGTTCAACGCGATGATGTGGGCCATGGGCGGCCACGCCTACAAACTCAACGACGACAAACTGACCATCAATATCACCAAGGACAAGGGCGCCCAGCGGTTCATGAACCTCTGGCAGAAGATGCGCGACGAAGACCTCATCGACGTCCACACGAAGACCTGGACCGACGACTGGATGAAGTCACTGGGCGACGGCTCCATCGCCAGCCTCATCAGCGGCGCATGGATGGCCAACAACCTCCTGCAGGGCGTGCCCCAAGCCACCGGCAAATTCCGCGTAGCCCTCCTACCCACCATCGACGGAACGCCCATCAACGGCGAATACGGCGGCAGCGGACTGGCCATCACCAAGAAGATCCCCGACGGCAAACTCGACGCCGCCAAGAAGTTCGTCGAATACGTCACCACCAACGACGAAGGCATCGACGCCCGCGTATCCAACGGCAGCTTCCCCGCCACCACCAAGACCCTCGACCAGAAGGACTTCCTCGCCAAGACCACGCTCAGGAACGCCGACGGCAGCGACAACGAGTTCTTCGGCGGACAGAAATACAACGAGGTCTTCTCCCAGGCCGCCAAGAACGTCACCGGCAAATGGGAGTTTCTGCCCTTCGAACCCTACGCCCGCTCCATCTACAACGACAATATGGGATCGTTCTTCTCCGGCAAGACCGATTTCAGGACTGCTGCTGGCAAATGGCAGATAGCGCTAAGAAATTATGCCGCTGACCAAGGATTTGCATCGTTTCAAGATGAATAGATTACAAAGATGACTCCTGTAAGAAATTAGCTATGGTTCATATAGTATTATAAAGGAGTATATAAATTATACTCGTAATTAGATGGATACTTCATGTTAAGCACATTTCATAAATGTGTGAAATATTGACATGGGCCTATGTTTGAATTGAAGTCACTATTTCAGTTGTGTAAAAACACCCGATTTAATCCAATTGATTGCAATTTGGGTGCGGTTTGAAAGATGAAGTTTCGATAGAATTCGACTAACATAGCGTTTGACTGATTTGGTTTCCAGAAATAGTTTTTTTGCTATGTCTTCATTACTGAGTCCTTGTGCGATTAAGGCACATATGTCACGCTCTCTAGTAGTAAGACTCTTGAATGATTCAATAAATATATTTTGTTGGTCTTGAAAAATGAATTTGCTTTGTTGATATTCTACTAGTTTCTTTGTTATTCGTGGAGTAAGAATTTTACCATTTTCAAAAACAGCTTTTATCGATTCCATTAATTGTGATTTACTTATGTCTTTCAGTAGGAATCCGCTGGCTCCAGCGTCGAGCCCGCCGAAGGCGTAGTCGTCTTCGTCGTAGGTGGTGAGGATGAGGGTTCTGATGGTGGGCCAGTGTCTGGCGATGTGTCGGGTTGCTTCGATGCCGTCCATGCCGGGCATGCGCACGTCCATGAGGATCACGTCGGGCAATGGCCGGTGATTGGCATCCAACTGGTTGAGTGTGTCGATGGCGGATTGCCCGTTTTCCGCTGAGGTGATGACGGTGATGTCGGTCACGTCGTCGAGCATGAGCTGGAAACCGAGGCGTGCCAGTCTCTGGTCGTCTACGAGCATCACACGGATCATGGTTGAATCTTCCTTTCGGCCGGTTGCTTCCCGGTCATGTTCCCGGTTGGGGGAATGACCGCTTTGACCTGCCATTCGGTGCCATCGACCGGCCCATAGGCGAACGTGCCGCCGGCGTCTTGCACGCGCCGTGACAGTCCGGCCAATCCGGTGCCGTCATCGGGTGCGACGGCTTGCGCCGCACCGGTGGCTCCGTCGTTGCGGACGATGACGGTGACTCCGTTGGGCTGGTGGTTCCATGAGACGTTGAGATGCGTGACGTGTCTGCCGTGGCGGATGGCGTTGGTTATGGCCTCTCGGGTCACGTCGAAGCAGAGGTCCGCCTGGGGTTCGTCGTCGGCGCGGATGCCGGTTTCGGTGAATATGGTGATGATGCCGAGCGTGCGGGCATGTGCGAGGATCGGACGGATGTCATCCCATGAACGCATGCTCCGGGATCCCGGTTCAGCAGGGTCTTCGTCGGTCGTGTCGGTTTCAGTCAGTGCGCGCACGGCCTTGCGCGTGTCCGCCAGGCTTTCCCGTGCGATCTCGTTGATGCCTTTCAGGGCCTCGTCCACGCGCGGGTCGCCGGTCTTACCGCTCAATCCCTCGGATAAAGCGATGATCGTGGTCAACCCGTGACCCACGCTGTCGTGCAGCTGTCCGGCGATGCGCGAACGACGCACCGCGGCGTCACGCTGCTTGACGGCGGTCTGCGCGCGCCGGTGTTCCAGGCCGGCGGCGGCCGTGGCTCTCCTGGCTTGAACCATGCCGCGGTGCGCCAGGGCGATCGCGCCGGCGAGGGCGAGTAGGAGGATGCGGCCAGGCCATTCGCCGAGGAACTGGCTGGCGGGCCATGACATGAACGTCGCCAAGGTCACGGCCAACGTCGTCGCGAGGGATCCGATGTACATGCGGCGTTCCCCGGTCGTGCGCATGAACGCGTAAAACGCCGCGACCAGCTGGACCAGCAGAATCGAGTCCGCATGCCAGAAGGACAGCATTAGGGTCAGGACGAGCTGCGACATCAATGTGACGGACGGGACCCGGTAACGGAACATCAAGACCGAGCATGACAGGCACAGGGCCAGCAACAGCAGCACGAATCCGCCGGTCTGCTTGGCGAGCGTGTACATCGGGTCCAATGGGGTGCCGATTATGCGCTCCCACATGAGCATCATGACCTCGACCGCGAGCACGCATAATGGCATGGCTGTGGCCGTGACCCTGCCGACGTTCACCGTTTGCCGTTCCATACGATCCACTGTGCCGTCTCGCCGGGTCATCGGCGTGCTTACTGGGCGAGACAGTCCGCGCCGGGCATCAGGCAGCCGAGCATCGTGACCGAACCGGTGAACAACAAAGTGAATACGATGATGATGGCCAGCCATACGAACGGCGAGAGCAGCGCCCCGATCCATGCGGCGACGCGGCCGCCATGCTCCCATCCGTGCCCGTCGCGGCCGGTGATCCACGCGATCAGCACGCCGGGCAGGGACAGGAACAGTCCGAGCAGCAGGAATCCGACGATCGAATCGTTCGGCGCGGCTTGCAACGGTTGGGGCGGGTTCGGCCGGCCGGGCTCCGGGACGGGCGGTGACGCCGACAGGGGCTTGCCGGGTGACGGTTCGTGATGTGCGGGAATGTCCATGAGCGCCGATCCTTTTGAGTGTCATTGGAGCTTGTTGATGTTGATGGTGCCGTTGTCACCAGGCAATGCACTGATGGAGACCTTGACGATGCCGTCGTCGGCCGTGTAGTCGTATACGCCGGCCTGTTCCTCCTCGGTGGCGTTGCGGGTGAAGCCCGCGTCCTTGATCTTTCGCGCGTAGTCCTTCGCCTCGGCGATGGTCCATGACACGTCGATCAGATAGCCGTTGTCGGTCTCGTCCCTGATACGGGTCGTCACCCGATCGGGTTCGGGCACCCGGCCGGCATACTGGCCGTCCGGCCAGGAGCCTTGGATGGAGCCGCACGCCGCCAGCCCGAACAAGGCCGTCAGGATTAGCAGGAACGCGAGCAGCATGGACACCGGGGCTCGCCTCGGCATGGCCGTGTATCGGACAGGCATGATCTCATCCTCCTTTTCCGAATCCGGTGCCGTCAACGGCTTCTGATCGCGTCGGCCACGCTGCGGCGCAACGCGGGGCGGATCTGCATGTACTGGATGAGGAACAACGCCAGCCAGCAGGCCGCTGCCGCGCCGATCACACCGGTCCACGGGATCTCGGCCACCGGAACACCGACGAGCGTGATGGAGCGTGTGGCGAGCACGAGCGAGCTGACGGCGACCGGGATGAGCGCGAGGACGACCGCGCCGGCGGCCAATTGCAGGCTCTGCCACAGGATCATGCGCGTCACCCGGCGCGGCGACATGCCGATGCTGCGCAGCAGCGCCTGGTCGGCGACCATGCCGCGGTTCGACAACGCGATGACGGCCAGGCTCGTGGCCAGGGACACGATGCACAGCATCGCGATCATCAGCAGCGAGTCCGCGTAGTTCAGGCTCGTCGGATGGCCACCCAGGGCCAGTATCCGCCCGTAGGACCGCGCGCAGGTCAGCAGGGTCGCGGACAATCCCAGAGCCAGTGCGAGCGGGGCGATGGTGTTCATACTGGACACGGCCTTCGCCCTAGCGGCACGGGCCGCGAGCACGCCGGTCGCCGACCCGCACAGGCGGCACATGACGCGTCCCGCGTCCAACAGGATCGGGACCAGCACGCCGGCGAGGACATACATGCCGAACGACGCGATGATCCCGGCCCATAATGCGCCGTTGAACGTCTGGCCGGCCTCCTGTCCGAACGCGCGGGCGCGCGGCATGCCCATGCCGGAGAACGCCAATACCAGCGCCGCCGCCATGACAACCAGTCCCAGCGTCCAGCGCACCCAATACCGCCATCCACGCCGTCCAATCGGCGCGTCCTTGCCGCGGATCGCCTCGATGGGACGGACCTTCGCCGCACGCATCGAGGGCACAAACGCGCCCAGCATGCACGTGACCACGCCCAACAGCAGCGAGCCGAGCCATGCCGCCACGGACGGCGCGAACGCGGGAGGGACGAACGAGCCGAGCCCGCCGGCGAAGCTCTCCGCGGCCATCGCGTCGAACTCGGGAACCGCGAGCAGGCTGGCCGGCATCGCGATCAGTGAACCGAGCAGCGAGCCAATGAAGCTCGCCACGCCCACGAGCATCCACATGCCCGCACGCACCTGGCTCGGGCTGGCGCCCATGAGACGCCATTGCGCGAACGTGCCGCGGATGCGGTCAACCGTGGCCGAACCGACCACCGTGAGCGAGAAGAACGCAAGCAACGCCACCACGACATAGATCGTGACCGACACCATGGCGAACTCGGCCGGATCCAAACCCGCCAGCCGGGCGGCCGACGCGAACGACGGCGACGAGGTCCACACGAACTGGTTCATGCACACGCCCACCAGCGTGGTCACCACCGCGACCACCATGATCGTGGGCACCCAACCCGCGAGATTGTCGCGGAACACGCGAAGCACATACCTACCCACGGCGAACCTCCTGACCGTGCTGCGACATGGGCGGCTCGAACGTGCGGCGCATGCCCTCGACGATCTGCCCGGCGGTCAGCCTGCCCGCGACGTGGGTGATCCCGCCGTCACGCAGGAAGACTACGCGGTCGGCCAGTGCGGCGGCATCCGTGTCATGCGTGACCATGACCACGCTGGAACCCGAATCCGCCAGCTCGCGCAGCACCTGCAGCACGAGCTCGCTGTTCGCGGTGTCGAGCGCGCCGGTGGGCTCGTCGGCGAACACCACCGACGGACGCAAGAGCAGGGCCCGGCACAGGGCCACGCGCTGCTGCTCTCCACCGGACAGGGCGCTCACCACGGTCCTCGCCCTCTGGCGCAGACCGAACCGGGACAACAGCTGCGTGACATGCACGTAGTCGGCCTTGCGATGAGCGAGCGAGAGCGGCAGCATCACGTTCTCCTCGACCGTCAGATACGGCACGAGGTTGTACTGCTGGAACACGAAACCGATATGCCCGCGGATGAACCGCGAACGACGCTCCTCGTCCAACGCGTAGATGTCGGTGCCGCCGATGACGACCCGGCCCGAGTCGGGACTGTCCAAACCGGACAACACGTACAACAGAGAGGTCTTGCCCGCACCCGAAGGCCCGACGATCGCCGTCAACCCGGCACCGGGAATATCCAACGAGACATCATTGAGAATCACACTCGGACTGGAACCATCAGCGGAAACCACACGCTTGACCAGCCCACGCGCCTGAATCGATAAATATGTATTTACCCCAATGAAGTCATTTGGTTGTTTTTTCATGGACGAGAATCCTTCCTACGAGAGTGCTACTGCCGACAGTATCCATAAAGACGAGTCAATCGTCTATGCCGGAGAGACGATTGACATCAAAAGATGTCAATCTGTGTCGAAGAGAGAGTCGAGTAACCATATAGTTGATAAACAGCCACCGGTCAAAGAATCATCAGAATTGTGATGTCCTTCATCTAAAAGTTGCAAAAACACCGAATTATGTGCGGACGGAACAATAGCCGAATATGAATTCAGCCATTGTTCCGTATATAAGAGAGGCGCCTTTATATCATTCTTGCCGGCAGTAATCCAAATGTCAGGAGCTTGATTAGAAAAATCAGCTGGAAGACGCCGCAATTGCGCCAAAGGTGAAAACGAGTCATAGCAAGAAGATGATGATGGATATCCGAATTCATCCCAATCGCTAATTGTAAGTGGATTGTCGGGGTTTGTGAGAATCAATTCCGGTGTTAAAAAAGGGTGCGATAATTGAACAATTTTGAAATAATCCGGGCGGCGCAATGCGGCAGAAAGAACAACCAAAGCGCCGGCGCTTGAACCCACTGCTCCAATGCGTTTGGCGTCACATAAGTTATTTGCAATCAATCCTTTAGTGCAATCGAGAAAATCATTGATAGATATGAACTTATTGTTTTTTATCGCTTGCCTATGCCATTCCTCCCCATACTCGCCCCCACCTCGAATATGGCAGAAGGCAACAGTTATGCCGGACTGTATGACATATGAAATCAAACGGTCATAGGCTCCCTCAAGTGCGATTCCATAACATCCGTATGCCATCAATAGAATAGGAGACTGCTCGAGAATACTATCAAGTCTATAAAAAAGTGTAATGGGAATATTTGTTTGATCTCTACTCCGGATAATAATTTTGCGACAGTGAATATTAGGTGTGGACGATACAGCCTCTAAGAATCCTTTCCTATTTCCTGTTACAATTTGCGTTTGATGGATTGGAGATGATATGCAGAAAACAGGGAATCTATCCTGAAATCCAAGAAAACTAATAACTCCACAAGGAGGAGCTTTCCATATCCCATTTTGTCCGAGAGATGGAATCCAGATGGCGGAGTCGCCCGATAGGCGTCCTATCACATAAACAATCCCATTACGCTTTTGCAATGATTTAGGAATAAATCCATGGGGAGACTGAATCATTTGCCTATCATGTATATCGTTAAAAAAGTTAATAATTAGAAGTTGGTTATTGACGATAGCATATAGAAGAGTATTTGTAATCTCCATCGAATCAATGGGGAGTGATGCAGTAATTTCCCTAAAGCGTGTGTCTCTTTCGCCGAAATCATCGAAAAACAGCATACGAGAATTGTCTCCGCGAGGTGGTGCCGTTTTCTTGGACTGGGGGTTCCGGGAGGCGGGCCATGGTGAAGTATACGAGGGAGCAGCGGCGGCGTGCGGTGGAGTTGTATGTCCGGTATGAGTGCTGTGCGGCGGATGTGATCCGGGAGTTGGGGTATCCCAGCCGGGAGGCGTTGCGTATGTGGCATCGGGACTGGCTCGAGGAGCAGGAGACCGGGGTGCCGTCG